>NZ_CP070356.1:1830000-2181875 GCF_016919445.1 Pseudomonas sp. PDNC002 | reverse complement strand
ACCCTGACCCGCAGCACCTCCAACTATGTGCGCGACGCCAGCACTGCCGATAACGCATTGCAGAACTGGAAAGACTACAGCGGCGCCACGGCTGCCGAAGTCACGGCCCTCAAGAACGCCGACAAGAACCAGCTCTATCAGTTCAGCCAGAACACCGTCACCCTCAGGAACCTGACGCCATGATGACCGCCAAGCCCCTCAGCAACTCTTTCGGCTCGCGGCAAAAGCAGACCGGTGCATCCCTGTTCATCGCGCTGATCATCCTGCTGCTCGTGACCCTTCTGGCGCTCTCCAGCACCCGCGAGGTCGCGTTGGAATCGCGTATCACGGCCAACTTCGTCGAGCAGCAACGCCTGGCCAACGGCGCCGAGGCGGGCCTGCGGGACGGCGAGTACTCGATGATCAATCGCCTGCGTCCCCTGGAGCCCACCGCGACCTGCGCGACCGCTGCGGCGGGTACCGTGCCTGACGCCTGCCTGCTCAAGCTGCGAAACAACACCGCTACCTATTCGTTGCTGTTCGATACAACGGGCCTTTCACGAGCCTATTACCCCAAGGATGGCACCCAGGCGGACAGCAGGATGCCCATCCTTTGGTACGCCCTCCCCGCTCCAGGTGGCGCGGAGTCCGGCGAGGCGGAAAACCCCGAGTACGGCAACATGATGAACCAGACGGGCACCTTCCGTTACGAGGTCAACGCCAAGGCTTCGACCACCGCGACCAGCAACGCTACCTACCTGCGTTCGACCACCGCCAAACTCTTCGACAACGGTGACCGTTGATGAAACCCAGGACCTTCTCCCACAAGGCATCGCTCAGCCTGCTGCTGTGCTCGATGCTTTTCAGCGCAACCCAACAGGCACAGGCCACGCTGCTGAGCGTCGCGCAGTCGCCGCTGATCCTCTCCGAATCGGTTGCCCCGAACCTGATCCTCACCCTGGATGACTCGGGCAGTATGCGTTACGCCTTCGCCCCGGACAGCATGGGCGACAACGGCGCCTATCGGCGCTTCAAGGCGGCCGTGTTCAACCCGATGTACTACAACCCTTCGGTCACCTACCTGATTCCCACGAAGGTCAACAGCGACGGTTCACGTGCCAACCCGGGCTACAGCACCTCGTTCACCGCGGCCTATTCCAACGGGTTCAAGACCAGCACGGGCACCACGGACCTGAGCAGCTCTTACTGGGTCACACGCAACTCCGATCCTGCGAGTGCGCCGGGCGCCAGCTTTACCTCTACCGACGCGGTATACGGGTGGCGCCAGTACGTACAGAACCCCGATGCCGACTTCGGCCCGAGGGTCCTCAGCCAGAACACCACGACCGGTAATCCGCAGGTCACCAACAACTATGTAAACAGCACGACCTTGCGCAGTTGCCCCTCAGGCAACGTAGTCTCCCCGGATAGCTCTACCGACTCGAACTCCACAACGGGAAGCGACGGTAGCGTCACCAAGGTCGACACCAGCACCACGACGACCTATGCCTTTGTCAGTTGCAAGAAGAACAGCGGAAACAGCCGCTACACGCTGATCACCAACGCGACCACCACAACGACCACCACAACGACGGTCACCAGTGCCGACAAGACCCAGTCCAGAGTGCCGGCCTACTACTACCTGTACGACACCACGCTGACCGGGTGTACCTCGACCACCACCGATGACAACTGCTATCGACTGGTCACCGTGTCGGCGACCTCCGGCGTCGGCAATACCGATGAGCGGCAGAACTTCGCCATCTGGTACTCGTTCTACCGGACACGCGCGCTGGCCACGCTGAGCGCCGCGAACCTTGCCTTCAACAGCCTGCCCACCAGCATCCGTCTGACCTGGCAGACGCTGAACGACTGTACGACGCTGAACTCCAGCAGTTGCGGCACCAACTATTTCCGCAAATTCTCCGACCAGCATCGCGGTAACTTCTTCACCTGGCTGAGCGGCGTGCCCTTCGTCAACGGCACCTCGCTGCGCCTTGCGATGAGCCGTGCCGGTGAGTTCCTCAAGAGCAACGATGCCTGGGCTTACGATCCCAACCCGTTCACCTCGAGCGGCGGCAGGGGCACAACCGTGCAGAGCCCGAGCTATGCCTGCCGCCCCAGCTATCAGATCATGATGACCGACGGCATGTGGAACGGCGATAACGGCACGACCAGTGCGACCCTCAAGCCCGACCAGAGCAATACGACGCTGCCCGACAGCAAGACCTACAGCAAGCAGGCACCGTTCAACGATGCCACCCAGAACACCCTGGCGGACCTGGCCTTCCACTACTGGGCCACCGACGCCAATACCAACCTGGACAACGACGTGAAACCCTTGCTGGTGGCGCCTAACACCAGCGACGCCACTGCCGAGTACTGGGACCCGCGCAACGATCCGGCCACCTGGCAGCACCTGGTCAACTACACCATCGGCCTGGGCCTGACGAGCGCGCTCGACAAGCCCGGCATCCCCTGGAACGGCGACACCTACGGCGGCGCGGGCTATACCGCATTAAAAAACGGCACCGCGTGGCCGGCGGCCAGCTCCGACAGCGCCAACAACGTCTACGACCTGTGGCACACGGCGATCAACTCCCGCGGCGAATTCTTCAGCGCCGACAGCCCGGACAAGATCGTCGAGGCGTTCCGCACCATCATCAACCGCATCAGTAACCGTACCGCGTCGGCAAGCGCCCCGGGCGTCACCGCCTCGGTCGTGGAGGACACCATCACTCGCGAGGTCTACGAGACCCAGTTCAACAGCGAGGATTGGTCCGGCAACCTGATCAAGTACACCATCGACAGTAATGGCGCACGCACGCAGTCCTGGGACCTGGCCACCACGCTCAACGGCGTGCAGGCCTCCGGACGCACGATCAAGATGTTCAGCAGCACCGGCACCAGCAAGCTGAAGGACTTCACCTGGGCCAACCTCAGCACCGCCCAGCAGACCTTGCTCAACCGCGACTACGACACCACCAACTCCACCGCCGATACCAAAGGCTCGCAACGCGTCGCCTACATTCGTGGCGACCAGAGCAACGAAGGTAGCGCCACGGGGCAATTCCGCGAGCGCGGCAGCGTCGTCGGCGACATCATCAACTCGTCGCCGGTGCTGGTGGGGACGCCGAAATACCTGGCCTACCTGGCAGACGCCATCGATGGCGCAACCACGGATGGAACCAGCAAATATGCAGCATTCCGCACGGCAAACAGCGCAGATGGTGCCAACCCGGCTCGCCGGCCAATGGTCTATGTGGGCGGTAACGACGGCATGCTCCATGGTTTCGACACTCGCACCGGAGCAGAAGTATTTGCCTATGTGCCGTCGGCAGTGATCGAGAACCTCTACAAACTACCGGCGAAGAAGTACAAGGGCGGCGCCCACCAGTTCTACGTCGATGGCACCCCGGTGGTCTCCGACGTTTATTACGGCGACGCCTGGCACACCGTACTGGTCGGCACGCTGCGCGCCGGCGGCCGCTCGATGTTTGCGCTGGACATCACCAACCCCGATGCCATCACCCTGCTCTGGGAGAAGAGTTTCGATACCAGCACCACCTACGCCAACATGGGATACACCTTCCCTACCCCATCCATCGCTCGCCTCCACAATGGCAAATGGGCGGTTGTCACCGGCAACGGCTACGGCAACCAGAGTGGTACCGACGCCGACAAGGCCTCGCTGATGATCCTCGACGTACAGACCGGCGACATGATCAAGGAGCTCGTCGTTACCGGGGACAACACCAAGGCGAATGGCATGTCCAGTGTGAAACTGGCAGACAACAACAGTGACGGCGTGGCCGATTACGCCTATGCCGGCGACCTGCAGGGCAACCTCTGGCGCTTCGACCTGTTCCCCGCCAGCGCACGCGACGGCACCGGGACGGATCCCTTCAAGCGCGGCACCGGCGGCATCACCGATTCTGCGAGCAACGCCAACGACTTTGCTGTTTCCTATGGCGGCAAGCCGATCTATACGGCCAAGGACAGCCGCACTACCGGCGCCACCGCACAGACGATCATGGCGGCGCCTTCGCTGGTACGCCACCCGACCACCCTGGGTTACCTGGTGATCTTCGGAACGGGCAAATACTTCGAAACCACCGACGGCAACGTCGACTCGACCCGCGCACAGAGCATCTACGGCATCTGGGACCGCAAGACCCGCGCCCAGAGCACCTCGGCCCCCAACCCGGCATTGGCTCGGAGCAATCTCGTCACCCAGACGATCACCGAGGAAGCGGCGAGCAATCCGTTCAGCGGCAACACCAACGTGGAAGGTATCCGTACCGTCAGTCAGAACTCGATCCAGTGGTACGCGACCGGCGCCACCGATACAGCGGACTCGAGCGTGAATAAATGGGGCTGGGTACTGGATCTGAAGATCGACGGCTCCAGCACCTTGAGCGGCGAGATGATGATCAACCCGATGGCAACGCGCGGTACCACGCTCCTGGCCAACACCCTGACGCCCAATGCCGACCCCTGCAAGGAAGGCGTTGACTCCTGGATCTATGGCCTTGATCCCTATACCGGCGGTCGCACCAAGTACAGCGTATTCGACTTGAACAACGACAAGACCATCAACGACAGCGACACCTACGGTAGTAGCAATAACGTCGTGTCGGGATACAAGAAACCCGGCGCTGGCGGCTTCACCACCAACAACGGCGAAATCTATACCTCTCCGGGCCTGGGCAGCGGCATGATGTACAGCTCCGGTCCTACCTCTACCGGGCGCCAGTCCTGGCGAGTCATTCCCGAGGAAGCACGATGAGAACCTCTTCGACCAAATCGGCCGGCTTCACGCTGATGGAACTGATGATCGTAGTCGCGGTGATCGGCGTCCTGGCGGCCATCGCCTACCCCAGCTACTCCAACTACGTACTGCGCGCCAATCGCAGTGAGGCTCAGGCCATGCTCAACGACGCAGCGGCCAGGCAGGAGCGCTACTACGCACAGAACTATGCCTATGTCGTCAGTGCCACCGACATGGGCAAGCTCGGCATGCGCAATACGACGGGCACCGGCAGCGCAACAGCGGTCAAGTCAGATACCGGTAAGTACACCCTGAGCGTCGGAACGGATAACAGCGGCTATATCCTGACCGCCACTCGGGCAGGACCGCAGGTCGCCGACACGACCTGCGGTAATCTCACGCTCAATGGTGCCGGGGTCAAAGGCGTCAGCGTATCGGGCGCCAGCGTCGCGGACTGCTGGAAATAACCGGCGCATAAAAAAGCCCGATCAATCGATCGGGCTTTTTCTTTTCCAGGCTCGGCTCAGATCGCCTTCACCCGCAATTCCTTCGGCATGGAGAAGGTGATGTTCTCCTCCCGCCCATCCAGCTCCACTTCGGGCTCGGCGCCCCAATCGCGCAGTTGCTGGATCACCCCGCGCACCAGCACTTCCGGCGCGGACGCACCAGCAGTGATACCGACGCGCTGCACGCCATCGAACCACTCCTTCTTCATGTCTTCGGCGCCGTCGATCAGGTAGCCGGGGGTACCCATGCGCTCGGCCAGCTCGCGCAGGCGGTTGGAGTTGGAGCTGTTCGGGCTGCCGACCACCAGCACCAGATCACACTGGTCGGCCAGTTCCTTAACGGCATCCTGGCGGTTCTGAGTGGCGTAGCAGATGTCGTTCTTGCGCGGCCCCTGGATGTGCGGGAATTTGCCGCGCAGGGCGTCGATCACCTTGGAGGTGTCATCCATCGACAGGGTGGTCTGGGTGACAAAGTGCAGCGCCTCGGAATTGCGTACTTCCAGCGCGGCAACATCCGCCTCGTCTTCCACCAGGTAGATGGCGCCGCCGTTGGAGTCATCGTACTGGCCCATGGTGCCTTCCACCTCCGGATGCCCCTCGTGGCCAATCAGGATGCACTCGTGGCCGTCGCGGCTGTAGCGCACGACCTCCATGTGCACCTTGGTCACCAGCGGACAGGTGGCGTCGAAGACTTTCAGGCCGCGATTCTCGGCTTCCTTGCGCACCGCCTGGGAGACGCCGTGGGCGCTGAAAATGACGATGGTGTCGTCCGGTACCTGGTCGAGTTCTTCGACGAACACGGCGCCACGGTTGCGCAGGTTCTCCACCACGAACTTGTTGTGCACCACTTCATGGCGCACATAGATCGGCGGGCCGAAGACGTCGAGGGCGCGGTTGACGATCTCGATCGCCCGGTCGACGCCGGCGCAGAAGCCGCGGGGATTGGCGAGTTTGATTTGCATGGTGGCCTCGGGTGCTACGCAAGCCGGCCCACAAGGGGCCGGTAGGAATACTTCGCCTGGTGCGAAACGGCCCGTTGAATCCGGACCGGCCGCTCGGTCAGGCTGATTTCACGTCAATGATATCGACTTCGAAGGCCAGCGTTTTGCCGGCCAGCGGATGGTTGAAATCGATGGTGACGTGCTGCTCGTCGAACTCCTTGACGATGCCCGGCAGCTCGGTCTTGGCGGCATCGTTGAAGATCACCAGCAGACCTTCGGCCAGCTCCATGCCCTGGAACTGGTCACGCGGCATCACCTGAACGTTGGCCGGGTTCGGCTGGCCGAAGCCCTGCTCCGGCTCGATGGTCAGGGTGCGCTTATCACCGGCCTTGAGGCCGAACAGCGCCTGCTCGAAGCCCGGCAGCAGGTTGCCGTCACCGACCTTGAAGGTGGCCGGCTGCTTGTCGAAGGTGCTGTCGACGACATTGCCGTCATCCAGTTTCAGAGCGAAATGCAGGGTGACCTGAGAATCACCGCCAATACGCTGAATGGTGTCAGAAGAATCAGCCATGGGCGGTCTCTCCGGATTTCTTCGATTTGAACATGTCCAGCGCCAGCATGATGGCGCCGACGGTGATGGCGCTATCGGCCAGGTTGAACGCAGGGAAATACCAGCGGTTCTGCCAGTGCACGAGGATGAAGTCCACCACGTGTCCCAGGACCATGCGATCGTACAGGTTGCCCAGCGCGCCACCCAGCACCAGGGCCAGGGCGATGGCCAGCCAGGTCTCGCCACGCTTGAGGCGCTTGAGCCAGACCACCAGCACACCGCTGACCACAATGGCGATCAGGGCGAACAACCAGCGCTGCCAGCCCGAGCTGTCCGCCAGGAAGCTGAATGCGGCGCCGGTGTTGTAGGCCAGGGTCCAGCTGAACAGGTCGGGGATCACCACGATCTGTTGGTACATGTTCAGCTCGGCCTGGAAAAAGGCCTTGCTGACCTGATCCAGAACGAACACGACCACGGTGATCCACAGCCAGGGCAGACGGCCGAAACGATCGGCGTTAGGCATAGTGACGCACCTCGCCCGCGCCTTCGATGTTCTCGACGCAGCGGCCACACAGCTCCGGATGCGCGGCATTGCTGCCGACGTCCGCGCGGAAGTGCCAGCAACGGCCGCACTTGGCGTGGGAGGACTTCACGACCTGCAGCTTCAGGCCTGGCAGTTCGCTCGCCACCGCGTCGGCCGGCGCTGCGGACAGCGGCGCGACGGTGGCGGCGGAAGTGATCAGCACAAAGCGCAGCTCATTGCCCAGCTTCTCCAGGCGCTTGGCCAGGGAGTCTTCGGCGTAGAGGGTGATCTCGGCCTGCAGGTTGCCACCGATGGTCTTGGCGCTGCGCAGGTTCTCCAGCTCCTTGTTCACGGCGGCCTTGGCAGCCATGACCTCGTCCCAGTAGGCACGATCCAGCTCGGCGTCGGCCGGCAGCTCGGAGAGGCCGTCGTACCAGGTGGTCAGCATCACCGACTCGGCGCGCTCGCCCGGCATGAAGCTCCAGATTTCCTCGGCGGTGAAGGCCATGATCGGCGCGATCCAGCGCACCAGAGCCTCGGCGATGTGGAACAGCGCGGTCTGGCAGGAACGGCGGGCAACGCTGTTCGCCTGGGTGGTGTACTGGCGGTCCTTGATGATGTCCAGGTAGAAGCCGCCCAGCTCCTGCACGCAGAAGTTGTGCACCTTGGAGTAGACGTTCCAGAAGCGGTAGTCGCGATAGGCCTCTTCCAGCTCGCGCTGCAGCTGCAGGGCGCGGTCGATGGCCCAGCGGTCCAGGGCCAGCAACTGGTCGTTGGGCAGCAGGTCCTTGGCCGGGTCGAAGCCGGACAGGTTGGACAGCAGGAAGCGCGTGGTATTGCGGATACGACGATAGGCGTCGGCGCTGCGCTGGAGGATCTGCTGGGAAACGGCGATCTCACCGGAGTAGTCGGTGGACGCGACCCACAGGCGCAGGATGTCGGCGCCCATGCTATCGATCACGGTCTGCGGCACCACGGTGTTGCCCAGGGACTTGGACATCTTGCGGCCGGACTCGTCCACGGTGAAACCGTGGGTCAGCAGCTGGCGGTACGGCGCGTGGCCGTCGATGGCGCAGCCAGTCAGCAGCGAGGAATGGAACCAGCCGCGGTGCTGGTCGGAGCCTTCCAGATAGAGGTCGGCGGCCGGGCCGCTGGCGTGGCCCAGCTCGGCGTGGGAGCCGCGCAGCACGTGCCAGTGCGTGGTGCCGGAGTCGAACCAGACGTCCAGGGTGTCATTGATCTTGTCGTACTGCGCGGCTTCATCGCCCAGCAGTTCGGCGGCGTCGAGCTTGAACCAGGCTTCGATGCCTTCTTTCTCGACGCGCAGGGCGACTTTTTCCATCAGCTCGACGGTGCGCGGGTGCAGCTCACCGGTGGCCTTGTGCAGGAAGAACGGGATCGGTACGCCCCAGTTGCGTTGACGCGAGATGCACCAGTCCGGACGGCCAGCGATCATGCCGTGCAGGCGCGCCTGGCCCCAGTTGGGCACGAATTCGGTTTCAGTGATGGCTTCCAGCGCGCGCTCGCGCAGGGTGGCGCCGGTCTGCGGCTGCTTGTCCATGCCGACGAACCACTGCGCAGTTGCGCGGTAGATCAGCGGGGTCTTGTGGCGCCAGCAGTGCATGTAGCTGTGGTTGATGGCCGCGTGCTTGAGCAGCGCGCCGACTTCCTCGAGCTTGGTGACGATGGCCGGGTTGGCCTTCCAGATGAACTGGCCGCCGAAGAACGGCAGGTCGGCCACGTACACGCCGTTGCTCTGCACCGGGCTGAGGATGTCGTCGTTGCTCATGCCGTACTGCTTGCAGGTACGGAAGTCGTCCTCACCGTAGGCCGGGGCGGAGTGAACCACGCCGGTGCCGGCGCCCAGTTCGACATACTCGGCCAGGTAGACCGGCGACAGGCGCTCGTAGAACGGATGACGGAAGCGGATCAGATCCAGCGCTTCGCCTTGTGCGGTAGCGATGACCTTGCCTTCCAGGCCGTAGCGTTGCAGGCAGGACTCGACCAGTTCCTCGGCCAGCACCAACAGGCGCTCGCCGGTATCGACCAGCGCGTAGGTGAATTCGGGGTGGACGTTCAGTGCCTGGTTGGCCGGGATGGTCCAGGGGGTGGTGGTCCAGATGACGATGGCGGCGGGCTTCGGCAGGCTGGCCAGGCCGAAGGCGGCGGCCAGCTTGTCGGCGTCTTCCACCGGGAAGGCGACGTCGATGGCGTCGGACTTCTTGTCGGCGTATTCAACCTCGGCTTCAGCCAGGGCCGAGCCGCAGTCGAAGCACCAGTTCACCGGCTTCAGGCCCTTGAACACGAAGCCCTGCTTGACCATCTCGGCGAGGGCGCGGATTTCGCCGGCCTCGTTGGAGAAGTTCATGGTCTTGTAGGGATTGTCCCAGTCACCCAGCACGCCCAGGCGGATGAAGTCGGCCTTCTGCCCTTCGATCTGCTCGGCAGCGTATTCGCGGCACAGCTCGCGGGTCTTGTCCGCCGGCAGGTTCTTGCCATGGGTGGTCTCGACCTTGTGCTCGATCGGCAGGCCGTGGCAGTCCCAGCCCGGCACGTAGGGGGCGTCGTAGCCAGCCAGGGTCTTGGAGCGGACGATGATGTCCTTGAGGATCTTGTTGACCGCGTGACCGATGTGGATGCTGCCGTTGGCGTAGGGCGGGCCATCGTGCAGGATGAATTTCGGGCGACCTTCGCCAATCTTCCGCAGCTTCTGGTACAGGCCAATGTCGTTCCAGAGCTTGAGGGTTTGCGGCTCGCGCTGCGGCAGGCCGGCTTTCATCGGGAAGTCGGTTTCGGGAAGGTTCAGAGTGGCTTTGTAATCGGTCATCTCAGGGCCTGTTCAGGATCTTCAATCAAGCGGTTGGCCCAGCCAGTAGGCTCGGGCGGCGGCGATGTCGGCGAGGATGGCCGCCTTGAGTGCCTCGAGCGAGGCGAAACGCTGCTCATCACGCAGCTTCTGGTGGAACGTGATATCCAGGTGCTGGCCGTACAGATCGCCGGCGAAATCCAGCAGATGCACTTCCAGGTGGGGCCGGCCATCGCCATTCACTGACGGCCGGGTGCCGATGTTGGCAACCCCGTTCTGACGCTGACCAGCCACCATGGTGCTGACCAGGTAAACGCCGTTGAGCGGCGCCTTGCGGCGCTTGAGCTGGATGTTCGCGGTGGGCGAACCCAACGTGCGACCCAGCTTCTGCCCGTGCAGCACGCGGCCGCTCAGGCGATACGGGCGACCCAGCAGGCGCTCGACCATGTGCAGGTCACCGTCGGCGAGGTCCTTGCGGATACGCGAGCTGCTGACGCGCATGCCGTCGACTTCCACCGTGGTCGCGGCTTCGACGGTAAAGCCCTGCTCCGCACTGGCGTTGACCAGGAAGGCGAAGTCACCGGAGCGGTCGCAGCCGAAGCGGAAATCGTCACCCACTTCCAGATGGCGGACCCGCAGCCCCTCCACCAGCACCTGGCGGACAAACTCAGCGGCCGACAGCTCGCGCAGACGGCGGTTGAACGCCAGGCAAAGGACGAAATCGACGCCGTACTGGCGCAGCAGTTCGAGCTTCTCGCGCAGGCGGCTCAGGCGCACCGGCGCGGCATCGGGCGCGAAATACTCGCGCGGCTGCGGCTCGAAGATCACCACGCAGCTGGGCACGCCCAGCTCCAGCGAACGCTCGCGCAGACGCCCCAGGATCGCCTGGTGGCCGAGATGGACGCCGTCGAAGTTACCGATGGTGGCGACACAGCCCCCGGACAGGGGCCGCAGGTTGTGAAGGCCTCGAAGCAGCTGCATAGCGCGCGTATTGCTCAGAAAGTGGTCGATTATACCCGCACCCGCCGCGGCGCGACAGGCAAAATGCCGTCGCCGCAAACGGATGCAATGCTTTGCCGCGCGAAGGTTACAGCACCGCGCGCCGGGAGAAGTCCCGCAGGCGGAAGCCGAGAATCGCCAGCATACCGAAATAGGCGACTACGCCGGCCACCACCAGCACGCCCAGGCGCACCAGGCGAATCGGCATCCCGCCCTGATCCCAGGCCGGCATGAAGTACATCATGCCGATCAACACGGCGCACATCACCAGTACAGATGCGACTAATTTGGCGATGAACCTGCCCCAGCCTGGCTGCGGGTCGAACAGCTGTTGCTTGCGCAGTTGCCAGAACAACAGGCCAGCGTTCAGACAGGCCGCCAGACTGATGGCCAGGGCAAGACCCGCATGCTTGAGCGGGCCGATGAACACCAGGTTCATCAGTTGGGTGGAAACCAGGGTGAACAGCGCGATCTTCACCGGCGTCTTGATGTTCTGCCGCGCATAGAAGCCCGGCGCCAGCACCTTCACCAGGATGATGCCGAGCAGGCCGACGGCGTACGCGATCAGCGCGCGCTGGGTCATCAGGGCGTCATGGGCGCTGAACTTGCCATACTGGAACAGCGCGACGGTCAGCGGCTCGGCGATCACCGCCAGGGCCAGGGAACACGGCAGTACCAGCAGGAAGCACAGACGCAGCCCCCAGTCCATCAGCCGCGAATACTCGTGGCGGTCATCGCTGGCATAGGTCTTGGCCAGCGACGGCAGCAGGATGGTGCCCAGCGCCACGCCGAGCACGCCGGACGGCAGCTCCATCAGGCGGTCCGCGTAGTACATCCACGACACCGAGCCGGCGACCAGGAAGGAAGCGAAGATGGTATTGATGATCAGCGAGATCTGGCTGACCGAGACACCGAGGATCGCCGGTCCCATCTGCTTCATCACTCGCCACACGCCGGAATCGCGCAGATTGATGCGCGGCAGCACCAGCATGCCGATCTTCTTCAGGTGCGGGAGCTGATAGAGCAGTTGCGCCAGGCCGCCCGCCAGTACCGCCCAGCCCAGCGCCATGATCGGCGGATCGAAGTACGGCGTCAGGAACAGCGCGAACAGGATCATGCTGACGTTCAGCAGGGTCGGCACGAAGGCCGGCACCGAGAAGCGGTTCCAGGTATTGAGGATCGCCCCCGCCAGGGACGCCAGCGAGATCAGCAGGATATAAGGGAAGGTCACCCGCAGCAGGGAACTGGTGAGCTCGAACTTCTCCGGCGAGTCGACGAAACCGGGCGCCGTCACCCAGATCACCCAGGGCGCAGCAAGGATGCCGAGCGCCGTGACGACCGCCAGGATCAGAGTCAGCAGGCCGGAAACATACGCGATGAAAGTGCGCGTCGCCTCCTCGCCCTGCTGGGTCTTGTACTCGGCCAGGATCGGCACGAACGCTTGGGAGAACGCTCCCTCGGCAAAGATTCGGCGCAGCAGGTTGGGCAGCTTGAAGGCGACGAAGAAGGCGTCGGTGGCCATACCGGCGCCGAACATGCGGGCGACGATGGTATCGCGCACGAAGCCAAGCACCCGCGAGATCATGGTCATCGAGCTGACCGCGGCCAGCGATTTGAGTAGGTTCATAGCGTCCAAAACAGGTAGAATGGCCGCCCCTGCCGGGCGCGGCACTGGCTTGGAGCGATTGCTCGCATGCCAGGCGAAGCGCAGCAGTGTAGGGCCGCGGGGCGAATAAATCACCCCGTCCGCCGGCCAGTGTACGCCCGTCGCACCACTCGTCGGAGGTTGCCCATACCCTTGACAAGGCCTTGATGCAACGGCATTATTCGCGGCCTTAATTTATTCGCAACATCCCAAGTTTTTTTCGAGGAGCTCGACGGTGGCCAACACACCTTCCGCCAAAAAACGCGCCAAACAGGCTGAGAAGCGTCGCAGCCACAACGCCAGCCTGCGTTCTATGGTTCGTACCTACATCAAGAACGTAGTCAAAGCAGTCGACGCCAAGGACCTGCCGAAGGCCCAGGCCGCTCTGGTTGCTGCCGTACCGGTCATCGACCGCATGGCCGACAAAGGCATCATCCACAAGAACAAGGCCGCTCGTCACAAGAGCCGCCTGAACGCCCACGTGAAGGCCCTGGCCACCGCGTAAGCGTTCCGTTCTTGAAAAACCGGCCCCAGGGCCGGTTTTTTATTGCCTGCGATTTGCCTACCTGACACTTATCCAAGGGGCGGCTTTCTGCGGGCAAAAAGAAAGGGCGGTCAGCCCGCCCTTTTCTTTCTTACTTCTCAGGCCACGGCATGATCGGAATCGCCGTCACCGCATTCTGCGGACTACCCTCGATCACCCGGTCGCTGTAAACCAGATAGACCAGCGCGTTGCGCTTCTTGTCGAAGAAGCGCACCACCTGCATGGTCTTGAACACCAGTGAAGTACGCTGCTGAAACACCACCTCGCCGTCCTTGAGCTCACCAGCGAAACGGATCGGCCCGATCTGGCGACAAGAGATCGACGCCTCGGCGCGGTCCTCCGCCAGCCCCAGCCCACCCTTCACACCGCCGGTCTTGGCGCGGGACAGGTAGCAGCTGACGCCCTCCACCTTCGGATCATCGAAGGCCTCGACGAGGATCTTATCGTTCGGCCCGACCCACTTGAAGACGGTGGACACTTCGCCGATCACATCGGCCCGAGCCAGCGCCGGCAGCAACATCAGTGCAGCGATCAATCCCTTGCGCATGCGAATGCTCCTCAGACGAGAACCAGGTTGTCGCGGTGCACCAGCTCAGGCCCATCGACATAGCCAAGCAGGCCTTCGATGGCATCGGTCGGCTGGCCGACGATCTTTTGCGCCTCGAGCGCGCTGTAATTGGCCAGCCCGCGGGCGATTTCGCGCCCCCGCTGATCCACACAGACCACCATCTCACCACGACGGAAACTGCCCTGAACGGCCTTCACGCCGACCGGCAGCAAACTCTTGTGATCCTGAGCGACCGCTTTCACAGCCCCATCATCCAGCACCAGCGTGCCGCGCATCTGCAGGTGGCCAGCCAGCCACTGCTTGCGCGCCGCCTTACGGCTCTGCTCGGGAGTCAGCAGCGTGCCGAGGCGCTCGCCGACACGCAAACGATCCAGCACGCGCTCGATACGCCCGCCGACGATCACGGTATGCGCACCAGAACGCGCAGCCAGCCGCGCAGCGCGCAGCTTGGTCTGCATGCCACCACGCCCCAGCGCGCCGCCGGTACCGCCAGCCACCGCATCCAGCGCCGAATCATCCGCACGGGCCTCGAAAATCAACTGGGCATCGGGATTGTTGCGCGGGTCGGCATCGAACATGCCGTCTCGGTCCGTGAGGATCACCAGCAGATCAGCCTCGACCAGGTTGGCCACCAGCGCCGCCAGGGTATCGTTGTCGCCGAAGCGGATCTCGTCGGTGACCACGGTGTCGTTCTCGTTGATCACCGGGATCACGCCGAGATCGACCAACGTGCGCAGGGTATTGCGCCCGTTCAGGTAACGCTTGCGGTCCGAGAGGTCGTCATGAGTCAGCAGCACCTGCGCAGTCTGCAGGCCGTGCACGCCAAAGCTGGACTCCCAGGCCTGCACCAGGCCCATCTGCCCCACCGCGGCAGCCGCCTGCAGCTCGTGCATGTCGCTAGGTCGGGAAACCCAACCCAGGCGACTCATGCCCGCCGCGACAGCGCCCGAGGACACCAGCACCAGCTCGACGCCCGCGCAATGCAGCGCGACCATTTGCTCGACCCATACCGCCATGGCGTCGCGATCCAGACCACGACCATCAGCGGTCAGCAACGCACTGCCAATCTTGACTACCCAGCGCTTGGCGCCAGTTACCTTCTCACGCATACCCTCAACCTTAGAACCTGTCCAATGTCTGCCTGCGCTTGCCCATGCTGAGTTAAAAGCAGGCTCAAAATGCTCATTTACCACTCGTAAACTGCGCTTTTTCACCTGCTTTTGCCTTGCCTGAGCTGCGCTCGACGAGACTTTGAACAGGCTCTAGAAGTCAGGCCTCACACGTTACATCCGGACCAGCGGGCGCCGCTCCGATCAAGGCACATAGAAGATTTCCGGCCCATCGCCGTCGTCTTCGTCATCCTCGAAATCATCGTCATCCACATCGTCGGCATTCTTCAGACCGGCGCGGCGCAGAGCGCGGGCATCGTCCAGCGCCTGCAGGCGGGCGCGAGCCTCGTCCTCGATGCGCTGATCCAGCGCCGCCAGGGCTTCGCCATAGGCCGGCTCCTCCTCGATGCGCAGGGTGCGCTCGTCGAGGTATTTCATGATGTCCTGGCTCAGCTTCTCGGTGCCTTCGCGCTCCAGGGCAGAGATCACATAGACCGGACCTTCCCAACCCAGGCGATCGACCACGTCCTGCTTGCGACGCTCTTGCTCTTCGGGCTCGAGGATCTGGTCCATCTTGTTCAGCACCAGCCAGCGGTCACGCTCAGTCAGTGCCGGGCTGAATTTCTCCAACTCATGGACAATGATCTCAGCAGCATCAGCCGGGTCGCTTTCGTCCAGCGGCGCCATGTCCACGATATGCAGCAGCAGGCGAGTACGCGCCAGGTGCTTGAGGAAGCGGATGCCCAGGCCGGCGCCTTCGGCGGCACCTTCGATCAGGCCAGGAATATCGGCGACCACGAAGCTCTTGAAGCGACCAACGCTGACTACGCCCAGGTTCGGCACCAGGGTGGTGAAGGGATAGTCGGCGACCTTCGGCTTGGCGGCGGACACCGCACGGATGAAGGTGCTCTTGCCGGCGTTCGGCAGGCCGAGCAGACCAACGTCTGCCAGTACCTTCAGCTCCAGCTTGAGATCACGCGCCTCGCCGGGCTTGCCCGGAGTGGTCTGGCGCGGCGCACGGTTGGTGCTGGACTTGAAGCGGGTATTACCCAGGCCGTGCCAGCCGCCCTGGGCGACCATCAGGCGCTGACCGGCAGTGGTCAGGTCACCAATGATTTCCTGGGTGTTGGCATCGATGATGGTGGTACCGACCGGCACGGGCAGGACGAGATCGTCACCCTTGGCACCGGTGCAGTCCTTGCTGCCACCGTTCTCGCCGCGCTGGGCGTCGAAGCGGCGGGTGTAGCGGTAGTCCACCAGGGTATTCAGGTTCTCGTCGGCCTCGAGGAACACCGAGCCGCCGTCACCACCGTCACCGCCGTTGGGACCGCCTTTCTCGATGAACTTCTCGCGGCGGAAGCTCATGAGGCCGTTGCCGCCGTCACCGGCTTTCACGTGGATGGATACTTCGTCGACGAATTTCATTGCTAACGCCTCCCGCCGGAGGGCGGGTTGAATAAGAAAAGGAGCATAGGATACAGCCAAGTCCGCGCAAACGCCCGAACCGACGGCACCTCGCCTGGAAACGCCAGAAACAAAAAAGCCCCGTCGCGAGACAGGGCTTTTTCAGTGAGAGCTCGCTTAGGCAGCGACGACGCTTACATAGCGACGGCCAAAGGCGCCTTTCACTTCGAACTTGATCACGCCGTCGACTTTAGCGAACAGGGTGTGATCCTTGCCCATGCCAACGCCGTAGCCAGCGTGGAACTGGGTACCGCGCTGACGCACGATGATGTTGCCTGCTTTAACAGCCTGGCTACCGAACAGCTTCACGCCAAGGCGTTTGCTTTCTGAGTCGCGGCCGTTGCGGGTACTACCGCCAGCTTTTTTGTGTGCCATGAGTCAATTCTCCTAAAGAGGAATTAGGCCTGGATGCCGGTGATTTTGATTTCAGTGAACCACTGGCGGTGGCCCTGACGCTTCATGTGGTGCTTGCGGCGGCGGAACTTGATGATGCGGATTTTATCGTGACGACCGTGGGAAACCACTTCAGCGGTCACTTTCGCGCCTTCTACCACCGGCAGGCCGATCTTGACGTCGTCGCCGTTGGCAACCAGCAGGATGCGATCCAGGTTGATCGCTTCGCCGGTGGCAACGTCGAGTTTCTCGACCTTGAGGAATTCGCCTTCGGTGACTTTGTATTGCTTGCCACCAGTAACAATTACTGCGTACATCTGGATGTCTCCGTTAGACCTGCTCACCCGACGCTTTATAGAAAGAGGAATCGGTCGGCATGGCTGCATGGGGCCGGAAAGGACGCCCGTGCAATTGCGTAAGGCAGGATATGCCAGGGAAGTTCGGGGCCGCGATTCTACGCAAACACTCGGCGCGAATCAAGCCTGCCGGGGCTTTCCTTGACAGGCCTTCCCCCCGGCACCTAGCATGCCGCGCAATCTACGAGGAGCGCTGTCTTTAATGCAACCCCAGGCTTTCTATCGCGTGGTGGCGGATGACTTCACCGCCGTCGACGGAATCATCCGTCGCCAACTCACTTCTCGCGTTCCCCTGGTGGAAAAGATCGGCGACTACATCATCTCCGCCGGTGGCAAGCGTCTGCGCCCGCTGCTGGTGCTCCTCTCTGGCAAGGCTCTGGGCTATTCGGGCGATGACCTGAAGCTACTGGCCGCCACCATTGAGTTCCTGCACACCTCGACCCTGCTGCACGACGACGTGGTCGATGCCTCCGGCCTGCGCCGCGGCCGCGCCACCGCCAATGCCCAGTGGGGCAACGCGCCAAGCGTGCTGGTGGGTGACTTCCTTTATGCGCGCTCCTTCGAAATGATGGTCGAACTCGGCTCCATGCCGGTGATGCGCATCATCTCCCAGGCGACCCGCGTGATCGCCGAAGGCGAAGTGCTGCAGCTGTCCAAGGTCCGCGACGCCAGCACCACCGAAGAAACCTACATGGAAGTCATCCGCGGCAAGACCGCGATGCTCTTCGAAGCCTCCACCCACAGCGCTGCCGCGCTGGCCAACGCCCAGCCGGAGCAATCCGAGGCGCTGCGCCTGTTCGGCGACGCCCTGGGCATCGCCTTCCAGCTGGTGGACGACCTGCTCGACTACCGCGGCGACGCCGCAAGCCTGGGCAAGAATGTCGGCGACGACCTCGCCGAAGGCAAGCCGACCCTGCCGCTGATCGCCACCATGCGCGACGGCACCCCGGAACAGGCCGCGCTCGTGCGCAAGGCCATCCAGCAAGGCGGCAGCCAGGACCTGGAGGGCATCCGCGCCGCCGTGGAAGCTGCCGGCGCCCTGGACTACACCGCCAACCTGGCCCGCGAATACGCGGCCCGCGCCATTGAGCACCTCAAGGCGCTGCCGGACAACGAATACCGCGCCGCGCTGATCGAGCTGGCCGAGTTCTCCGTCGCCCGCACGCACTGATCCGCCGCTTCGCAAAGGCCCGCCCCGGTTCGCCGCGGCGGGCTTTTTGTTGTCTGTCCCCTGGGCGGGAACAACAACGGGAACAACAGATCGTCGCCTGCGTGAAAATTTTTCCAATTCAGGCTTGCTATTGAGATAATAAGAATTATTCTCATTAAACGGTCTGCACGGAGGAACATGCCATGACCTACATGATTGACGCCTGGCTGGATCGCCCGCACCCCTACCTGCGCATCCTGCATCGGGACACCGGGGAAGTCTGCGCGGTGCTGGAGGAAGAGGCCCTGGATGAGCTGCGCGAACAGGGTGGCCTGGAATTATCCGAGCTCAATACCAGCGAGCCGCTGGTGCTCAAGGAGCTGGTGCGCAACCTGTTCCTGTTCTGTTACGCCCGCGCGCTGCGCTAGACACATGTGCAAGCCCGCTCCTTCAAAAAGGCGGGAATGTTCGAGAGGTTGCGGAGGCGCAGGACGCGCCGCCGGTGCTCCGCCGCCCGGGAGGCGGATGCACAAAGGGGCGCCGAAGCGCCCCTCTTCCTGCGGAGTCGCCAAGGATGGCACTCCGCAGCGAACCCTCGGGAATCAGAGGATTTCCAGCAGCTCGACGTCGAACACCAGCACGCTGTGCGGCGGGATGCTGCCGACGGCCTGGCCGCCATAGGCGAGCTCGCTCGGCACGTGCAGGCGCCACTTGCTGCCGGCGTTCATCAGTTGCAGGGCCTCGACCCAGCCGGCGATCACACCGCCCACCGGGAATTCGGCCGGCTGGCCGCGCTCGTAGGAGCTGTCGAAGACGGTGCCGTCGACCAGGGTGCCGTGGTAGTGGGTACGCACGGTGTCTTCGCGGGACGGCTTGGCGCCTTCGCCGCTGACCAGTACTTCGTACTGCAGGCCGGACGGCAGGACAGTAATGCCTTCGCGCTTGGCGTTTTCCACCAGGTACTCGCGACCAACGGCGGCGGCAGCTTCGGCTTTCGCCTGGGCTTCGGCCTGCATGCGCTCGCGGATCACCTGGAAGCTGGCGGACAGGGCTTCGCCCGGAACACGGCTTTCGGCGCCGGCGTAGGCGTCGGACAGGCCAGCGAGGATGGCGTCGAGGGTCATGCCCGGAACCGGGTTCTCGCGCAGCTGGTCGCCCAGCTGACGGCCAATGCCGTAGCTGACGCGGGCTTCGTCGGTGGAAAGATTGAGTTCGCTCATGGCGGCGCTCCGCTGGGGGTTCAAAAAAGGGCCGCCAGCCTAGCACAGATGCACCGCCTCCCCCACCGCGCGAGCCTCGCGCAGCGGGATGGACCGGCGCCACGAACCTAATGCAACGGGATGGTCACGCCCGCGCCGATGTCGCGCTCATCATCCATGCCGCACATCTCGTCATGCACCACGGCATGCACCAGATGAAAGGGGACATTGGGCAACGCGCGGAGCACTTCCCGCGCATGCGCCACGGACCGCACGCTGATGACGTGTCCGGCCTCGTCCTGGAGCGGGTAGAAGCGCGCGCCCATGCGGGCCTCCAACACATAGATATCGCCCTCCAGCGACACCAGGTTGATCTCGTCGATATCACCGGCGACGGAGCGACTGGTCAGTTCCTGCAGATTCATACGCTGTACCTCCTGCGGATTGATCCACGCAAAAAGTCTTGTACAGCAGGCGCTCACCGCAAGCCGAAAACACAACCGCCCGTCCGTTTTGCAACGGTCGGGCGGCTAGGGAAGCGCTTGAAGGGCTCAGTGGTCGTGACGCGTGGCCTTGTCCAGATAGCCCATGGCGAAGGCCGACAGCACGAATGTGAGGTGAATGATCACGTACCACATCAGTTTGTTGTCATCGACGTTCTTCGCGTCCATGAAGATTCGCAGCAGGTGGATCGAGGAGATCGCCACGATGGAGGCAGCTACCTTGTTCTTCAGCGAGCTGGCGTCCATCTTGCCCAGCCAGTTGAGCTTCTCCTTGTCTTCGTCGATGTCCAGCTGCGACACGAAGTTCTCGTAGCCGGAGAACATCACCATCACCAGCAAGCCACCCACCAGCGCCATGTCGATCAGCGAGAGGATGACCAGGACCAGGTCCGCTTCGGCGATCGAGAAGATGCCGGGCAGGATATGGATGATTTCCTGGAAGAACTTGATGGTCAGCGCCAGCAGGGCCAACGACAGGCCGATGTAGATCGGCGCCAGCAACCAGCGTGCGGCGTACAGGGAATTCTCGATGAATCGTTCCATGGTGCTCGTAGGAAGGTCTGAGGAAGGAGGCGGCGGCAGTATAGCGGAAGGCAGTTGCGAGTTATCCCGCATTTCTGTGGATAAATATGTGGGCCGCCACGGTATGAATGCGTAGCGGCCAGGAACCACGGGGCGTTCAGCAAATTGTGCAGGCGCTGCCCACTCTTCGCGTCAGACCTCGGGTCGGAGCTGGAAATTGCCTGCGCGACGTGAGCGCTCGCCATTCAGGCGGCGCAGTTCACCCTGCAGGTGCAGTTGCCAGATCGGTGGGTCGGGAGCCTCGACATAGCCCTGCTGGGCCAGGCAGTCGCAGATCGCGTCAAGCACGCCCTCAGCCACGAAAGGCCCGCAGAACGGGCCCTGCGCCTTGATGGCGGTAGGCTGCGCACCGGACATGCCGGCGGCACACAACAAAGTCCAGAGTCCATTCTCTCCGGCCAGCGGCCTGATCACGCACTCGATGCGCGTGGTCAACCCCAGACAGGGGCGGATAAGGCAGAGGTTACGCGGCATGGCGGCACCCTCGCGGTTGTCCTGAGTTCGAGACTACACCCAGGTTCCGACACGCGAAAGCGCCGATTTATCCACCCATCTTGTGGATAACGGTGTGAAAAGTGCGGGGGCAGGAGCGCCACAGGGGCGCCCCGCCTGGGTTGCGAGCAGTTGCTTAGCTTCTGCTCAGTCGCCCTTCTTCCTGCGGGCACGCTCCTTTTCCACAGGAGCCTTGTCCACAGGCGCCTTCTCCACCTTGGGCTTGGCGGCGACTTCCTTGACCGGCTTCTCCTTGTCTTTTTCCTTCTCCTCTTCGTCCATGCCCAGCTCGGAGATCTCTTTGAGGCGCTCGACGACACGGGCGTTGACGCTGCCCTTGGGGAAATAGCCCTTGGCATCCGGCGCGCCAGCCGGCTCACCCACCAGCAGCCCCAGCGCTTCGTCGACCTGGCGCACGGCGTAGACGTGGAACTGACCGTTGCGCACCGCCTGCAGCACGCGCTCGTCGAGCATCAGCGTGGCGATGTTGGCGCGCGGGATGATCACACCCTGTTCGCCGGTCAGGCCGCGAGCCTCGCAAAGGCGGAAGAAGCCCTCGATCTTTTCGTTGACCCCGCCGACCGCCTGCACTTCGCCGAACTGGTTGATCGAACCGGTGATGGCGAAGCACTGCCGCAGCGGCGTGCGCGACAACGCGGAAATCAATGTGCAGACCTCGCCCAGCGAGGCGCTGTCGCCATCCACATAGCCGTAGGACTGTTCCAGCGCGATGCTCGCGGAAATCTCCAGCGGGAATTCCTGGGCATACCGGCTGCCGAGGTAGCCGGTAAGGATCATCACGCCCTTGGAGTGGATCGGCTGGCCGAGATTGACCTCGCGCTCGATGTCGACGATGCCGCTGCCGCCGGGGTAGACGGTGGCGGAAATGCGCGCCGGCATGCCGAAGGCGGAGTCGCCCACTTCCAGCACGGTCAGGCCGTTGCACTTGCCCACCGCCGCGCCTTCGCTGTCGATCAGGATGATGCCGGCGAGGATGTCATCGAGAATCCGCGCGGAGACGCGGCCAGTGCGGGTTTCCTTGGCCTTCAGGGCACGTTCGATGTGACCCAGGTCGGTCACCTCGTCGTTAGCCAGCTGGCGAATGAAGTCCGCCTCGCTGACCAGTTGGAACAGGTCGCTGATGCGCGCCGAGAGCCGTCCCTGGTGCTCGGCCAGGCGCGCGCTGTAGGTGGCCAGGCGCGCCACGGCTTCACGGGTGAGCGGCGCCAGGCCTTCTTCCGAGGTGCGGGTCTTCAGCAGGGCGGCGAACTGTTCGAGGCTGTCTTCGCCCAGCGGGACGTCTTCATCGAAGTCCACCAGGACGCGGAACATTTCCTGGAAGTCAGGATCCAGGTCCTGCAACGTGTAGTAGATCTGCCGCGAACCGATGATGATCACCTTGATGTTCAGCGGGATCACCTGGGGCGTCAGGCTCATGGCGGCCAGACGGCCCAGTTCGGCCAGGGGCGACTCCATCTTCAGCTGGCGCGACTGCAGCGCGCGCTTGAGGGCGTCCCAGACGAAGGGTTCGCTGAGCAGCTTCTCCGCCTCCAGCACCAGGAAGCCGCCGTTGGCACGGTGCAGCGCGCCCGGGCGCAGTTGGCGGTAGCTGGTGTAGAGGGCGCCCTGGTCAGACGCGTATTCGATACGTCCGAACAGGTTGTCGTAGGTCGGGTGCGACTCGAAAACCACTGGCGCGCCACTGGTGGCGTGGTGACCGATCACCTGGTTGGGCGCGTACTGCTCCTCCAGGCCCTGCTTGCGCTGCGGGTCGGTGCGCTCGGCATCCACCAACTGGTCGACCACGGTCTTCAGCAGATTGAGCTGCATGGACTGCAGGTAGGTGTTCACACCGGAATTGTTGTTGTACTTCTCCACCAACGGCGCTAGCAGTGGCTGCAGCGCCAGGGTGATGGTTTCCTCGTTGAGCTGGCGAAGCTGGTTGCTCGACTCGCGCTTCCACTGCGGCAGGCTGGCCAGCTCCTCGTTGAGGTGCTCCTCCAGATCGGCGATATCGGCATGGAAGCGCTCGCGCTCCCCCTCGGGCAGCTGTGCGAATTCAGCTTCGTCCAGCGCCTTGCCATCCTTCATCGGGGTGAAGGCGATGTTGGAGCTGTCGCGGTACAGCGCGACTTCCTTCTCCAGCGCCAGGCGCTCGACGGTGTCCAGGGCCTTGTCGTAGCGCTGGTTGAAGGCGCGATCGATGGCGCTCTTCTTCTGCTGGTAGGCCGGGTTCTCGAAAACCGAGGGGAAGGTGGAGAGCAGGTTGTCGATCAGGTGATCGATGTCAGCGCCGAATTCCGCCGCGCTGCCCGGCGGCAGCTCGATGACGCGCGGCTCGCGGGATTCGTCGAAATTATTGACGTAGACCCAGTCGGCCGGCGTCGGCAGGCGCTTGCCCTCGGCCTTCAGGTAGCGCTGCACGAAGGAGAAACGCCCTGTGCCCGGCTCGCCCATGACGAACACGTTATAGCCCGGACGCGGCATCGCCACACCGAACTGCAACGCCTCGACCGCGCGCTCCTGGCCGAGTACTCCCAGGAAGGGTTCCAGTTCTTCGGTGGTCTTGAAGGGAAACTGCTCGGGGGTGAAGGGGCGGGTCAGTTCATCGGGCGCCAGGCGCAGGCCGGCAGCAACGGAATCGGGCATCGGAAGTCCTTGCTTCAGGCGGCGCAAGGCCGCGGAGAGTTGCCCGCATTCTCGCGCTGCCCGCGCGCCACTGGCAAGGCAGTATTGGTGACAGCGTCAGTCCACGGCGTCCGCGCAGCGCAGACAGTGCTCGGCTGCCGGCAGCGCACGCAGGCGACGCTCTTCGATGGGGTCGCCGCAGCGCGCGCACTCGCCGTAGGTGCCCTCGGCCAGCCGCAGCCGCGCCAGCCCGACCAGACGCATGCCGGCTTCCGCTTCGGCCAACAGCGCGCGCAGGACGTCATCGTTCTGCCGCTGCTGGGCCTGCTCGGCGAAATCCGGCGAGTGCGCCTGGCCCAGGTCGCGACGGATCGCCTCGGCGCGCTTGGAGTATTCCGCCGCCAATTGGTCCAACGCCGGCCTTGGATCGAAATCGACCATGACAACCACCTCAGAAGGGGAACTGATTGAAGTGTGGCCGGTTCCAAGACTTCCGCCGCTGATGCCGATCAATTGCCGGTCGCCGGGTCTTGTCGTCCCGGCTCGGCCATACTGCTGACGGCAGCGGTTGCCTTGACACCCGCAAGGCATTGGAGAAAAGCTCTGGCAGGCGCTGTTTTGTTGTCAGCGACTGTTCAACGGTCCCCGACCTCATAAAGAGAGAAAAACGATGAAAAGGATTCTGCTCGGTACCCTCCTCGCCACCGCCTCCCTCAGCGCCCTCGCCGATGCCCCCGGCAGCGACGGCTGCGGCTGGGGCAACATGCTGTTCAAGGGCCAGCGCGGCACCGCCACCCACGTCCTGGCAGCCACCACCAACGGCACCAGCGGCAACAACACCTTCGGCATGACCACCGGCACCAACGGCTGCCACACCAACGGTGCGCTGACCTACGGCGGCAAGCCGATGATCGTGCTCAGCAGCATCATGGACGAGCTGTCCGAGGACATGGCCAAGGGTGACGGCGAAGCGCTGACCACCTACGCCGTGGTGCTGGGCGTGAAGCCCGAAGACCGCGCACACTTCGCCCAGGTCACCCACGAGCACTTCGCTCAGATCTTCACCAAGTCCGACGTTACCGCCCAGGACGTCTATGCCAACACCCAGGCCGTGCTGAAGCAGGACACCACCCTGGCCAAGTACGCCGAACAGGCCTGATCGCCTGATGCGAGCCCGCTCCGCAGAGCGGGCTCCCCCTTTCCTTCCAGTAGTCTCCTACATGCCCAAACGCCTGTTGCCCTGGATGGCGCTGTGCGCCTGCACTTCCCTGTTCGCCGCCCCACAGATCGCCGCGCAACGCCTGCAGGCGTTGGCCAACGAGCCCTACTGGCTCGCCCTGGGCCACTACGAGCACGCCAAACTTGGTGGCTGGCGCAGTTTTGTCGACGATCCGGACTTTTTCCTCGCCAAGGACGGAGAGCGCCACCCGGAGTCGGAACTGGCGGCGACCGTGAAGGCCCTCTACGCCCCCGCCAGTCTCGGCGACAAGCACGCCCAGTGCGTCTATCCCGCGCGCACCCGCTGGCTACGCCAGCAATTGCAGCTCGACGACTTGCCGCAGGTCGAGTGCAAGGAGTTCCAGACCTGGTACCGCGACATCAACCCGCACAGCGCCGTGCTGGTGTTCCCCGCTGCCTACCTGAACAGCCCGTCCTCGATGTTCGGCCATACCCTGCTGCGCATCGACCAGGCCGACGTCGACTCCGACAACACCGCCCTGCTCAGCTACGCGCTGAACTTCGGCGCCTTCATCGAAGGCATGGACAACAGCATTCTCTATGCGTGGAAAGGCCTGATGGGCGGCTACCCCGGCCTGTTCGCCCTGGTGCCCTACCGCGAGAAGCTCTCCGAATACAGCCGCCTGGAGAACCGCGACCTCTGGGAGTACCGCCTGAACCTGACGCCCGAGGAAACCGGGCGCATGGTGGAACACGTCTGGGAGCTGAAGCAGATTCGCTTCAAGTACTACTTCTTCGACGAGAACTGCTCGTTCCGCCTACTGGAGTTGCTGGAGATCGCCCGGCCCGGCACCGAGCTGACCGACGAATTCCCGATTACCGCCATCCCAACCGATACCGTGCGCGCAGTGAAGAACGCCGGGTTGATCGACCGCGTGGACTACCGCCCCTCCCGCGAACGCGAGCTGCTGGCCCGCGGCGAACCGCTGAGCCACGACGAGAAGGTACTGGCGCGACACATCGCCGATGACGACAGCCAGTTGCAGAGCCCCGAATTCGCCGCCCTCCCCGTCGACCGCCAGGCGCTGGTGCAGGACACCGCCTTCCGCCTCGTGCGCTACCGCGCCACCGGCCAGGCGCGCGACGAAGGCTCCGCCTCGCGCAGCTACAACCTGCTCAAGGCGATCAACCGCAACCCGCCGCCCGCGCTGGACGTGGAGCGCCCCGGCCAGCCGGAGAGCGGCCACGAATCCCGCACCTGGCAACTGGGCGCCGGTAGCCGCGATGGCGAGGCATTCGCCCAGTACGGCCTGCGCATGGCGTACCACGACCTGGACGACAACGCCTACGGTTTCCCCCTCGGCGCGCAGATCGAGATCGGCCAGCTCAAGCTGCGCCAGTACGAAGGCAATCGCTGGCAACTGCAGCAACTGGACCTGGTCACCATCCGCTCCATGACGCCGCGCAACGAGCTGCTGCAACCGCTGTCATGGCAAGTCGCCGGCGGCTGGGAACGGGTGATCGGCAAACACAGCGACAATGACCACGACACCCTGGTCGGCCACCTCAACGGCGGCGCCGGCGGCAGCTGGAAACTCACCGACGACCTGCAGGCCTTCGCCCTGGGCACGGCGCGCATCGAGAACAACCAGGACTTCGCCGCCACCATCGCCCCGGCCATGGGCTTCGACACCGGCGTGCTCTGGAGCAACCCGCTGGGCAACCTCAGCCTGGAGGGCAAGGGCGATTACTTCCACAACGGCGAAGTGCGCCGCACCCTGAGCTTCGGCCAGCAGGTGGAGCTGGGCCGCAACCTCGGCCTGCGCTTATCGGCACAACGCGAGTTCAGCCACGAGGCGAGCCCGCGCAACGAGGTGATGCTGGAGCTGCGCTGGTACCACTACTGAGGCGCATTGCGCCTCAGCCCCTCAACGACGCCCAATCCAGGCCGAAGCGCGCCAGGTACTTGCGCAGGCGATCGGCGTCGTTGGGGTTCTGCTTTTCCTGGCGCGAGACGGCGAACAGCTGACGACCGGCGTCGGACAGGCTGCGCGCCTGGCGGCAGACGCCGATCACCGCTTCCAGTTGCAGCCGGTCGAACAGGTCCAGCGTCTCGGCGCCCTCCCCCAGCAAAAGCTGCAGCAGGCTTTCCGCCTGGGTGGCGCCCCAGGAGCGGCGTAACCGGCCGATCTCTTCCTCGACCAGCGCCTCATCGATCCGCCCGCTGTCGGCCAGGGTTGCCATGCGCGTGATGGATGCCGACAGCTCGCGGAAGTTGCCGCTCCACAGCGCCAGCGCCGAGTTGGCGAAAGCCAGGTAGCGCGTGCGCGCTTCGCGGTTGAAACGCACCAGCCGGCCCTGCTCGCGGGCGTGGCGTTCCAGCTCGAAATCGATGTTCGGCTCGATGTCCTCACGGCGCCCTGCCAGGCCCGGCAGGTCGAAGGTCCAGAGGTTGATGCGGGCGAACAGGTCCTCGCGGAACAGCCCCTCGGCGACGCGCTCGCGCAGATCACGGTGAGTGCCGGCGATCAGCTGGAAATCGCTGCCCATCTCGCGGTCCGAGCCCAGCGGGAAGAAACGCTTCTCCTCGATGGCCTTGAGCAGCATGGCCTGCTCGTCCAGGCCCAACTCGCCGATCTCGTCAAGGAACAGCATGCCGCCATCGGCCGCGCGCAGCAGGCCTTCGCGGGCGTTCTGCGCGCCGGTGAAGGCCCCCTTGATGTGGCCGAACAGCGCGGACATGGCGCCGTCGCCGCGCAGCGTTGCGCAGTTCACCTCGACGAAACGGCCCTGGAACTGGTGCCGCGCGCGCTTGAGCTCGTACACGCGACGAGCGAGGAACGACTTGCCGGCGCCGGTCGGGCCGATCAGCAGCATCGGTGCGCGGGAGCGCCCGGCAACCCGCTCGATCTGCTCGATGGAACGGTTGAACTCGGCGTTGCGCGTGGCGATGCCGGACTTCAGGAACGCCAGGCTCTCCTCCTGCTCGCGGCGGAAGCGCGTGGCGATGCGGTCGTAACGCGACAGGTTGAGGTCGATCACCGCGACCGTCCCTTCCGGCTGCCGCGCCTCGTCCTTGCGCCGCGACGGCGACGCCTGCACCAGCCGCGCCGGCAGGTAGCGCGCCTCGGTCAGGAGAAACCAGCAGATCTGCGCGACGTGCGTCCCGGTGGTGATGTGCACCAGGTAGTCCTCGCGCTCGGTGTCGAAGGGGTAACCGCCGACGAAATCGTGCAACGCGCCGTAGACCTCTTCGAAGTCCCAGGGGTTGCGCAGCGCCATGGGTTGCAGGCGCACCTCGGTTTCCGGGGAGACGTGCCGGACGTCGGCGGCGACGCGCTCGGCCAGCCCGATATCCCGCGCATCCAGCCCGTGGATCAGCTCCAGGCGGTCGATCAGCAGGTCCTGCTGCTGGCACAGGCCGACCGTGGGCCGCCACTTCTGCCAGCGCGCCGCGCCCTTGCCGACGCGGTCCAGGGTCGAACCGAGGAAGCCGATGGCGACGGTTTTCTTGGCTTTCATCTTTTATCCATCAAGATAAATAACGATCCAAGAATATCCATAAATATCTTCACCGACCAACCAGCGAAATCAAAAGGCCACGCAATAAAAATAATTAAATCGTTATTTATCAGCTATTTACAAACCTCCTCACCCATCGAAAACAAACCTGGCACACCTCTCGCTATATCCCTCTCGACCGCATCGCTGATGCAGCCCACGGGCAGGGACTTCAACTCCCGCCGGTGCCCGAGCCCACCCCTGGTGTCGGCTTCGTGCATGCCGCTGCAGCAGTCACGGTCGATGGCGCGGTAGCTCAGCCCGGTAGAGCACTCCTTTGAGGGGAGCCGTCACAGGTTCGAATCCTGCCCGTGCCGTTCGATAGCTCAGCCTGGTAGAGCAGCCATTTTCGAATGGCCTGTCGCGGGTTCGACTCGAACACTGCCCTGTTAAGGCAGCTACTCATGAAGGCAACACCCCGCCGGTGGGCGACGGGACAGGCGCAAAGTGGCCAGGAAGGCCGGATACGCCAGGGACCCGAAGCCGCCGCCGGCCCGCCCGGTAAGAGGACCGGGCCCGCGACAAGGCAAGTGCTAGCCGATGGATTCGGCGCAATGGACAGGAAGTCCGCAGCACCTGGCTCTCGCAGGCTCCCTCCTCGCCACCCGACGGGCCGGCGAACACCGGCACCCAAGGACAAAGAGAAGAAGGAAGAGAGAGATGAAACTGCTGAAGCGCTTTACCGTGAAGAAGAACGAACGAGGCCTGTTGTACTCCGAGGGCGACTTCCTGGCGATCCTCGAGCCAGGCATCCACCGCCACCTGGACCTGTACAACCGCCTGAGCGTGGAAACCTTCAGCCTGAACACCCCACTGTTCGAGCACCGCCTGGCCGGCTACCTGCGCCAGTCCGAACCTGCGCTGGTCGAACGCTACTTCACCCGCATGGACCTGGCCGAGAACGAGGCCGGCCTGCGTTTCGAGGACGGTGTGCTGGCGGAAATCCTCGCACCCGGCAGCCGCCGACTGTACTGGAAAGGCCAGACCGAGCAGCGCCTGGAGCGCATCGACCTGGGCCAGGAGTACCGCGTGGCCCCGTCGCTGTTGCAGCAGATGCAGGGCAACCTGCGCGGCCGCAGCGTGATCGGCGCCGAGGCGCTGCTGGTAACGCTGGTGCCGGCCTACCAGGTCGGCGTGCTGAAAGTCGACGGCGCGGTGGTCGAGCTGTTGCCGGCGGGCCAGTACGGCTTCTGGCGCCACAACCGCCAGGTGAGCGTGGAGCTGATCGATACGCGGATCCAGGCGCTGGAAGTCAGCGGCCAGGAAATCCTCACCCGGGACAAGGTGAGCCTGCGCCTGAACCTGGCTGCCAACTGGCGTTACAGCGACGTGCTGATGGCGTTTTCCAGCCTGAGCAAGCCGCTGGAGCACCTCTACCGCGAGCTGCAGTTCGGCCTGCGCGCGGCAGTGGGAACGCGCACGCTGGATGAACTGCTGGAGAACAAGCAGGTGATCGACGAGTCGGTCGGCGCCTACCTGAAGGAGCGGCTGCAAGGCACCGGCATCGAGGTCAGCGGCCTGGGCGTGCGCGACATCATCCTGCCGGGCGAGATGAAGACCCTGCTGGCCCAGGTGGTGGAGGCTGAGAAGGCCGCACAGGCGAACGTGATCCGTCGTCGTGAAGAAACCTCGGCGACCCGCTCGCTGCTGAACACGGCCAAGGTGATGGAAGACAACCCCACCGCCCTGCGCCTGAAGGAACTGGAAACCCTGGAACGGGTGGCCGAACGAATCGACCGCATCTCGGTATTCGGCGGCCTGGATCAGGTATTGAATGGATTGGTAACGCTGAAGCAGGCCTGACAAAGCCTGCCCGGCGCAGGAGTTGGCATCGTGAAGAGCAACAAGCAACGCCGCCAGGAAATCCGCCAGAAGCGTGAACGACGCAAGGCCTGGAAGGCCGAGCAGGCCAGGCGCCCTGAGAGCCGACTGCCTCCGCCCGGCAGCTTCCCGGTCAACCGCTCGAACCTGGCACCCTACAACAGCTATGGCGACCCGATTTTCGTGCGCCGCGGCTGGTACGAGGACCAGGAGTTCACCTGCCACGACTGCGGCGCCGAGCAGACCTGGACCGCCGCGCAGCAGAAGTGGTGGTACGAAGACTGTCAGGGACAGGTGTTTTCCACGGCGATACGCTGCCGCGCCTGCCGATTGAACAAACGAATTCGCGATGGCCGGGCACAACCCGCCTCCGGCCACGTCGCTACGCAACAGAAGAGAGTCGAAACATGAGCAACAAGACCTTCCAACTGCTGGAAGTCGCCAACGGCAAACCAATCAAGCTCTGGACCCAGGGCGTGCCGGTGGAAGAAGACGCCAAACAGCAACTGATGAACACCGCGAAGATGCCCTTCATCTTCAAGCACCTGGCCGTGATGCCGGACGTGCACCTGGGCAAGGGTTCGACCATCGGCAGCGTGATCCCCACCAAGGGCGCCATCATCCCGGCTGCCGTAGGCGTGGATATCGGCTGCGGCATGATCGCGGCGCGCACCTCGCTGGTGGCCTCGGACCTGCCGGATAACCTGCATGGCCTGCGCACCGCCATCGAGAAGGCCGTGCCCCATGGCAAGACCTTCGGCCGCCGCGACCAGGGCGCCTGGGAAGACGTGCCCGAGCACGCCGACGACGCATGGCGCGCATTGGCCGGCCGCTTCAAGGTGATCACCGACAAGCAGCCGAAGCTGGAGAAGACCAACAACCGCAAGCACCTGGGAACCCTCGGCACCGGCAACCACTTCATCGAGGTCTGCCTCGACGAAGCCAACCGCGTCTGGTTCATGCTGCACAGCGGATCGCGCGGTGTGGGTAACGCCATCGGCAACCTGTTCATCGAACTGGCCCAGGCCGATATGCGCCAGCACATCGCCAACCTGCCGGACCGGGACCTGGCCTACTTCGAAGAAGGCAGCCAGCACTTCGACGACTACGTGGAAGCCGTCGGCTGGGCCCAGGACTTCGCCCGGCAGAACCGCGAGCTGATGATGCGCTCGGTGATCGCGGCAGCGCGGCAGGTCATCCGCAAGCCGTTCGAAGCGAGCCTGGAAGCGGTGAACTGCCACCACAACTACGTGCAGAAGGAACGCCACTTCGGCGAAGAGGTACTGGTAACCCGTAAAGGCGCGGTATCCGCGCAGAAGGGTCAGCTCGGCATCATTCCGGGGTCGATGGGCGCCAAGAGCTTCATCGTCCGCGGCCTGGGTAACGAGGAAGCCTTCTGCTCCTGCAGCCACGGCGCTGGCCGGACCATGAGCCGCACCAAGGCGAAGAAACTGTTCAGCGTCGAGGACCAGGTGCGCGCCACCGCCCACGTCGAGTGCCGCAAGGACAAGGACGTGATCGACGAGATCCCGATGGCCTACAAGGACATCGACGCCGTGATGGACGCCCAGCGCGAGCTGGTGGAAGTGCTGCATACCCTGCGTCAGGTCGTGTGCGTGAAGGGCTAGAGCAACGCAGGCCGGCAGCGGCCTGTGTTGACTGCAAGACAAGGAATCGAGAAATGAACAAGGACCTGATCGAACTCGACGGCGCCGAAGGCGGCGGGCAGATCCTGCGCAGCGCGCTGAGCCTGTCGATGATCACCGGCAAGCCGTTGCGCATCGTCAATATCCGTGGCCGGCGCTCGCGGCCGGGGCTGTTGCGCCAGCACCTGACGGCCGTGCGCGCGGCGGCGGAAATCTGCGGCGCGGCGGTGGAAGGCGATGAGCTGGGTTCGCGCAGCCTGACCTTCCGCCCCGGCGCGATTCGTGGCGGTGACTACCGCTTCGCCATTGGCAGCGCGGGCAGTGCCGTGCTGGTGTTGCAGACGCTGCTGCCGGCCCTGCTGTTCGCCGATGGGCCGAGCAGCCTGGCGATCAGCGGCGGCACGCACAATCCACTGGCACCGCCGGCGGACTTCATCGAGCGCAGCTGGCTACCGCTGCTGCGGCGCATGGGCGCGGAGGTGAACTTCGAGTTGCTGCGCCATGGCTTCATGCCGGCCGGCGGCGGTGAGCTGCGGGTGCAAGTGGAGGCCGGTGAGCTGCAGCCGCTGCATCTGCCGGGTGCCGGCAACGAGCGCTCGCGCTCGGCCCGTGCGCTGCTGGCGGCGATTCCCAGCCACGTGGCGGATCGCGAGCTGGAACGAGTGACGCGGCATCAGGAATGGCGGGCGGCGTCCACGCAGGTTGTGCGGCTACCGGAAGACCAGGGCCCGGGCAACGCGCTGTTGCTGGAAGTCGAGTGCGAGCAACTGACCCTGGTGTTCTGCGCCTTCGGCCAATCCGGGGTCAGCGCCGAACGCGTCGCCAGCCAGGCGCTGCGCCAGGCCGATGACTGGCGTCGCAGCGGCACCAGCGTCGAGGAGCACCTCGCCGACCAGTTGCTGCTGCCCATGGCCCTGGCCGGCGGCGGCAGCTTCACCACGCCCGGGCTGAGCGATCATTTGCTGAGCAACCGCGCGGTGATCGAAGCCTTCCTGCCAGTGCGCATCGACTGCGCGCAGCATGCATCGGCTGGCCAGCACATCCGCATCACGCCGGCTTGACGCTTTCCTCACGAGCCACTGAATAGAGTCGCGCCACGTCACCTCGCGTGGCGCCAACTCTTCTGGCGCGTGTGCCCGCCTCCCCGGCACACGGGAGTCTCCATGGCGCACCGCGCCGCCCTCATCCTGCTCTGCGCCGCGCTGCTCGCCGGCTGCGAAACCACCCACGAAACCCTCATCGCCCAGGGCTATCCGCCTGCCTACGCCGACGGCTTCGACGACGGTTGTGGCAGCGGCCGGCAAGCGGCGGGCGCCATCAGCGGCGAATTCCGCAAGGACGTGCCGCGCTACCTCGGCGAGGCGAAGTACGCCCTGGGCTGGAACGACGGCTTCCAGCAATGCCAGGCCATGCGCGTGAGCCAGGAGCGCCAGCAGTACGAAGAGCAGCGCAACAGCGACCGGGACCGTGACTGGGAAGAACAGAAGGACCGCGCACTCAGCCGCGCCCTGCGCGGCAACTGACCGCTGCGGCAACCTCCCGCACCGGGAAGGCCCTCCCGGTTGATTTCGATCAAGCCAGCCGACGCCGCGGTGGCCTCTTCTTGAACTCAGAAAAAACCAAAAAGCCTGAGACAAGGAGACTCCACATGCAGCCCTTCAAACTGGCCCTGGGCAGCCTGTTGCTGGCGGTGAGCACGGCAGCGGCCCACGCCGATGCCGACACACTGCGCGACAATGCCAACAGCATCTTCAAGCCCATCCCCGAGCAGGCCAGCGACAAGCTCGACCCTAATCAGGTCGAGCTGGGCCGGCAGCTGTTCTTCGAGCCACGCCTGTCCGCCAGCCATGTGATCAGCTGCAACACCTGCCACAACATCGGCACCGGCGGCGCCGACAACGTGCCCGCCTCCAGCGGCCACGCCTGGCAGAAGGGCGCGCGCAACTCGCCCACGGTGTTCAACGCGGTATTCAACGTCGCGCAGTTCTGGGATGGCCGCGCGAAGGACCTGGAGGAACAGGCCAAGGGCCCGGTGCAGAATCCGGTGGAGATGCACAACACGCCGAAGAACGTCGAGGCCACGCTCCAGAGCATGCCGGAGTACGTCGCGTCCTTCGAGAAAGCCTTCCCCGGTGACAAGCAGGCGGTCAGCTTCGACAACATGGCCCGCGCACTGCAGGCCTTCGAGTCGACCTTGATCACCCCGGACTCGCGCTTCGACCTCTACCTCAAGGGTGACGACACGGCCCTCGACGCGAAGGAGAAGAAGGGCCTGCAGACCTTCATGAGCGCCGGCTGCATCAGCTGCCACAACGGCGTAAACCTGGGCGGCCAGGCGTACTTCCCGTTCGGCCTGGTGAAGAAGCCGGACGGCAAGATCCTGCCCACGGGCGACAAGGGCCGCTTCGAAGTGACCAAGACGCAGAACGATACCTATGTGTTCCGCGCCGCGCCCCTGCGCAACATCGCCCTGACCGCGCCGTACTTCCACAGCGGGCAGGTCTGGGACCTGGAAGAAGCGGTGGCGATCATGGGCACCGCGCAGTTGGGCAAGCAGCTCAACGCGGAAGAAGTCGGCGACATCGTTGCCTTCCTCAAGACCGCTACCGGCAAGCAGCCGAAGGTGGAATACCCGCTGCTGCCGCCAAGCACGGCGACTACGCCGAAGCCGGTGGATTGATCGAGCGATTCTCTCCAACGGGGGAGGTCGACGCTCGGCACTGCCCTCACCCTAACCCTCTCCCATAGGGAGAGGGGACTACTCGGTGCAGGAGGAAGCCATTGCGTCAGCCGGCACGGGCCGCCCCCTCTCCCTATGGGAGAGGGCTGGGGTGAGGGGAAGCATCGACACAGACGTTCCGGATCGCGCCCGGGCCTGTTCGCGAGCAAGCTCGCTCCTACAAGAACAGCCCGTGCTGCACCGGCTGAAATGAAAACGGGCCCATCGGGCCCGTTTTCCATGCTGGGGCAGCGGTCAGACCACGCCCTGTGCCAGCATCGCGTCGGCAACCTTGACGAAGCCGGCGATGTTGGCGCCCTTCACGTAGTTGATCCGGCCATTCTCTTCGCCGTAGGCGACGCAGGCATGGTGGATGTTCTGCATGATGCCGTGCAGGCGCTGGTCCACTTCACCGGCGGTCCACAGCAGGCGCATGGCGTTCTGGCTCATTTCCAGGCCGCTGGTGGCGACGCCGCCGGCGTTGGATGCCTTGCCCGGCGCATAGAGGATGCCGGCCTCGAGGAAGATATCCACAGCCTCCAGGGTCGACGGCATGTTCGCGCCTTCGGCCACGCAGATGCAGCCGTTGCTCAGCAGCGTGCGCGCGTCTTTGGCGTCCAGCTCGTTCTGGGTGGCGCAGGGCAGCGCGATGTCGCAGGCGAGCGACCACGGACGCTGACCGGCGATGAAGCGCAGGCCGGGACCGGTCATTTCGCTGAGACGGCCGCGGCGGACGTTCTTCAGCTCCATGACTTCTTCCCACTGCTCCAGGCTCAGGCCAGCCTCGATGAACAGGGTGCCTTCGGAATCGGACAGCGAGATCACCTTGCCACCCAGTTCCATGACCTTCTGCGCGGCGTACTGCGCCACGTTGCCGGAACCGGAGATCGCCACGCGCTGACCGTCAAAGCCGCTCTCGCGGGCCTTGAGCATCTCCTGGGCGAAGTACACGCAGCCGTAGCCGGTCGCTTCCGGGCGGATCAGGCTGCCGCCATAGGACATGCCCTTGCCGGTCAGCACCGAGGTGAACTCGTTGGACAGCCGCTTGTACTGGCCGAACAGATAGCCGATCTCGCGGGCACCGACGCCGATGTCGCCGGCCGGCACGTCGAGGTCCGCGCCGACGTGGCGGAACAGCTCGCTCATGAAGGACTGGCAGAAGCGCATGACTTCCGCGTCGCTCTTGCCCTTCGGGTCGAAGTCCGAGCCGCCCTTGCCGCCGCCCATGGGCAGCGAGGTCAGGGAGTTCTTGAACACCTGCTCGAAAGCCAGGAACTTCAGCACGCCCAGGTTCACCGAAGGGTGGAAGCGCAGGCCGCCCTTGTACGGGCCGATGGCGCTGCTCATCTGGATACGGAAACCACGGTTGACCCGTACTCGCCCGGCGTCATCGACCCACGGTACGCGGAACAGGATCGCGCGTTCGGGCTCGACGATGCGCTCGACGATGCCGGCCTGCAGGTAGTGCGGATTGGCTTCGAGGAAGGGCCAGAGGGAGCGCAGCACCTCTTCCACCGCCTGGTGGAATTCGGGCTGATCGGGGTCGCGCCGCTTGAGGCGCTCGAGGAACGAGTCAACGGATTGCGTCATGTCTACACCGGTACTTTTCTGGTTATGTGATGCTTTTTGCCGGCAGACTCTAACAATCCACGCCGCACTCAGATAGTGCAACGTGACGCTTTTATGAATCTTTATGGTGCAAAAATATAAATTCCACTTCTGCCGGACCGGCAGAAAAACAGATATTTGTATACAAAATCAATAGATAGTTGCATTCAAATACATCATTCCATCAGGACGATACCGATGCTCGCACGCCCGCTCGCGCTCCTCGCCGCCCTCACCTGCGCCTTCGCGCTGCCCGCCCATGCGGCCATGAAACTCGGCAATTTCACCGAATCCGGTGCGCTGGTGGTGGCGGATACATTCGACAGCGAAGTGATCCACAAGTCGAACTTCAGCACCGATGACCTGCAACGCATGTCGCGGCAGCTGGAAGAACAGCAGCGCGCCCTGCAGGACCAGGCGCGACAGATCGACACACTGGAGCGCCAGCTGGAAGATCAGCGCCGAGCCCTGGACGATCTCAAGCGCAGCCGCTGAGCTAATCACAGAAACGAAAACGGGGCCCGAAGGCCCCGTTTTCATCGCGAAGCGGCTTACGCCAGCTTCTTGTAACGCACGCGGTGCGGCTGCGAAGCAGCGTCGCCCAGGCGTTTTTTACGATCGGCTTCGAACTCGGTGTAGTTACCTTCGAAGAAGGTCACCTTGCCGTCGTCCTCGTAGGAGAGGATGTGGGTCGCGATGCGGTCCAGGAACCAGCGATCGTGGGAAATCACGATGGCGGCGCCGGGGAAGTCCAGCAGCGCTTCTTCCAGCGCACGCAGGGTTTCCACGTCGAGGTCGTTGGACGGTTCGTCGAGCAGCAGCACGTTGCCGCCCTGCTTCAGGGTCAGGGCCAGGTGCAGACGGCCACGCTCACCACCGGAGAGGTCCTTGACGAACTTCTGCTGGTCGCCGCCCTTGAAGTTGAAGCGGCCGACGTAGCTGCGCGACGGGACTTCGTAGTTGCCGATCTTGATCTGCTCGAAGCCGTCGGACACCTGTTCCCAGACAGTCTTGTTGCCTTCGAGGATCTCGCGGCTCTGGTCGACGCTGGCGATCTGCACGGTTTCGCCGATCTCGATGGTGCCCGAGTCCGGTTGCTCCTTGCCGGTCAGCATGCGGAACAGGGTGGATTTACCCGCGCCGTTACCGCCGATCACGCCAACGATGGCGCCCTTGGGAATGCTCAGCGACAGGTCTTCGATCAGTACGCGATCGCCATAACCCTTGCTGACGTTGTGCAGCTCGATGACCTTGTCACCCAGGCGCGGACCGGCCGGGATGTAGATCTCGTTGGTCTCGCTGCGCTTCTGGAACTCCTGCGATTGCAGTTCCTCGAAGCGTTGCAGACGGGCCTTGGACTTGGACTGACGAGCCTTGGCGCCCTGGCGCACCCACTCCAGTTCGGCCTTCATGGCCTTGGCGTGGGAGGCTTCCTGCTTGGCTTCCTGGGCCAGGCGGTTGGCCTTGGATTCCAGCCAGCCGGAGTAGTTGCCTTCGAACGGGATGCCGTGGCCACGGTCCAGCTCGAGGATCCAGCCGGCGACGTTGTCGAGGAAGTAACGGTCGTGGGTGATCGCTACCACGGTGCCCGGGAAGTCGTGGAGGAAGTGTTCCAGCCAGGCGACGGAGTCGGCGTCCAGGTGGTTGGTCGGTTCGTCCAGCAGCAGCATGTCCGGGGCGGACAGCAGCAGGCGGCAGAGAGCGACGCGGCGTTTTTCACCACCGGAGAGGTGTTCGATCTTCGCGTCCCACGGCGGCAGGCGCAGGGCGTCAGCGGCGACTTCCAGCTGGCGCTCTAGGTTGTGGCCGTCGGAGGCCTGGAGGATGGCTTCCAGCTTGGCCTGCTCGGCGGCCAGGGCATCGAAGTCGGCGTCCGGCTCGGCGTAGGCGGCGTAGACCTCGTCCAGACGGGCCTGGGCCTGCTTGATCTGGCCAACGGCCTCTTCGACGATGTCGCGCACGGTGGCCTGCGGATCGAGCTTGGGCTCCTGCGGCAGGTAGCCGACATTGATGCCCGGCATCGGACGGGCTTCGCCTTCGATCTCGGTGTCGACGCCGGCCATGATGCGCAGCAGGGTGGATTTACCCGCGCCGTTCAGGCCGAGAACGCCGATCTTGGCGCCGGGGAAGAACGACAGGGAGATGTCCTTGAGGATTTCACGCTTGGGCGGCACGACCTTGCCGACCCGGTGCATGGTGTAGACGTATTGAGCCATGTGTACCTGACTTCTGGGATGAATTGATGATCGGGATGGCCGGAACGGACGACGGCAGGTTCCGGGACGCCGGCTCACTGGCCGGAGCGGCAGCGCTCGAACTCGCGGGAGCTGGCTGCCGGCGGGCGCGAACGGCCGATGGACGGCCCTTCGCGCGGGACTCGCTGCGGATGTACTTTATGCACCGCATTTTCGTGGCATTTCAGACGCGCGCGTGCGGCAAAGCTACCGGAATGGATCGGGAAGGGCAAACGACGCTCGTCGGCCATGCTGGCACTTCGCCGCCTTTCCGGGCATCCTAGCCTGCGCCGAATTCAGCCGTATCGCCCCAGGTCGTCCCAGGTTAAAGCCCCTTTGTCTATTCCCACCCGTACTCCTCCGGATGCCCTGGCCAGGTCAGGCCGCATAGCGACCCGGACAGCCCTGTTGCTGCTGGTGCTGCTGATGCTCGGCCTGCTGGGCTGGCAGTTGCACCAGGAGTTCCGCAATCAGGAACGCTTCGAACGCGAGCGGGTGATATTGCACAGCGAACAGATGGCCCAGCGCCTGTCGCTGACCCTGGAACTCAAGGCGGTGGCAGCCCAGGCGCTGATCCAGCAAGAGCGCGATGACGGCGAAAGCGCCGGCCAGACCGCACTGCTCGGCGGCCTGAGGCACATCTACCCGTCCTTCCACAGCCTGGTGCAGCTCGATCCCAACGGCTCGCTCGCCAGCGACTCGGCCAGCGGCCTGAAGGATGCCGCCTTCATCGAGGCGCTGCGCCAGCGCAGCGGGCAGCAGGCCTACCACTACGCCTTCAGCGAAGAGAATGGCGGCCACTTCTATGTCTGGCTACGGGCCACCGAACCGGGCGAAGGCGACAGCGTCATCCGCCTGGACGAGAAGATCGCCCGCCGCGGCTGGGCCGCGCAGATCCGTCCCGAATCTCCGGACTGGATTCTCGTCGACGACGTACAACAGAAGGTCCTCGGCCGCTCCAGCGGCTATCGCCCCGGACCGCTCACCGCCGCATCGCCACTGGAACAGGCACGGAGCCTGGACGGCCTGGAGATCCAGAACTCCGACTGGCACCTGCGCCCGCAGTTCGACAGCCAGCAGATGCGCGCCACCCTCCTGCCACGCCTGGGCGGCGAGCTGGCCCTGCTGCTGGTCCTGGGCGGCGTCGCCGGCGGCGCGCTGCTCCGCCTGCAACGCGAACAGCAGAACCTGCGAGCCCTGACGGCGGAGTCCCGACAACGCCTGCACCAGGCGGCGCAGGCGCTGGGCGCCATCGATGAGCGGGTCCTGGTCACCCGCGCCGATGGCCGGCTCGCCTACCTCAATCCACAAGCGGAGCAGTTGTTCGGCATCTCCGCCGAGAACGCCGATAACCATCACCTGCTGGAGCTGCTACCCGGCCTTGGCGCGCTGCTCAATGGCGGCGATTCCGCGGCCGATGGCGGCTCGGAGCTGGTGCGGGTCAATCACACCGGGCAGCCGCGGCTGTTCGCCGTCAGCCAGCACTCGCTCGACGACAGCCCGCTGTCGCCGGAGCAGTCCTGGGTACTGCGCGGCAACCTGCCCCAGGGCGGCCAGGTCTGGGTGCTGCGCGATGTCACCGAGGAACAGCAGGCGCTGCACATCCTCGAGGAGACCCGCCGGCGCTACCAGGACATCTTCGACGGCGTCGGCGTCGCGCTCTGCGTGCTTGACCTCTCCGCCCTGCGCCAGAGCCTGGTGGACCTCAACCTGCGGCGGCAGAGCGACCTGCGCGACTGGATCGCCTCGCAGCCCGAGCGCCTGCCCTGGCTGCTGCGCCAGGCGCGTATCACCGAGATCAACAATGTCGCCAAGCGCCTGATGGGCGTGAGCACCACCGAACAGGCCTGGCAGATCCTCATCGGCAGCGCCGGCATGCGCCCGGACGGCGTGCGCAGCAAGGTGCTCGAGGCGGTATTGCACGGCCACGGCATGGTCGAGCTGGAAGCCTGCATCCGCACGCGCCAGGGCGAGGAGCGCCATCTCTGGCTGCAACTGCGCGTGCCGGAGATGATCCAGGACTTCCACGCCGTCACCCTCAGCCTGTCGGACATCACCAGCCGCAAGCAGGTCGAGCTGTCGCTGATCGAGCGCGAGAAGTTCTGGTCCGACGCGGTGCGCGCGGTGCCCGATACCCTCTATATCCACGACATCGCCGCGCGGCGGGTGATCTTCAGCAACCACAACCTCGGCCACCAGCTCGGCTACAGCGGCGACGAGCTGCGCGAGATGGGCGAGCGCTTCTGGGAAAAGGTCCTGCACCCGGACGACGTCGAGTACTACTGGCGCGTGCGCAACCTGCAGCAGGTGGTGGGCGACGGCCTGCTGCTGGACAGCCAGCTGCGCTGGCGGCATCGCGATGGCAGCTGGCACTGGTTCGACATCCGCGAACAGGCCTTCACCCGCGACGCTTCCGGCCGCGTGGCGCGCCTGATCGGCGTGGCGAAGGACATCACCGACACGGTCGAGGCGCACAACTCCCTGCGCGAGAGCGGCCGCCGCTACCGCATGCTGGCCGAAAGCATCAGCGACGTGATCCTCTCCACCGATGCCCAGGTCCAGCTCAACTACATCAGTCCGTCGATCCAGCAGGTGTTCGGCTACAGTCCCGAGTGGGTGCTGGCCAATGGCTTTCAGCAGATAGCCGCCAACCCGGCACAGCTGGAGCGCCTGGACGAGCTGCTGAACCGTGTACAGGCCGCCATCGGCGAACCCAAGCGCCTGGCGGAGTTGCGCGAGAGCGCCGAACCGCAGCTGTTCAGCCTCGACTGCCTGCACGCCGACGGCCACAAGATTCCCGTGGAGCTGCGCATCGCCCTGATGTGGGACGACCACGGCCGCTTCGAGGGCCTGCTCGGCGTCGCCCGCGACATCAGCCAGCAGCGCCGCGCCGAGCGCGAGATGCGCATGGCGGCAACGGTTTTCGAGCACTCCACGGCGGCGATCATGGTCACCGACCCGGCCGGCTACATCGTGCAGATCAACGACTCCTTCAGCCGCCTCACCGGCTACTCCGCCGAGGAAGTGCTGGACCAGCTGCCGCGCCTGCTCACCGCCGACCGCCAGGAAGCCAACCAGCTCAAGCACGTGCTGGAAAGCCTGCGCAAGAGCGGCAGCTGGGAAGGCGAGATCCTGCAGAAGCGCAAGAGCGGCGAGCTGTACCCGAGCTGGGTCGGCATCACCGCGGTGCACGACGAGGAAGGCGACCTGGTCAGCTTCGTCTGCTTCTTCAGCGACATCAGCGAACGCAAGGCCAGCGAGCGGCGCATCCACCGCCTGGCCTACTACGATGCCCTGACCCACCTGCCCAACCGCACGCTGTTCCAGGACCGCCTGCACACCGCCCTGCTGCAGGCCGAACGGCACCAGCAGTGGGTCGTGCTGATGTTCCTCGACCTCGACCGCTTCAAGCCGATCAACGACTCCCTCGGCCACGCCGCGGGCGACCGCATGCTCAAGGAAGTGGCCGAGCGCCTGAGCCATTGCGTCAGCGACGACGACACCGTGGCGCGCATGGGTGGCGACGAGTTCACCCTGCTGCTGCCCGGACAGAAAGACCGTGACCGCGCGCTGAACCAGGCGATCCAGGTCGCCGAGCAGATCCTCGCCAGCCTCGCCCGCCCGTTCACCCTGGAAGGCCGCGAGTTCTTCGTCACCGCCAGCATCGGCGTCGCGCTCTCGCCGCAGGACGGCGCCGAGCTCAGCCAACTGATGAAGAACGCCGACACGGCGATGTACCACGCCAAGGAAATGGGCAAGAACAACTTCCAGTTCTACCAGGCCGAGATGAACGCCCGCGCCCTGGAGCGTCTGGAGCTGGAAAGCGACCTGCGCCGCGCCATCGAGCTGCACGAGTTCGTCCTGCACTATCAGCCGCAGTTCACCGGCGACGGTCGCCGCCTGACCGGTGCCGAGGCGCTGTTGCGCTGGCAGCACCCCAAGCGCGGGCTGATCCCGCCGGCGGAGTTCATCCCGGTGCTGGAAGAGCTCGGCCTGGTCGCCCAGGTCGGCGACTGGCTGCTGGAGCAGGCCTGCCTGCAACTGCGCGCCTGGCACCGCGACAAGGTGCGGGTGCCGAAGATTTCCGTGAACCTCTCGGCCCGGCAGTTCGCCGACGGCCAGTTGGGCGAACGCATCGCCGGCATCCTTGAGGACACCGGCATCGCCCCGGCGTGCCTGGAGCTGGAACTGACCGAAAGCATCCTGATGAGCGACGTTTCCCAGGCGATGCAGATACTTCAGGGCCTGAAACGCCTGGGCCTGGCGATTGCGGTGGACGACTTCGGCACCGGGTATTCCTCGCTCAACTACCTCAAGCAGTTCCCCATCGACGTGCTGAAAATCGATCGCAGCTTCGTCGACGGCCTGCCCCACGGCGAGCAAGATGCGCAGATCGCCCGCGCCATCATCGCCATGGCTCACAGCCTGAACCTGATGGTGATCGCCGAAGGCGTGGAGAGCCACGAGCAGCTTGAGTTCCTCCGCGAGCACGGCTGCGACGAGGTGCAGGGCTTCCTCTTCGGTCGCCCGGTGCCGGCCGACCAGTTCGCCGCGCTGTTCGCCAGCAATGCGTTGTTCCTGCTGGGATAACGCCGCCGCCCATCATGGCGCGCCCTACGGGCGCTATCGCGGACAAGGTCCGCTCCTACGAAAGGCAAGCGGTGCCTCGCGACTCCCGTAGGAGCGGACCTTGTCCGCGAAATCCATCCCCCAACACATCGCCACGACGCCTCCGCCTCTCCGAAACCCGCTTCCGCCCTCGCCTTGAGCCCCGCTTGTCAGCCACATGACCGCCTTTCATGTGCCAGCACCGGCGCCTTGGGTTAGAATGCGCGCCTTTCCCCCAGCACCCGATCCTTAAGAGGACCGCCATGTTCAGCCGTGATTTGACCCTCGCCCGCTACGATGCCGAACTCTTCGCCGCGATGGAGCAGGAAGCCCAGCGCCAGGAAGAGCACATCGAGCTCATCGCCTCCGAGAACTACACCAGCCCGGCGGTGATGGAAGCCCAGGGTTCGGTGCTGACCAACAAGTACGCCGAAGGCTACCCGGGCAAGCGCTACTACGGTGGTTGCGAGTACGTCGACGTCGTCGAGCAACTGGCCATCGACCGCGCCAAGGAACTGTTCGGCGCCGACTACGCCAACGTCCAGCCGCACGCCGGTTCCCAGGCCAACGCCGCCGTCTACCTGGCCCTGCTGTCGGCCGGTGACACCATCCTGGGCATGAGCCTGGCCCACGGCGGTCACCTGACCCACGGCGCCAGCGTTTCCTCCTCCGGCAAGCTGTACAACGCTGTTCAGTACGGCATCACCGACGCCGGCCTGATCGACTACGACGAAGTCGAGCGCCTGGCCGTCGAGCACAAGCCGAAGATGATCGTCGCCGGCTTCTCCGCCTACTCCCAGGTGCTGGACTTCGCCCGCTTCCGCGCCATCGCCGACAAGGTCGGTGCCTACCTGTTCGTCGACATGGCCCACGTGGCCGGTCTGGTCGCCGCTGGCGTCTACCCGAACCCGGTGCCGTTCGCCGACGTGGTCACCACCACTACCCACAAGACCCTGCGCGGCCCGCGCGGCGGCCTGATCCTCGCTCGCAAGAACGAAGAGATCGAGAAGAAGCTGAACTCCGCCGTCTTCCCAGGCGCCCAGGGTGGCCCGCTGGAGCACGTGATCGCCGCCAAGGCCGTGTGCTTCAAGGAAGCCCTGCAACCCGAGTTCAAGGCCTACCAGCAGCAGGTCCTGAAGAACGCCCAGACCATGGCCAGCGTGTTCATCGAGCGCGGCTTCGACGTGGTGTCCGGCGGTACCCAGAACCACCTGTTCCTGCTGTCCCTGATCAAGCAGGACATCACCGGTAAGGACGCCGACGCCGCCCTGGGTCGCGCCTTCATCACCGTGAACAAGAACAGCGTGCCGAACGACCCGCGTTCCCCGTTCGTAACCTCCGGCCTGCGCATCGGCACCCCGGCCGTCACCACCCGCGGCTTCAAGGAAGCCGAGTGCCGCGAGCTGGCCGGCTGGATCTGCGACATCCTGACCAACATGGGCGACGAGTCCGTGGTGGACGGCGTGCGCGAGAAGGTCAAGGCCATCTGCGCCAAGTTCCCGGTGTACGGCGCCTAAGCCGAAACCCGCGAACAGCAATACGAAAAAAGCCCGGCAGATGCCGGGCTTTTTTCATGTCCGAGATTTTTGGTGGGCGATGGGGCCGTGCCGTTTCGTAGGGCGCATAACGCGCCAGCGTTATCCGCCACCAGGACGCCGGCGGATAACCTGTTCCAGGTTATTCACCCTACGCAGAGCCACTCCCTATAAAGGACGGGCTAAGGCTGACCGCTAGCCCCCTGCTCCGGCTGCACCGGCACGTTGCGCAACGCATTGAGCTGCCGCACCAGGGTTTCCGCCTCGGCCTGGCTGGCGAAGCCCTTGAGTATCACCCGGCCATCGGTCACCACTCGCGTGACCTTCGGCAGCAGGCGCAACTGCCCGTCGATGACCACCGCCAGCGCCTTGCCCTGCTCTTCCCGAGTCAGCTTGGCCAGGCGTTGGCTGGCTTCCGGGGTGAACAGCACGCGCACCGCCGGCTTGCCGTCGGCGATGCTGGCCAGCTCAGCGCGCTCCACGTCGTGCTGGGTCAGCGCCGGATGGGTTTCCACCAGTGTTGCCTTGCCTTGTGGGTCGGCCAGGGTACGGGTGCTGGCCGTGGGTTTCTCCGCCAGGGCATGGACATCGAATGTATGCTGCGGCGCACTCGGCGGCGCACCGGCGCAGGCGCCCAACAGAGAGACGAGAAGGATCGGAATAGAGCGTTTCATCGACTGCGAATCGGACAGGACGGCCCGGTCGGGCCAGGGTTATAGAGAGTCAGACCACCGCCAGCGTACAAGTTGCACTCCCTTGATCGGCACCCGCGACTAAGCTTGCAGACGAACGGATGCTGGCGGTCCGGTCAGAAATTCTCCGGCTCAGGGCAAGCTGGTATCATGCGCGCCTTTTGCCGGTCACAAGAAAAGGCGCAGGGCCCACCTGGGCATGCACCTTGCTTTTCCCGGCCAGAACGACAACGGCGCAAGCAGCGTCACGGGGAGCCAAACATGCTGGAAAAGCTGTTCCAACTCAAGGCGCACAACACCAATGTGCGCACCGAGATCCTGGCGGGTATCACTACCTTCCTGACCATGGCCTACATCCTCTTCGTCAACCCGAGCATCCTCGGCGAGACGGGCATGGACAAGGGCGCGATCTTCGTGGCGACGTGTCTCGCGGCAGCCATCGGTTCGGCCATCATGGGCCTGATCGCCAACTACCCGATCGCCCTGGCTCCCGGCATGGGCCTGAACGCCTTCTTCACCTACACCGTGGTCCTGCACATGGGCCATACCTGGCAGGTGGCGCTCGGCGCGGTGTTCCTCTCCGCATGCATGTTCTTCATCATTTCGATCTTCCGCATCCGCGAGTGGATCATCAACAGCATTCCGCTAGCCCTGCGCTCGGCGATTGCCGCCGGCATCGGCCTGTTCCTCGCGCTGATCGCGCTGAAGGAGTCGGGCATCGTCGTCGCCAACCAGGCCACTCTGGTGGGCATGGGTGACCTGGCCAAGCCCGCGCCGCTTTTGGCGATCCTCGGCTTCATCCTGATCGTCGCCCTGGAAGCCCGCCGCGTGACCGGCGCGGTGATGATCGGCATCCTGGTCGTCACCTTCATTTCCATCGCCATCGGCGTCTCCCAGTTCGGTGGCGTGGTGTCGATGCCGCCGTCGCTGGCACCGACCTTCCTGCAGCTGGATATCAAGGGCGCGCTGGACATCGGCCTGTTCAGCGTGATCTTCGCCTTCCTCTTCGTCGACCTGTTCGACAACTCCGGCACCCTGATCGGCGTGGCCAAGCGCGCCGGCCTGATGGGCAAGGACGGGCACATGCCGAAGATGGGCCGTGCGCTGATCGCCGACAGCTCCGCCGCCATGGTCGGCTCGCTGCTGGGCACCTCGACCACCACCAGCTACATCGAGTCGGCGGCGGGCGTTTCCGCCGGTGGCCGCACCGGCCTGACCGCCATCGTGGTCGCCGTACTGTTTCTGCTGGCCCTGTTCTTCGCCCCGCTGGCCGGCAACGTCCCGGCCTTCGCCACCGCACCGGCGCTGTTCTTCGTCGCCGTGCTGATGGCCTCCGGCCTGGCCGAGATCGACTGGGACGACCTGACCGTCGCCGCCCCCGTGGTAGTAACCGCCCTGGCCATGCCGCTGACCTTCTCCATCGCCAACGGCATCGCCTTCGGCTTCATCACCTGGACCGCCTGCAAGCTGTTGTCCGGCCGCTTCCGCGAACTGAACCCGGCGCTGGTGATTCTGTCCGTGCTGTTCGTGATCAAGCTGGGCTGGTTCAACGCCTGATTTTACTTTCGCGGCATGGGTATCGCTGCGCTCCGCCCACCTTACAAGTGACACTGACGTAGGATGGCGTGGAGCGCAGCGATACCCAGCAAATGCCTCCGACTACACGAGTTACCCGTCCCATGAGCAGTCCGCGTTTCGATCCCTCCCACTACGACAGCCAACTGGCCGACAAGGCCGCGCGCCTGCGCGAGCTGCTGGCGCCTTTCGCCGCGCCGGAGCCGGAGGTGTTCGATTCGCCCCGCGAGCATTACCGCCTGCGCGCCGAGTTCCGCCTGTGGCGCGAGGGCGAGGCACGGCACTATGCGATGTTCGAGCAGGGCGACAAGCACACGCCGATCCTGATCGAAGAGTTCCCCATCGCCAGCCAGCGCATCAATGAACTGATGCCGCGCCTGAAGGCCGCCTGGGCCGAGCCGACGCTGGGCCACAAGCTGTTCCAGGTGGAGTTCCTCACCACCCTGGCGGGCGATGCGCTGATCACCCTCTGCTACCACCGTCCGGTGGACGCGACCTGGCAAGTCGCCGCCGAGAAACTGGCCGCCGAACTGGGCGTGAGCATCGTTGGCCGCTCCCGTGGCAAACGCCTGGTGGTGGGTCGTGACTACGTGAGTGAAGAACTGACCGTCGCGGGCCGTACCTTCCGCTACCGCCAGCCGGAGGGCGCGTTCACCCAGCCCAACGGCGAGGTCTGCCAGAAGATGCTCAACTGGGCATACGAAGCCCTGGGCCAGCGCGACGACGACCTGCTGGAGCTGTACTGCGGCAACGGCAACTTCACCCTGCCGCTGGCAACCCGCGTGCGCAAGGTGCTAGCCACCGAGATCAGCAAGACCTCGGTGAACGCCGCCCTGGCGAACCTGGCCGACAACGCCGTGGACAACGTCACCCTGGTACGTCTCTCCGCCGAGGAGCTGACCCAGGCGCTCAACGAGGTGCGCCCGTTCCGCCGCCTGGCCGATGTCGACCTGAAGTCCTACGCCTTCGGCAGCGTGTTCGTCGATCCGCCGCGCGCCGGCATGGACCCGGACACCTGCGAGCTGACCCGGCGCTTCGACAACATCCTCTATATCTCCTGCAACCCGGAGACCCTGGCGCAGAACATCGCCCAGTTGCACGACACCCATCAGGTCAGCCGCTGCGCCCTGTTCGACCAGTTCCCCTACACGCACCACATGGAAGCCGGCGTGCTGCTGACCCGCCGCTGAGCATTCGTTGCCCAGGTGACTGCCGCCCAACCTAGGGTTGGGCGGCGCCTCCGGGTTCCGCGGCTAGGCTTGCGGAACAACGACAAGAGGCACGCCCATGTCCCGCCTGATACTTCCCTTGCTGTTCCTGCTGCTGAGTGCCTGCGCCAGCAGCGACCCCGCCAATATCAGCGTCTCCCCCGCCGCCCAGGGGCGGCAGAGCACCTTCTTCATCCAGGCCGTGCGCGCGCAGGGGCACCGCGAGGACCTCGAGGATCGCTTCGACCTCGCTGTGCGCCGCGCGCTGGAAGCCAAGGGCTACCGCTATCAGGAAAGCTCAGGGGAGTTGCGGGTGATCTACGCCGTCGGCCTGGACAGCCAGACCGGCATCGTCCAGCGACCGGTGGCGACCAGTGCGGGCGTGATGACCCAGACACAGTTCACCGACCAGGAACAGGCGCGCCTGGCGCTGCGGATTCTCGACGAGGCTACGGGGCAGGTGCTGTACCAGGCGCAAGTGGCGCGCCAGCTACACGACCCGAAGGTGACCCAGCAGGCCGTGGACGAAGGCATCGCACGGCTGCTCAGGGATTTCCCCGCGCATGCGGGGCAATGAGGATCAGCCGAAGTTCGACGGCGACTTGCGCACGAACTTGATGCTGTACTTGAAGTCAGCCTTGCGCGTCACGCTGATGGCGCGGCGAGTGACGGTGTCGATGGTGACGTTCCAGTTACCGGTGCTGGGCACCTTGATCTTGGCCGGGAAACGGTCGAATGCGCCGCCGTGGTAGACGTGGCGGCCGCCGTTCTTGAAGCTGCGGAAGGCGGCGTCGGTCATCAGACGGATGTTGCAGGTCATGGAGCACTCGATGACGACCAGGTCGCCTTCGTTGAGGTGTTCACGCTGATGGACGAACTTCATGCTGACTCCGCTGCTACTACCGCAAAATCAATACGATAGCACGGAGCGGGGTCGGCCCGGCAGCGGCGCCGCTTTCCGGCAGCGCCGCTCATCCGAACTCACAACCCCTCGAAGTCGGCCTTGCGCCCCTCCGGCTCGGCTTGTTCGTGCACCACGACCTGTCGATTGCGCGACTGCCGCTCCAGCCAATAGAGGGCGAAGATGGCCAGCGCCGAGATCACCCCGCGATAGACCACGCCAGCCAGCTGCGCGTCCCACTCCATGCCGCCTTCGGTCCAGGCGATGAGCAGGCGCGAGAGCGTCAGGGTCAGTTGCACCAGGATCACCAGGATCAGCGCCGGGCGAACCAGCAGGCGGCGACGCAGGGCGAAGACGAGGAACAGTGCGAGGGCGAACTGGTGGCCGCCATAGAAGACGCGGGCATCGCTCACCGAGGACGGCTCCATCAGCAGCATGCCGCTGAGATTGGCCATTTCGTAGGGGCGGATCCAGTAGAGCAGTCCCAGGCCACCCCAGACCAGAGCCTGAACCAGCAGGACGAGACGGGCGAAGAGCATCCGATTTCTCCTTGGCCATGCAGCCATTGCCGAGCGTCCATACCTGCGACCGGGAGTCGCGGACGCACCACCGATCAGCTAGAGACCCCGCCTCCCGCGGCAAGTTCGACGGCCGCGTCATATGGGGAAACAAACGGCGGGTGGGGACGCAGGGCGCTCGGGAGTATGCTCGGTCGCGTTCGAATTTCGAGGTTCCAACCATGCGCACCCTGCTTCTGCTCACCGCCCTTGTCGCTGGCGTCGCCCAGGCCGCCGAGCCACTGACCATCGACGTGCACCGCGATGCCAACTGCGGCTGCTGCAAGGACTGGATCAAGCACCTGGAAAGCAACGGCTTCACCGTCAACGACCACGTCGAAGCCGACATGAGTGCAGTGAAGACCAAGCTCGGCGTTCCGCACAGCATGGGTTCGTGCCACACCGGCGTGATCGACGGCAAGTTCGTCGAAGGCCACGTGCCGGCCGCCGACGTGCTGAAGCTGCGCGAGCGGGCCGACCTGGTCGGCGCCGCCGTGCCAGGCATGCCGATGGGCTCGCCGGGCATGGAAATGGGCGATCGCCACGACGCCTACCAAGTGGTCGGACTGACCAAGGCAGGCCAGCGCGAAGTGCTGGCGGACTACCCGGCGCACTGACGGCAACGCAACACACATGGGCTTTCCCTCACCCCCGAGCGCTGGTGCGCCGACGCGCGGGGCACTCTCCAGGTTCCCGCGCGGCATTGCTCCGCGAGCAGGATGGGGTGAGGGACTCCAAAATGAAAAGGGCGACCATCGGGTCGCCCTTTTCATTCATGCGGCCTTTATTCGGCCTTAGCCGGCAACAGCCCGTCGGCACGGAACATTGACTTGATCCCGCGCACGGCCTGGCGCAGGCGGTCGCGGTTCTCGATCAGGGCGAAGCGCACGTGGTCATCGCCGTAGTCGCCGAAGCCGATGCCCGGCGACACCGAGACCTTGGCATCCTTGAGCAGCTTCTTGGCGAACTCCAGCGAGCCCAGGTGCGCATAGGGCTCAGGAATCTTCGCCCAGATGTACATCGACGCCTTGGGGTTCTCCACCATCCAGCCAGCCTCGTGCAGGCCTTTCACCAGCACGTCGCGACGCTTCTGGTACTGCTCGGCGATATCGCGCACGCACTGCTGGTCGCCCTCCAGCGCGGCAATGGCCGCCACCTGCAGCGGGGTGAAGGTGCCGTAGTCGTGGTAGCTCTTGATCCGCGCCAGGGCCGAGACCAGCTCCGGGTTACCGACCATGAAGCCGATGCGCCAGCCCGCCATGTTGTAGCTCTTGGACAGGGTGAAGAACTCCACCGCGATGTCCTTGGCGCCCGGCACCTGCATGATCGACGGCGCCTTCCAGCCATCGAAGGTGATATCCGCGTAGGCCAGGTCGTGCACCACCAGCACGTCGTAACGCTTGGCGAGGTCGACCACGCGCTCGAAGAAGTCCAGCTCCACGCACTGCGCAGTGGGGTTGGAGGGGAAGCCGAGGATCATCATCTTCGGCTTGGGAATCGACTCGCGGATCGCCCGCTCCAGTTCGTTGAAGAAGTCGATGCCCGGCACCAGCGGCACCGAGCGTACCTGCGCGCCGGCGATCACCGCACCGTAGATGTGGATCGGGTAGCTTGGGTTGGGCACGAGGATGGTGTCACCGTGGTCCAGGGTGGCGAGCATCAAGTGCGCCAGGCCTTCCTTGGAGCCGATGGTGACGATGGCCTCGGATTCCGGATCGATCTCGACCTCGTAGCGGTCGCGGTACCAGTGCGAAATGGCGCGGCGCAGGCGCGGAATGCCACGGGAGGTGGAGTAGCCGTGGGTGTCTTCGCGCTGGGCGACCTGGCAGAGTTTCTCGACGATGTGCGGCGGCGTGGCCCCGTCCGGGTTGCCCATGGACAGGTCGATGATGTCCTCGCCACGGCGGCGGGCGGCCATCTTCAGTTCGGCGGTGATATTGAAAACGTAGGGGGGCAGGCGATCGATGCGCGCAAAGCGACGAGCTGAACGGGGTTCAGTCATGGTGTCCTCTGATGAACGTAGGCGCCCGGAACCGTCCGAGCGACGCCGGCCACTGCGGTGGCCTGGAAAGCGCGGCGCTGTGACCTGCACTTTCTTGTCGGCGAACATATAGCTCGCTAGGCTGGCTGTCGAGTTTTTCTTTGCGCCGCTCAAGGGCGGCATCTGGAGGCCCATGTCCGCGCAACAGTACTGGCAGCTCGACGTCTTCGCCGACCAACCGCTTACCGGCAATGGCCTGGCGGTGTTCCCCGACGCCCGCGGCATCCCCGCCCAGACCCTGCTGGCGCTGACCCAGGAGTTGCGCCAGTTCGAGTCGATATTCCTGTTCCCCTCCGCCACGCTGGACACCTATTCGGCACGCATTTTCACCGTCGACGAGGAACTGCCTTTCGCCGGCCACCCGGTTCTGGGCGCCGCTGCGCTCCTCCACCACCTGCACCAGCGCGGCGAGGAAGAACACTGGACGCTGGAGTTGCCTGCAAAAGCCGTGAAGGTCGCCACTCGCCGCCGCGGCGCGGGCTTCCACGCAGAGATGAACCAGGGCGCCGCCGACTTCGGCACCGTGCTGGACGACGAAGCCCGCCGCTGGTTCGCCGAAGCCTTCTCGCTGAGTGTCACGGACCTGGCCGACTACCCCGCCGCCGTGGTCAGCACCGGCCTGCCCTACCTGTTGCTGCCGGTGCGCAGCGAAGCCCTGGGCCGCGTGCGCCAGCGCACGGATCTGACAGCGGAGTTGGCGAAGCTCAACGCCGCCTTCGTTTTCGTGCTGGATGTGGATAATCGCGAGGGCCGCACCTGGGACGGCGCCGGGATCATCGAGGACATTGCCACCGGCAGCGCCGCCGGCCCCGTCGCCGCCTACCTGGTGGAACTGGGCAAGGCGCGCCGCGGCGAGCTGTTCCACCTGTCCCAGGGCCGCTTCGTCGGCCGCCCCAGCCGGCTCGACGTGCAGGTCGGCCAGGACGATGACGTCCACGTCGGCGGCGACGTGCAACTGCTGGCTCGCGCCGAGCTACTGCACCGTTTCGCCTGACGACCGGGCTGGCGGTCAGCGCCACTGAAGACAACACTGAACCCACCTGTTCGATGGAGATGCCGCCATGCTCTGGCGCAAAGGACGACGCAGCGACAACGTAGTGGATGCCCGCGATGACAGCGGCGGCGGCATGGGCGGTGGCGGAGGCATGCGTATCGGCGGCCGCGGCCTGAGCCTGGGCGGCGTGGCCATCGTGGTGGTGATCGGCCTGCTCTCCGGACAGGATCCGATGACCATCCTCGGTTCGCTGCTCGGCCAGATGGACGTCTCGCAACAAGCTCCGGCTCGCCCCACTCAGGGCAAGCCGGCCACCGGCAACGACCCGCAGGTGGAGTTCGTCCAGTCGATCCTCGGCGATACCGAAGACACCTGGGGCGAGATCTTCGCCCGCAGCAACCAGCAGTACGAGCAGCCCAAGCTGATCCTGTTCAATGGCGGGGTGAACTCGGCGTGCGGCTTCGCCTCCTCGGCGGTCGGCCCGTTCTATTGCCCCGGCGACCACCGCGTCTACCTCGACCTCGGCTTCTTCCGCGAGATGGAGCAGAAGTTCTCCGCCGCCGGCGACTTCGCCCAGGCCTACGTCATCGCCCACGAAGTCGGCCACCATGTGCAGAACCTGCTGGGCATCTCCGCCAAGATCAACGCCGCCCGCCAGCGCGGCGCGCGCATGGAAGGCGCCAACGGGCTTTCGGTGCGCCAGGAACTGCAAGCCGACTGCTTCGCTGGCGTCTGGGCCAACCATGCCCAGCAACGCCTGAACTGGCTGGAGCCGGGCGATATCGAAGAAGCGCTGAACGCCGCCAACGCCATCGGCGACGACCACCTGCAGCGCCAGGCGCGCGGCACGGTGATGCCCGACTCCTTCACCCACGGCTCGTCCGCGCAGCGCGTACGCTGGTTCAAGCTCGGCTTCGAAAGCGGCTCGCCGGGCAAGTGCGACACGTTCAAGGCGCAGACGCTGTAGCGCACCGAACTCCGATTGCGGACGAGGCGCTCGCGTAGCAGCGGACTCCGTCTGCGATAGCTACCGAGCCGCATCGGACTGATCGACACCTGCAGCTAGAAACTTCGGCTGAGCGCACGCACAAACAACAGCGGATCCACAGGTTTAGGCAGGAAGTCCAGCACGTTCAACGGCGTTTCCGAGGAAATCCCGCCCAGCTCCATTGGCGCGGACAGGACGATGATCGGTAGAAAGGTGCCGGTCCTGTTCAATTCATGGATGAACGCCAGCCCCGGGCCATCGGGCTCCAGGTCCAGGCCGCTGACCAGCAGGTCGATGGCCGCCTCGTCGCGAAAAATGCGGCGCATCGCCTCCGCCGCGCTACTGGCCGTCATGCAGCGCATACCGGCGCCTTCGACCAGCCGACGAAGCCGAGCCAGCGCGGCCCGATCATCATCCACCACCAGGATCACGGGCCTGCGGGGCACCAACGTGGTGATATCGCGCAGCGCTTCGAGCTCGTCATCGTCGAGTGAGTGGCGGTTGATCATGGGCGCAATACGACCAGTAGAGGCACGGTGCCATGATCTTAGATGGCAAACCGCCTTTATTCCTGCCAGACCAAGGTTGGGCCGATGTGTGGGCAAGACGGCCGGACAAAAAAGGGCCGCAACGAGTGCGGCCCTGGAAATACGCCGGCAAGACCGGCGTCGTGGGATATCAGCCGGCCTTGGCCAGCCCCGCCTGGCCTAGCCGTTCAGCGATTTCGCCGAGGATAGCCGGGTCGTCGATGGTGGACGGCGGCGCGTAGCTCTCTCCGTCGGCGATCTTGCGCAGCACGGCGCGGAGGATCTTGCCCGAGCGGGTCTTGGGCAGGCGCTTCACCACCACCGCCCGCTGGAAGCAGGCCAGCGCGCCGATGCGCTCGCGCACCAGCGCCACCAGTTCGCGCTGCAGGTTGGCTTCAGTCACTTGCGCGCCGTCCTTGAGCACCACCAGCCCCAGCGGCACATGGCCCTTGAGGTCGTCCTGCACGGCGATCACCGCGCACTCGGCGACGGCCTCGTGCAGCGCCAGCAACTCTTCCATCTCGCCGGTGGAAAGCCTGTGGCCGGAGACGTTTATCACATCGTCGGTGCGGCCCATGATGTAGACGAAGCCCTCCTCGTCCACATAACCGCCATCGCCGGTGTGGTAGTAGTCGGGATAGGTCTTCAGGTACGCCTGCAGATAGCGTGGGTGATCGTTCCACAGCGTCTGCGCGCAACCGGGCGGCAGCGGCAGGGCGATGACGATCGAGCCCTGCTCGTTTGGCCCCAGCAACCGGCCTTCGTCGTCCACCACCTGCACGTGGTAACCGGGCACCGCACGGTTGGTGGAGCCGGCGCGCAGGTCATGGTCGCCCAGACCGGTGCAGGGCGCGGTCACTGGCCAGCCAGTCTCGGTCTGCCACCAGTGATCGTGCACCGGCTTGCCGGTGAGTTCCTCCAGCCAGTGCTGGGTGCTGCTGTCGAGTTTCTCGCCGGCCAGGAACAGGTGGCGCAGCGAGCTCAGGTCATAGCGCTTGAGCAGTTCGCCCTGGGGATCTTCCTTGCGGATCGCGCGGATCGCCGTGGGCGCGCAGAACAGACTGTTGACCTTGTGCTCCTCGATCACCCGCCAGTAACTGCCAGCATCCGGCGTGCGCACCGGCTTGCCCTCGTAGAACACCGTGGTGCAGCCGCTCATCAACGGCCCGTAAACGATCAGCGAGTGACCGACCACCCAACCGACGTCGGAAACGCCCCACCAGACATCCCCCGGCTGCAGGCCGAAGATGGTCGGCAACGCGTAGCTCAGCGCCACGGCATGGCCACCGTTGTCGCGCACGATGCCCTTGGGTTTCCCGGTGGTGCCGGAGGTGTACATGATGTACAGAGGGTCGCCGCTGGCGACGTGCACCGGGTCGGCCGGTTGCGCGTGGGCCAGGGTCTCGCGCCAGTCCAGGTCGCGGCCGGCCTGTAGCTCGGCCATCGCCTGCGGACGCTGCAGAACCAGCACGTGGGCCGGCTGGTGACTGGCCAGCTCCAGGGCCTTGTCCACCAGCGGCTTGTATTCGATCACCCGCTCGAACTCCAGCCCGCAGGAAGCGGTGAGCACCAGCTTGGGTTTGGCGTCGTCGATGCGCAGTGCCAACTCATGGGGCGCAAAACCACCGAAGACCACCGAGTGCACCGCGCCGAGTCGAGCGCAGGCCAGCATGGCCATGGCCGCCTGCGGCACCATCGGCATATAGATGATCACCCCGTCGCCCTTCTCCACCCCCAGAGCGCGCAAGGCGCCGGCCAGGCGCGCGACTTCATCGCGCAGCTCCAGGTAGCTGAAGCGCTGCTGGGTATTGGTCACGGGAGAGTCGTAGATCAGCGCGACCTGATTGCCGCGACCGAGTTCGATCTGCCGGTCGAGGGCAAGGTAGCAGGTGTTCAGGCGGCCATCGGCGAACCAGCGATGGCTGCCGTCAGGCAGGGCCTGCAGGGTCTCCTGCGGGGCGCGGTACCAGGCCACGCGGCCGGCCTGCTCGGCCCAGAAGGCGGAAGGCTCCGCGATGGAGCGGTCATGGGACTGCCGGTAACTCATCGTCACTGCCTCTTATTGTTGTTATCGAGGTCGAACAACGAGTATGGACGGGGATCACCAGCCCACCATCAACCTTTGGTCGTACTCCACTTGCGGAGTCGCCGCCGGGCTGGCCGCCAATCTTTTCAAGACTTTTCAGGATGCTGCCGACGGACTCGCGCGCATCCGGCCGCAAGCGTCTGGATCGAGGGATTGGCGGCCTGCCAAACCCGACAACGCCCGCATGTCGGCGACCACGGGTCGCACCCTTGATCGCCAGGTTAGGGGACTACACTGAGAGTCCCTTTCACATGACTGCACCGGGGTGAACACCATGAACATCCTCGTCCGTCCGTCCACCATCCGCAAAGACCAGCCGTGGGAAGTCTGCCTCGACCAGCAGGCCGTGCGCTTCCGCAGCGAACTGGAGGCACGCAGCTTCGTCGCTATCCTCGAAGCCCGCCTGAAGGCCCCACACCAGCTACCGGAACAGCAGCAGCGCGCTGCCAGCTGATCAGGCCGCGCGTTCGCTGATCTGCCCGCTCAGCCAGCCGAGCACAGCGGCCACCAGGCCGCAAACGGTGATGACGAGAGCCATCGGCAGCGCCGAGCCGTCGTGCAGCACGCCGACCAGCGCCGAGGCCCCGGCCGCGACAGTGAACTGCAGGCTCCCCATCAACGCCGAAGCACTGCCGGCGTGCCGGCCCTGGCTGGCCATCGCGCAAGCCGAGGAATTCGGCATCAGGAAGCCCAGGCTGGCGATGGAGCCGAACAGTGGAATCAACAGCGGCCACAGTTGTGCCGGCTTGGCCAGGGTCACCGCCAGCAGCCCCAGGCCGCAAGCGAAGTACACCCAGACCGCCCGCCGCAGCCAGAAGCCTGGGCCGCGATAACGCAGCAAGCGCGCGTTGACCTGCGCCATCAGGATGAAACCAGCGGCATTGCTGCCGAAGATCCAGCCGTAATGTTCGGCCGGCACGCCGTACAGCTGGATGAAGATGAAGGGCGATCCGGCGATGTAGGAGAACATCCCGGCGATGGCTACGCCGCCGGTGAGTGCGTAGGTGATGAAAGAGCGGTCACGGAACAGCGCCCGGTACTGTTTCAGCGCTCCACGCAGCGGCGCGCGCGGACCGGCAGGAATGGTCTCGGGCAGCCACAGCGCGATGGCGCCGCCGGCCAGGGCACTGAACAGCGTCAGGCAGTAGAAGATCGACTGCCAGCCCGAGAGACTCAGCAACAGCCCTCCCCCCAGCGGCGCCAGGATCGGCGCCAGCCCCATCACCAGCATCAACTGCGAGAACGCCTTGGCGGCAGCAACCGGGTCGCACAGGTCACGCACCACTGCCCGCGAAATCACCATTCCCGCACAGCCACCCAGCGCTTGCACGAAGCGCGCGCCGATCAGCCATTCCAGGCTGGGCGCAAAGGCGCAGGCGAGGGACGCCAGGGTGAAGATGCTCACCCCCAGCAGCAGCGGAACCCGCCGCCCGATACGGTCGGCCAGCGGGCCGTACAACAACTGGCCAATGGCGAGGCCGGCGAAGTAGGCCGACAGGCTCAGCTGTACATGCTCGACGTCGGTCCCGAAAGCCTGCGCCAACGTCGGGAAGCTGGGCAGATAGAAGTCGATGGCCATGGGCCCGAAGGCGCTCAGCGCGCCGAGGATCAGGAGGATGCGGAGGTTCATGGAAGCTCGTTGTATGTGAGTCAGTCGTCGGCCAATCCACCGCCCGGAATCTGACGCTATTTGGAAGATGGCGCGCATTTTAACCGGCGCTGCAAATGGACATCGAAGTTCTTGCCGGATAGGCAAAAGATGCATGGATAGCCGGGCGACCCAGTTGGCAATTTCACCGGTATCCACGGTGTCGACTATGCGTTCGGCATCTTGCGAGCGAGCGGCGCTTATTCTGCCCGTTTTTCAGGGAGGAACCTCGTGCGCGCTCGCCATTTCAACATCGATTGGCTCATTGCGCCGTTTCTGGCGCTGACGGCCCTGCTCCTGGCCAAAGTGACGCCACAGCAGCAGATCGACGACGCCTACATTACCTACAGGTACGCCTACAACCTGTTGGAACACGGACAACTGGTCTGGAATCAGGGCCAGTTCCTGGAAGGCCAGACCAATCTGCTCTGGTCATTGCTGCTAGCGGCCGTGGCATTCCTGACCAACAGCGAAATTCCCGCAGTCTCGCAAACGCTTTGCCTGCTGCTCGGGGCAACGAATGCGATCCTGCTATTCCACATGGCGCGCGCCTTCGGACTGCCGCGACCGGCTTCGCTATTGCTGAGCCTGGCATTCATGCTGACACCCGCCGCTATCGGCTTTTCCCTCGCGGGGCTGGAAAGTGCTCTGGTAGCGATGCTGACCGCTGGCGCAATCATTGCCACGCTTCGCCAGATGCCGCATCTGACCGCTTTGCTGGCGGGGCTGCTATTCATGGCCCGCCCGGACGCAGCGGTCATCGCCATCGCCCTGGTCGGCATCGACTTCGCTGGCACCCGCTCGCTGTCCGGGGTCCTGCATCGCTGGTGGCCCGCCCTGCTTTTGGCCCTTGGGACCGAAGCATTCCGAGCGCTGTATTACCACGCACTGGTTCCCAACTCGATCATCGCCAAGTCCCTGCCACTCTCCCTGATTCTGGGTGACTGCTGGAAGTACCACACCAAGCCTTATCTACTGGAGTTCCTGGCCTGGCCCACGGCCTGGTTATTCATCGCGAGCGCCATACTCGGTGTGCTGGCGGCCTGGCGCGCCAGCTTCGCTACCAACCAGCGACTCGGCTGGCTCGGCGTGGTCGTGCTGCTGGCGACCCTGCTGATGGTGGTACGCAATGGCGGCGACTGGATGGAGCACTTCCGCCTGATCTCCCAATACTACCCCGCCTATGCCGCCGGACTCTGCGTCTTCCTGGCTTCGGCTCGACTACCGCGTCCGACGCTTCGCCTGGCAACCGGCATGGCCATCTGCGGAATCTCAGTGTTCTTGTCAGTGTCCGCGGCCTGGCCTCAGTGGTCCGTGCGCAATGCCAAGCTGGCGCAGAACGAGGTCAGCATTGATCCGTTCTACCGCAGTCTTCCCGGAAGGCTGGCGGGATTGGACCTGAACGGCCTGACCCTGAGCAGCGAAGCCGCAGGCATGCCGCTGTTTATACTGCCGCAGATCAAGGGCCACGATCCCCTGGGACTGCTCGATCCCTGGTTGTCGCGCCACGGCAATCCGGCGATCACCTATGGCAGGATCGACCTGAATTACAGCTTCTTCGAGGTGCAACCGGACATCGCTCTGTTTCATTGGTCAGGGCACCTGTTGGGAGTCACCAACAAGCAGGCGTTGCTACAACGCTACGAGATTCGTTGCTTTTCCGGCTGTGACAGCCTTGAGCTCGCCAAATTGGTACTCCTGAAAAGGTCGCTACCCGAAGCGGTGCGCCAGCGCTTCACTGATCTGCCACTGTGGCAGATGGCGGATGAGTACGTAGCCAGACCCTGACGACGCCTGGCCTTGCTCCCCCAATGGAGGAGCAAGGCCAGCGAAACCTCACACGTCGTGCGTCACATCCGCGACAGCGGGCTTGGCCTTGTTCTTGCGGCCGCTGAGCTTGTCCGCCGCCGATTCCACCAGCATGTAGAACATCGGGATGAGGAAGGTCGCCAGCAGGGTTGCGGCGAGCATCCCGCCGATCACCCCGGTGCCGATGGAGTGCCGGCTGGCAGAGCCGGCGCCGGTGCTGATGGCCAGCGGTACGCAGCCCAGGATGAAGGCCAGGGAGGTCATCACGATCGGACGGAAGCGCAGCTTGGCCGCCTCCAGCGCGGCCTCCATCGGTCCCATGCCCTGTTCCTCGCGGCACAGCACCGCGAACTCGATGATCAGGATAGCGTTCTTCGCCGCAAGACCGATCAGCGTCACCAGGCCTACCTGGAAGTACACGTCGTTGTCCAGGCCACGGATCCAGATCGCCAGGATCGCGCCGAACACGGCGAAGGGCACCGCCGTGACCACCGCCAGCGGCAGAGTCCAGCGCTCGTACTGGGCGGCCAGGATGAGGAACACCAGGATCAGGCCGAAGATGAACGCGGTACTGCCCGAGCCCTGGGTGGCCAGTTCCTGGTACGCGGAGCCGATCCAGGCCAGGGTGTACTCCTCGCCCAGCGTTTCGTTGGCCACTTCCTGCATCGCCGCCAGCGCCTGGCCGGAGCTGTAACCCGGTGCAGGCCCGCCGAGCAACTTGGCGGCGGGGAAGACGTTGAAGCGCGCGTAGGAGTCCGGGCCCAGTATGCGTTTCACCGAGACCAGCGTCGTCAGCGGCACCAGATCGCCCGTGGCGGATCGCACGAAGACCTGGCTCAGGTCATCCGGCTTGCGGCGGAACTCCGGCTCCGACTCCAGGGTGACCTGCCAGGTGCGGCCGTACAGGCTGAAGTCGTTGACGTAGTAGCTGCCGAAGGTCGACTGCATGGCGGTGAACACATCGTCGATGGCCACGCCCAGTGAGCGCGCCTTGGTGCGGTCGAGGTCGACGTAGTACTGAGGCACGTTGGCGTTGAAGGTGGAGTTCACGCCCGCCAGCTCAGGCCGCTTCGAGGCCGCGGCGAGGAACTTCTGCACGACGACCTCCAGTTGCTCCGAGGTGCCGCCACTGCGGTCCTGGATATAGGCCTCGAAGCCACCCGTGGTACTCATGCCGGTAATGGGTGGCGGGTTGAAGGACAGCACCACGCCGTCTTCCTGGCCGGCGCCCATCTTCATGAATTCGCGGGTCAGGTTGCGCGCGTCCAGTTCAGGCGTGTCGCGTTCCTTCCAGTCCTTGAGCGGCACGAAGGAAACCCCGGCATTGCTGCGAGTACCGTAGGTGAGGATGTCGAAGCCGGCAAAGGTCACGACGTCGGCGACCGCCGGGTGTTTCATCAGTTGCTGCGTGACGTCGTCGGTCAGCTTCTCGGTACGCGTCAGCGAGGCCGCTGGCGGCAGGAAGTAGGCGTTGATCACATAGCCCTGGTCTTCATCGGGCACCAGCGAACCCGGCACGCGGCCGAACAGGATCACCAGCAGGGCAATCATTCCGCCGAACAGAATGAGGCCAATGACCGCGCGTTTGAGGAAGAACTGCACGCCGGCGCCGTAGCCATTGGTCGCGCGTTCGAACACCCGGTTGAACCAGCGGAACGGCGCGGCCGGCTCCTTGTGCTCGGGCTTGAGGATCAGGGCGCAGAGTGCCGGCGACAGGGTCAGTGCGACGATCCCCGAGATCACCACCGATACCGCAATGGTGATCGCGAACTGCTTGTACATCTGTCCAGCCAGGCCGCCCAGGAAGCCGACCGGCACGAACACCGCGCAAAGCACGAGCACGATGGCGACGATGGGGCCGGTCACCTCGTTCATCGCCTTGATCGCCGCTTCCTTCGGGCCGAGCTTCTCGGTTCGCATGACCCGCTCGACGTTCTCCAGCACCACGATGGCGTCGTCCACCACGATGCCGATGGCCAGCACCATGCCGAACAGCGACAACAGGTTGATGGAGAAGCCCATCAAGTACATGCCGGCGAAGGTGCCGACCAGCGAGACAGGGATGGCCAGCACTGGAATCAGCGTGGCGCGGATGTTCTGCAGGAAGATGTAGACCACCACCATCACCAGGATCAGCGCCTCGATGAAGGTGTGGATCACCTCCTCGATGGAGACCTGCACGAAGATCGTGGTGTCATACGGAATCTTGTAGGTAATGCCCTGGGGAAAGCGTTTGGACAGCCGATCCATGGTGGTCTTCACCGCCTCGGCGGTGTCCAGGGCGTTGGCCCCCGGCTGCAGGTAGATACCGAACGCGGCGTTCTGCTGCCCATTGAGCGAGGTGACCAGGGAATAATCCTGCGCTCCCAGCTCGACCCGGGCGACGTCCTTGAGCAGCAGGCTGGCGCCGGTCTGGTCGCTGCGCAGGATGACGTTCTCGAACTCCTTGGGATCGGTGAAGCGGCCCTGGGCCGTGGCCATGTAGGTGAAGTCCTGCTTCTCCTTCATCGGCTGCTGGCCAAAGCTGCCGGCGGCGAACTGCGAGTTCTGCTCGCGGATCGCATTCACCACGTCGGTCGGTGTCATGTTGTACTGCGCCAGCTTGTCCGGCCGCAGCCAGATGCGCATGGAGTAGTCCTTGGAGCCGAACTGGCTGACATCACCCACGCCGGGGAGCCGCTTGAGCTCGTCGATCACGTTGATCAGCGCGTAGTTGCTGATGAAGATCGGGTCGCGGGAGTTGTCCGGCGAGAACAGCGTCACCACCTGGAGAATGTCGGAGGATTTCTTCTCCACCTTCACGCCCTGGCGGCGCACTTCCTCGGGCAGCTTGGCCAGCGCGGCCTGCACCTTGTTGTTGACGTCGATGGTGGCCTGGTCCGGATCGGTGCCGACCTCGAAGTACACGGTCAGGCTCATGGCGCCACTGCTGTCGGAGTTCGACAGCTGGTAGATCATGCCTTCGACGCCGTTGATTTCCTGCTCCAGCGGCGCCGCCACGGTCTCGGCGATCACCTGCGAGCTGGCGCCGGGATAAGCGGCGGAAACCGACACCTGCGGCGGTACGATTTCCGGGTACTGGGCGATGGGCAGCGCGCGCATGGCGACGAGGCCGGCCAGCAGGATCACGATGGAAATCACCATCGCGAACACGGGACGTTCGATGAAGAAGCGCGAGATCACGATGGGCGCTCCTTAGGACTGGGTCTGGGCGGGTTGCGAGGCGTTCTGCTGCGCTGGCGCTTCGCTGGCTTTCACGGGCTGGTCCGGGCGGACCTTGGGAATGCCTTCGACAATGACCCGATCGCCGTCGTCCACGCCAGCGTCGATGATCCAGCGTCCGTTGACGGTCTTGGAGGTGGTTACCTGGCGCACGCGGGCGAAGCCGTCCTTGTCCACCACGTAGACGAAAGTGCCACGCGGGCCCTGGGCCAGAGCACGCTCCGGCAGGGTCACGGCGTTGCTCTGGGTGATGCCGGTGATCAGGATGCGCACGAACTGGCCCGGGATCAGCAGATTGTGCGGGTTGGGCACTACGGCGCGGGCATTCACGGTGCCGGTACCGGTATTGACGAAGCTGTCGGTGAAATCGACGACCCCCTCGATGGGGTACTTGCTGCCATCGCCGAAGCGCAGCTCGGCGGTCAGCTTGCCATCCTTGGGCAGGATATAGCGGCCGCTCTTCACCCCGTCGTTCATCTGCGTGGCCTGGGTGTCGGGATAAGCGAAGTTGACGTACACCGGATCGAGCTGGGTGAGCTTGGTCAGCAGGCTGGAGTTCGGATCGCTGGCCGCGACCAGGCTACCCTCCGAGCGCACCTCCTTGCTCGCCATGCCGGAGATGGGCGCGGTGACCGTGGTGTAGTTCAGGTCGATCTGCTTGGCCTGGACGTTGGCCTTGGCGGCCTCGACGTCGGCCTTGGCCTGTTCGAAATCGGAAACGTAGCGATCCAGTTCGCTTTCGCTGGCAAAGCCCTTCTTCTGCAGTTCCCGGATACGCTTGAGGTCGCGCTCGGTCTGCCGGTAGCGCGCCTGCGTCTGTGCCAGCGAACCCTTGGCCTGGCCCAGCGCGGCCTGATAGGGGCGCGGGTCGATGCGGAACAGAACCTGGCCTTCCTTTACCGGACGACCTTCCTCGTAGGTGCGCCGCTGCAGGATGCCACTGACCTGGGCGCGCACTTCCACCTCGCGGTAACCGGCGGTTCGCGCGGCGTATTCGAAGGTCAGCGGGACGGGGGCGCTCTTGGCTACTTCAATGGTCACTGCCGGGGGAGGTGGCGCCGCCGCAGCAGTTTTGTCCTCTGCCTGCACCCAGGCGGCGAACAGTACTGGCAACCCAACGACAACAAGCGCAACGGGCAAACGGCGGGCAAACGGCATGTAACCTCTCCATGGAAAAGACTGACTTCAAACTTCGCAGGGGTGACGCTTGGGTGACGGTTACCTACGCTTATGTCTGTAAGGCACTGTTAGCGCTCTAAAATCAGTAAACTGCCAGTCACCCTGTGATCCTAGCCTGTATACCAGCAAGCGCCATGCGAAGAACTAAAGAAGATTCGGAACGAACTCGCCAGACGATTCTTGACTCGGCTGAAGGCCTTTTCCTTACGAAAGGGGTCTCCCATACCAGCCTTGAAGAGATCGCTCGCGCCGCCGGAGTGACCCGTGGCGCGGTCTACTGGCACTTCCAGAACAAGGCGCACCTGTTCAACGAGATGCTCAACCAGGTCCGCCTGCCGCCGGAGCAGTTAGCCCAGCGCCTGTCCGGTTGCGACGGCCACGACCCGATCGAATCGCTGTTCCAGCTCAGCGTGGAAGTCGTCGAAAACCTCGCCCGCGACGAACAGAGACGGCGCATCCTCACCATCCTGCTGCAGCGCTGCGAGTTCACCGACGAACTGCGCGATGCGGAGGAGCGTCACAATCACTTCGTCCGGCAATTCATCGAGCTGTGCGAACAGTTGTTCAGCCGCGAAGATTGCCGTGAACGGCTGATGCCGGGCGTGACGCCCAAGATCGCCTCGCGGGCGGTGCACGCGATGATCTTCGGCCTGCTCAGCGACTGGCTGCGCGATCCGGAGCTGTTCGATCCGGTGCAGGAAACCCGGCAACTGTTCGACGCCGTATTCCGCGGCCTCGTGCGCGACTGGCACCCCGCGGTGGCATGAGGGCCGGCAGAACGCCGGCCCGGAGGGGTTGAAGCCTCAGTCGGCTTCGGCTTCGTAGCCTTCCTCGCGGATCGCCGACAGAATGGCGGCATCGTCCAGGCGACTGGCAACGCGGACCTCGCCGCTGCCCAGGTCGACCTGCACGTCCGCCGCCGCGTCAAGTGCCTGTACCGCCTGAGTGATCGCCCGTACACAGTGACCGCAGCTCATGCCTTTGACATTGAAGGTATGCATGGAATGTCTCCTCGGTTGGGATGGATCGTTGGAAGCAGTGTCAACCTTGCCATCGTGGCAAGGTCAAGGCCCGCCCGGCGAACCTGCTTCGGACTTGTCCTGCGTCAGCCTCTCAGCCAAGCTGCGGAAACAGCCGACACATCGGAGAACGCCCATGCGCCGTTCCCTTCTGCCCATCGCCGCCCTGCTCGCCGCCCTGCCCCTTGCCGCGAGCGCCGATGGCATGCCCGACTCCACACCCCCTGCACCCTCATCGCCCAACTCGCCCACGCCGGCTTCCCCAGGCTCCTGGCCGGTGCCCGATGCGCAACCGGTGGCCTACGCCGTGCTGATCGTCAGCCGCGAGCGCGTGGATACCGGCACCGCCTGCGATATCGACCTCTACGTGCAGGACCAGAAAGTCTCGCGCCTGCAGCCCGAGGGGGAGATCGCCCTCAACCTGCCGCCAGGCGAAGTCTCCCTGCGCCTGCAAACCGCCAACTCAGGGCTCTGCCACGGCGGTATCGAACCGCTGCGCGCGCAATCGGTGCAACTGCACTCCGGTGAGGTGCGCAAATTCCGCATCGCCAACAGCGAGAGCGGCCTCTACCTGATGCCAGTGTCCAGCGGCAGCTGATCCCCGACGTGGCTTGACCTGCGGCAAGACGACAGCACAGGAGGCTTGACCTTGCCCTCGTGTCAAGGTTGATGCTGTCGGGGAACTTCAGGGAGATAGCCCATGAGCAGCGCCAACCCCATCGAACTCGACCTGCCCGTTTCCGGGATGACCTGCGCCAGCTGCGCCGGCCGGGTCGAGCGCGCCCTGCGCAAAGTACCCGGCGTGCAGGATGCCAGCGTCAATCTCGCCAGCGAACAGGCCCGCGTGCAACTTGCCGCGCCGTCCAACGGTGACACACTGCCGGCGCTGGTGGCCGCCGTCGAACAGGCCGGCTACCAGGTGCCCGCCCACAGCCTGGAACTGGCCATCGAGGGCATGACCTGCGCCAGCTGTGTCGGCCGCGTCGAACGCGCCTTGAGCAAGGTTCCCGGCGTGCGCTCGACCAGCGTCAACCTGGCCAGTGAGCGCGCCCACGTCGAACTCCTCGGCGCGGTGGATGCCGCAGCGCTGATCGCCGCCGTCGACAAGGCCGGCTACAAGGCCCGCCCCATCGAATCGGACCAGCCGACCGTCGACCCGGCCCTGGCTCGCCTGGCACGCGAACGCTGGTGGCTGGCCGCCGCCATCCTGCTGTCTCTGCCGCTGGTACTGCCGATGGCGGGCGACTGGTTCGGTCAGCACTGGATGCTCCCGGCCTGGGCGCAGTTCCTGCTCGCCACTCCCGTGCAATTCCTCATCGGTGCGCGCTTCTACGTTTCCGCCTACAAGGCCGTGCGCGCCCGTAGCGGCAACATGGACCTGCTGGTCGCCCTCGGCACCAGCGCCGGCTACGGCCTGAGCCTGTACCTCTGGTACGCCGCAGCTCCCGGGCAGATGCCGCACCTGTACTTCGAAGCCAGCGCCGTGGTCATCACCCTGATCCTGCTCGGCAAGTACCTGGAAAGCCGCGCCAAGCGCCAGACCGCCGCCGCTATCCGGGCGCTGGAAGCCCTGCGCCCCGAGCGCGCCACCCGTGTGCGTGATGGCGTGGAAGAAGACGTCGCCATCGCCGTATTGCGCCTGGGCGACGAAGTGCTGGTGCGCCCCGGCGAGCGCTTCCCGGTGGACGGCGAAGTCCTCGCCGGTCAAAGCCATGCCGATGAAGCCCTGATCACCGGCGAAAGCCTGCCGGTGCCCAAGGACGTCGGCGACCCGGTCACCGGCGGCGCCATCAACGGCGAAGGCGTGCTGCGCGTGAAGACCACCGCGCTGGGCGGCGAGACCGTGCTGGCGCGCATCATCCGCCTGGTAGAGGACGCACAAGCGGCCAAGGCACCGATCCAGAAGCTGGTGGACAAGGTCAGCAACGTCTTCGTCCCGGTGGTGATCGGTATCGCCCTGGTCACCCTGGTCGGCTGGCTGATCGCCGGCGCCGGCTGGGAACACTCGCTGATCAACGCCGTGGCCGTGCTGGTCATCGCCTGCCCCTGCGCCTTGGGCCTGGCTACGCCGACCGCGATCATGGCCGGCACCGGCGTGGCGGCCAAACACGGCATCCTGATCAAGGACGCCGAGGCACTGGAAGTCGCCCATGCCGTGACCGCCGTGGCCTTCGACAAGACCGGTACCCTTACCTCCGGCCAGCCGCGCATCACCAACCTCGCCGCCACCGAAGATGAAGCCCAAGCGCTGGCACTGGCCGGCGCCCTGCAACGCGGCAGCGAGCATCCACTGGCCAAGGCCGTGCTGGATGAATGCGCCGAGCGCGGGCTGAACCCGGCCGCCGCCGAAGCTACCCAGGCGCTTACCGGGCGAGGTATCCAGGGCCGCGTCGATGACCGCCTGCTCGCCCTGGGCAACCGGCGGATGCTCGATGAAGCACAGCTACAACCCGGTGCACTGGCCGATTCCGCCGTGCAATGGGAAGCCGAGGGCCGCACCCTGTCCTGGCTGATCGAGCGCGAACCGCAGGCCCGCGTGCTGGCCCTCTTCGCCTTCGGCGACAGCCTCAAGGAGGGTGCGAAAACCGCTATCGACGCCCTGCGTGAGCGCGGCATTGCCAGCCACCTGATCACCGGCGACAACCGTGGCAGCGCCAAGGTCGTCGCCGATGCCCTGGGCCTGGACGACGTGCACGCCGAAGTGCTGCCCGGCGACAAGGCGGACGTGGTCGGTGCGCTGCGCAAGGAAGGAAAAGTCGTGGCGATGGTTGGCGACGGCATCAACGACGCCCCGGCGCTGGCCGCAGCGGATGTCGGCATCGCCATGGGCGGCGGCACCGACGTGGCCATGCACGCCGCCGGCATCACCCTGATGCGCGGCGACCCGCGCCTGGTCCCGGCGGCGCTGGATATCTCCCGGCGTACCTACGCGAAGATCCGCCAGAACCTGTTCTGGGCCTTCATCTACAACCTGGTGGGCATCCCGCTGGCTGCCTTCGGCCTGCTCAACCCCATGGTCGCCGGCGCGGCGATGGCCGCCTCCAGCGTCAGCGTGGTGAGCAACGCCCTGCTGCTCAAGCGCTGGAAACCGCAGGATCACCAATGACACTCGCGCCCCGCTGCGGCGGGGCGTTCGTTCGAGAGGAAACAGCATGAATATCGGCGAAGCAGCGAAGAAGAGCGGCCTGACCGCGAAAATGATCCGCTACTACGAATCCACCGGCCTGCTCGCCCCCGCCGGCCGCAGCGCCAGCGGCTACCGCCACTACAGCGAGCAGGACCTGCACACCCTGGCCTTCATCCGCCGCTCGCGGGACTTCGGCTTCTCCCTGGAGGAAGTCGGCCAGTTGCTCGCCCTCTGGCAGGACCGCCAGCGCGCCAGCGCCGATGTGAAGGCCCTGGCCGCCCGGCACATCGACGAACTCAACCGCAAGATCGCCGAACTCAGCAGCCTGCGCGACACCCTGCAGGAACTCAGCGACCACTGCCAGGGCGACCACCGCCCGGACTGCCCGATCCTCAAGGACCTGGAGTCGGGGGCGTGCTGTCATTGATCTGTTGTTACAGGCTCTGATCAGCCTTGTGCGTTGGCCACTGCACGACGGCGCCAGATCGAGGCTGGCAGTACGGTCACGGCCAGGCCAACGAAGACCAGCACGCAGGCCATCCAGTCCTGGGTGGTGAGGTCTTCACCGAGGAACAGCCAGCCCGACAGCAGGCCGGACACCGGCACCGCCAGGGCGAAGGGTGTGACCTGGCTGGCCGGATAGCGGCGCAGCAGGAAGCTCCAAAGGCCGAAGCCCACGGTGGTGGCGAGGAAAGCGATGTAGAGCAGCGCGCCCATCCCGCTCAAGCTGATGTTGAGTACGGCGTGCTCGATGGCGTCGGGGCCTTCGAATATCCACGACAGCAGCAGTAGCGGCAGCGGCGGAATCAGGCTCACCCAGCTGATCAGACGCAGCATGTCGCTGGCGCCGGAACGCTTGGTGGCGATGTTGGAAAAGGCCCAGGCCAGGGCGGCGGCGATCACCAGCAGGAAGGCCACCAGGCTGTCACCCAGCGGACGCTCCAGGCCGATCAGCAGCAGACCGCCTGCGGCCAGCGCCAGGCCGATCAGCGCGCGCGGGCTGGGCCGCTCGCCGAGGAAGACGGCAGCGATCAGCACGGTGAAGAACACCTGGCTCTGCAACACCAGAGAAGACAGGCCCGCGGGCATACCGATGTGCATGCCGACGAACAGCAGGCCAAATTTGACCACACCCAGCAGTACGCCGATCTGCACGATCCGCCAGAACGGCGCTGGCAACGGGCCGCGCAGGAAGATCAGCGGCAGCGCGGCCAGGGCAAAGCGCAGGGCGCAGAACAGCAGCGGCGGGAAGTCATGCAGGCCGACCTTGATCACGACGAAGTTGACGCCCCAGATCAGCGTGACCAGCAGGGCAAGGAGAACATGGCGGAGGGGCATGACAGAGCGCTCGGGGTGGAATATAGGAAAATTAACAGTCCCCGCCTGAAATGTATGGATACAGTTGCGGCCTTACAGATTCCGAGAAGCCCTCAGTAGCCGGTATGAAGGACTTGTAGGAGCGGACCTTGTCCGCGAAATCCAGCACGTAGCGCCTCTCCCAACCGGCGAACGCCTGCTATCGTGGCTGACGCATCGCGGACAAGGTCCGCTCCTACAGGGCTTCGATGCGCAGCTTCGGCCAGCGCGCCGGCCAGTTCTTGGCGGCGAGGCGGGCACGGTAGATGTCCGGCTTGCGGCGGAAGTGCTCGGTAGGCCGAACACGTAGCGCCCAGAGGTCCTCGACACCTACAGGCGCCAGCAGCTCCAGGGATTCTCCACGCAGCCGCACAGCGACCACTGTGCAGACCTCAGGCCAATGGCACATTGCGTCGCCGCAATCCCGATAGGGCGAATCGCCGTTGCGCAGATGCATCCGCGCCTGGTTACGCACAGACCAGGGTACATCCGCGCAGACGCCCAGCAGCCGGCGCTCCCAGGCGTAATCTGCCTCGGGCTCCAGGCAGTCGGCAGAGAAATACAGCACATCGAGATCGCTGAGCGGCGTGGGTTCGCGGTAGCCATGCATGGCGTCCCACACCGCGTTGCGCACGAAACCGGCGGCGATCCAGGCGCCTTCCGGGCCGTGATCACGCACCATGCGCAGCAGGTGCATGCGTTCGGGTTGCCCGGCGATCAGTGCAAGAAGCTCCGACTCGCCGGGCAATTCACTCAGCCCTGCTCCCACGGCGGTGGTGGCGGTTCGTCGCGCTGTTGCGGGGCGTCCTGGGCGGCGCGGCCAGCCTCGCGACGCTCCTGCTCGCGCATGGCCTCGGCGATCTCTCGCAGCACGGAGTCCACGTCCGCCTCGTCTTCCGGATCATCGAAATGCCCGGTCAGCGGCGTATCGGGCTGCAGCTTGCCGTCTTCGTACAGGGCCCACATTTCCTTGGCGTAATGCGTGTACCGAAGCTCCGGCGCAAAACGGCCGAAGTAGGCGGCCATGTTGCCGACGTCGCGCTCCAGCATGCGGAAGGCGTGGTTATTGCCAGCGGCGTCCACGGCTTGCGGCAGATCGATGATCACCGGGCCATCCGGGCCGACCAGCACGTTGAACTCCGACAGGTCGCCGTGCACGAGGCCGGCGCAGAGCATCATGACGATCTGGCGGATGAGGAATTCGTGGAAATCACGGGCCAGCTCAGGCTCCATCACCACGTCGTTCAGGCGCGGCGCGGCATCGCCCTCTTCGTCGGCGACCATTTCCATGAGCAGCACACCGTCGAGGAAGTCGTACGGCTTGGGCACCCGGACTCCGGCGTTGGCCAGACGGAACAGCGCGGCCACCTCGGCGTTCTGCCAGGCGTCCTCCTGCTCCTTGCGGCCGTACTTGGTGCCCTTGGCCATGGCGCGCGCCTGGCGGCTGTTACGCACCTTGCGGCCTTCCTGGTATTCGGCGGCCTGGCGGAAGCTGCGCTTGTTCGCTTCCTTGTAGACCTTGGCGCAGCGCAGCTCGGCGCCGCAGCGCACTACATAGACCGCTGCTTCCTTGCCGCTCATCAGCGGGCGCAATACTTCGTCGATCAGGCCGTCTTCGATCAACGGCTCTAGGCGTTTCGGGGTCTTCATCGGGCTTCCTGGCGTACCTCTCTGGGGCGCTGCGCTCCTTATACGGCAATCGCCGACAACCGCCCAGAGCGATCAAGGCTCCGGCGGTGTCAGCTCGATACTTTCCGTGACGGCATCTTCCAGCCGCTGCAGCTCAAGACCGAGCGCTTCGTCACTGTCGGCATAGCGCTGGGCGATGCTGGCGAAACCTTCGGCGACCTCGCTGAAGGCCTCGACCACGCGCGGATCGAACTGGCTGCCGGCACCCGCCTTGATGCGCAACGCCGCTTCCTCCGGGCTCAGCGAGGAGCGATAGGCGTGGCGGCAGGTGAATTCGTCGTAACAGTCGATCAGCGACAGCATGCGCGCGCCCAGCGGAATGCGCTCACCGGACAGTCCCTCGGGAAAACCGCTGCCGTCCCAGTGCTCGTGGTGACTGTAGGCGATTTCCTTGGCGTAACGCAGAAACTCCGCTGGATATCCCAGCTTGCGCTCCGCCGCCGCCAGGGCGTCCCGGCCAACCGTGGTATGGCTCTCCAGCAACAGGCGGTCGGCTTCTTCCAGTTGGCCGGGGCTGTGCAGGATGCGGTCGGGCACCGCGACCTTGCCAATGTCGTGCAGTTGCGCCGAACGCACCAGCAGTTCGATGTTCTCCACCGACAGCTCGGCGGCGAACTCGCTGTGCAGCGCCAAGGTGCTGCCGAGCAGGCGCATGTAGTGCTCGATGCGCACCAGGTGGTTGCTGTGCGGGTTGTCGCGCAGGTCGCAGAGGGTCGCCATGGCTTCCAGGGTGGCGTCCTGGATGGCCTGCAGCTCGCGGGCGCGGCGACGCACTTCCAGCTCCAGGTATTCGCTCTTGTCGCGCAGGAAGTCGGAATTGGCCTTGAGGTTCAGGTGGGCGCGGATGCGCGCCAGCGTTACCGGCGGGCTGATCGGCTTGGTCAGGTAGTCGACGGCGCCCAGGTCCAGGCCCTTCTGCTCGTCGCTGGAACTGACCATTCCGGTGAGGAAGATCACGGGAATGTCGCGGGTCAGCGGATCGGCCTTGAGCTGGCGGCACACTTCGTAGCCGTCCATCTCCGGCATCATGATGTCGAGCAGCACCAGGTCCGGGCGCGGATCGCTCTGCACCAGGCGCAGCGCCTTGGCCCCGCTGGAGGCGACGCGGACCTGGTAGCGATCCATCAGCAGCTCGCTCATCAACATCAGGTTATCCGGCTGGTCATCCACTACCAGGATCAGTTCCTGCTCCGGCCGGTCCAGCATGCTATCCATCGCTCCCCCTCACCTCGGTCAGACTCGTCACATGGCATGCGTGATCGGACCACGGCCATGCCTGGGTGTTCCTCTGCGGCGATTGACCGCGCCGGCCCGTGCCAGACGCGGCCAGCACGCCGCCTCAAATGCGAATGTCGCGTTCCCTCGCGAGATTCACCAGACTTTCCAGGGCTCGTTCGAACTCGAAACGCCGTACGCTCGTGGCGATCCCCTCGTACCCCTCATTGAAGACGCTGCGCAGCAGGCTTGCACGTTCGCCGAGCAATCGCCCGGCGCGCGGATCGTCCGCCGCCAGCAGATGTGCGAGGCGCCGGCAAACCTGCTCGACCTCGGCGTCGGTGCCGCTCTCCAGCAGCGCCGGGGCGGCCGCCACGGCCGTCGGCAGCACAGGAACCGGCAGCGGCAGGTGGCTGATGCTCTGCAGGCTCAGCCCCGTCGAATCGTCCACCCGGCCAAACGGCAACCGTGCCCAGAACAGGCTGCCCTGGTTCGGTTCGCTTTCCACGCCGACGCTGCCGCCCATCGCCTCGGCCAGTCGTTTGCAGATCGCCAGGCCCAGGCCCGAACCACCGTAGCGGCGGGTAATCGAGCTGTCCGCCTGGCGGAACGATTCGAACAGGCGCTCCTGCTGCAGCTCGGAGATGCCGATGCCGGTATCGCGGAAGCCGAAATACAGCTGCAGGCTGTCTTCGTCCTCATCCTCCAGGCGGACGATCAGCACCACTTCTCCGCGCTCGGTGAACTTCAGCGCGTTATTGCCGAAGTTCATCAGGATCTGCCGCAGGCGCAGCGAGTCCCCCACGACCTGGGCGGGCACCCGCGAATCGATTTCGCAGCGCACCGCCAGGCCCTTGCTCGCCGCACGGATGTTGAACAGGTCGAACAGTTCGCCGAGCAGACGTTCGAGGTCGAAGTCGATGTGCTCGAACTCCAGCTTCCCGGCTTCGACCCGCGACAGGTCGAGGATGTCGCTGATCAGCTCCAGCAGGTACTGGCCCGAACCCTGGATCTTGCCGAGGTAATCCACCTGCTGCTGGTCGAGGGTGGTTTCCTGCAGCAGGTGGGCCAGGCCGATGATGATGTTGAGCGGAGTACGGATCTCGTGGCTCATGTTGGCGAGGAAGTCGCTCTTGAGCCGGGTCGCCTCCTCCGCCAGGTCGCGGGCCTGGGCCAGCGCCAGTTCGGTGGCCTTGCGCGCAGTGACATCGCGGCTCACGCCCACCAGGCCGAGCAGCCGGCCACGGTCGTCGTGGAAGGCACTGCGCAGGGTGTCGAACAGCACCCGCCGGCCATCCGGGTAGACCACCCAGCCCTCGCTGGCGTACGGCACATCGCCGGTCAGCGCCTGGCGGTCACGGTCCTGGCGGCCGGCGCCGGCTTCGCTGCTGAACATCTGCTGGTCGCTGCGCCCGACGATCTCCTCCGGCTTGCGCCCCAGGCAATCGGCGAATGCCTGGTTGACGCCGAGGTAGTGTCCTTGCGGGTCCTTGAACCAGATCGGATCGGGGATCGAGTTGATCAACGCCAGCAGGGTGCTGCGCTGGCGCCGCTCCTCCGCTTCGGCGCGGGCGCGCTCGGCTACCTGGATGGACAGGCGACGGTTCCAGACCAGCACGAAGGTCAGCAAGGCAAGGAAACCCACCACCCAGGGCCAGGCGATCTGCAGCAGGTTCATCCAGTCGAACACGTCCAGCGCAGGCAGCCAGCGCGCCTGGATGGTCTCTTCTTCGCTGCGGGTGATGTTGCCCAGCGCACGGTCCAGCAGCGGCACCAGCGGCAGCAGGTCCTTGCGTACGCCGAAGCGCACCTGGCTGTTGCCCAGGCCGCTGTCGCCGCGCACTTCCAGGTTCGACAGGCCGAGTTGCTCGATGAGGTAGCTGGAGGTGATCAGGTTGCCGACGTAGGCGTCCGCGCGACCGATGGAGACGGCCTTGAGCGCGCTGGAGGAGTCCTCGGTGATGACGAAGTCCACGCCGGGCACAGCCTTGGTGAGCAGCTCATGGACGGCGTAGTCCTGCTCCACCGCGACGCGGCGCCCGGACAAATCGTCGAGCACGCGGATCGTGCTGTCGCGGCGAGCGAAGATCAGGCTGCTGGTGGACAAGTAAGGCTTGCTGAAACTGAGGAATGCCTCCCGCTCGGGCGTGGAGGCCATCGATGGCAGCAGGTCGACCTCGCCGGCCTTTACCGCCGCCAGCACCTCTTCCCAGGTGTTGAACAGCACAGGCTGGACCTGCAGCCCCAGGCGCTCGGAAACCAGCTGCAGGTAGTCGGCGCTGATGCCGTGGAACTGATCGAACTCGTCGATCACCTCGAACGGCGGCCAGCCGGCGCGGAACAGCCCGACGCGCAACGGCTGGTGCGCGTCGACGATGGCGCGCTCCTCGTCGGACAACGCCAGGCTCGCCGCCCGGGCCTGGGCGCACAGCGCGACGAACAGCAGAAGACAGCACAGGCAGAATCGGCGCACGGGCATCAAGGTCTCTCTGGGAATACCTTGCAAGCGTAGCCGCTGCCGCCGCATGCGAGTTTGAAAACGCGATGCGGATTGCTGCGTCGGGTGGCGGGACGGAGAATCTCCCCAACGGCCCATTTCCCTGGAGAGCTGCCATGACGAATACCCGACTCGACCCGGAGCGCTGCTGGCAGGCGGTCTGCGAGCGCGACGCGCAGTACGAGGACCGTTTCGTCTTCAGCGTGCGCTCCACCGGCATCTATTGCCGGCCGAACTGCCCGGCGCGCCGGCCCTCGCGGGACAACGTGGCCTTCTACGCCGCCCCGGAAGCCGCCGAAGCCGCGGGCTTCCGCCCCTGCAAACGCTGTTCGCCGCGCGGCCAGAGCCCACGCGAGCAGCTCGACGCGCTGGTCGCTGCCGCCTGCGCGCTGCTCGATAAAGCCGAGAAGCCGCTGACGCTGGACGAGCTGGCCGGCCGTATCGGCCTGTCCGCCTCGCACCTGGCCCGCGCCTTCAAGGCGCGCACCGGCCTTACACCGCGCGCCTGGGCGGAATCCCGCCGCGAGCAACGCCTGGCCGCCGCCCTGCCGCAATCCCGCTCGGTGCTGGACGCCGCGCTGGAGGCCGGTTATTCCGGCACCCGCGCGCTCTATGAAAGCGCCGCGCCGCTGAGCCCGGCACAGCGCCGCCAGAAAGGCGCCGGCGAACGCCTGCGCTACGCCATCGCGCCCTGCCCGCTTGGCCAGGTGTTGCTGGCCGCCACGGACAAAGGTGTCTGTGCCCTGCTGTTCGCCGACGATGCCGGCGAACTGGAGCGCCAGCTGGCCGAACGCTTCACCGCCGCGGAGCGCAGTCGGGACGATGCCGGCCTGGGCGACTGGTTGCGCGAGGTGATCACGCAGCTGGAGGAGCCCGAACAGGCCGCACACCTGCCGCTGGACCTGCACGGAAGTGCCTTCCAGTTACGCGTCTGGCGCGCACTCACGCGCATTCCCAGCGGCGAGACGCGGCGCTACGGCGAACTGGCCGAGCAACTGGGTACCCATCCACGCGCCATCGCCCGCGCTTGCGCCAGCAACAACATCGGCCTGCTGGTGCCCTGCCACCGCGTAGTCGGCGGGTCCGGCGAAGGCGGCTATCGCTGGGGCCTGCCGAGAAAGCGCGAGCTGTTGCGCCGCGAGGAGCATGCCGCCGGTCAGGCCAGCGAAGTCGATTGAGCCTGGCCACGCACGGCGCCCAGAGGCGCCGTGCTATGTTTCCCCTCCTCCTCGCTCCCTGCCGAACCCCATGGATTTCTGGCCCATCATCACCCGCCTTGGCGACAGCTCCCTGCTGGCGCCGGCTGCCGTGTTCATCCTTGTCTGGCTGCTGTATCGCCGCGAGACCACGAAAGCCGGGCTATGGGTACTGACGTTCGGATTCTCGACCGCACTGGTGGTGAGTTCGAAACTGGCCTTCATGGGCTGGGGAATCGGAATTCCGAACCTCGACTTCACTGGCATCTCCGGCCACAGCATGATGGCCGGCGCCGTGCTGCCAACCCTGGCCGCACAGCTGTTCCCCTCACGCCGCCTCGGGCTGGTGGCAGCCGGGCTCGCTGCGCTGCTGGCCGTGCTGGTCGGGCTTTCGCGGCTGGCCATCGGCGTGCATTCGCCGGCAGAGGTGTATGCCGGGCTCACACTCGGGCTCGCCACCAGCGCCACCTTCCTCGCGGCCACGCGCGCCAGCCTGCCGAGTTTCCAGCCCGCCCTGCTGCTGGTGGTGCTCGCCCTGGGCCTGGGCCAGGCAGCCACCGGCGTACGCGCGCCGACGCACCACTTGCTGGAACGTATCGCCATCCACCTTGCCGATCGCCCTGTGCCCTTCCAGCGCGGCCAGTGGGCCGGACAGCCGGACGTTTGAAGCGCCACTTTCGTTCGGATTTCCGAACGAAGTTCTCGTAAAAATCCGGACAGCCGAACGAAGCTCGATGTCGCCCGCTCAAAGAATCTGAATTTAATCATTTAAATTCAATTACTTAGCAATTTACCCCAGCCTTGGCACGGAGCCTGCTCTGCTCCACCTCGAACATGCGACCGGCCTGGAGTGAGCCTCGTCGGCGCAGGACTGAATAACAAACACAACCAGTCGAGGTAGTCTCCATGCGTTTCGCACCCCGTGCGCTGGGCGTCGCCATTGTCGCGGCCCTGCTCGCCACCCCCGTCGTCGCCGAAGAACTGACCGGTACCCTGAAGAAGATCAAGGACTCCGGCACCGTGGTTCTCGGCCACCGTGACGCCTCCATCCCCTTCTCCTACCTCGGCAGCGACCCGCGCCAGCCGGAAGGTTACTCCCACGACCTGCAGATCAAGGTCGTCGAAGCCCTGAAGAAAGAGCTGAATCTTCCTGAGCTGAAGGTCCGCTACAACCTGGTCACCTCCCAGACTCGCATCCCGCTGGTGCAGAACGGCACCGTGGACATCGAGTGCGGCTCCACCACCAACAACCTCGAGCGCCAGAAGCAGGTCGACTTCTCCGTCGGCATCTTCGAGGTCGGCACCCGCCTGCTGACCAAGACCAGCTCCGGCATCAACGACTTCCCGGACCTGAAGGGCAAGAACGTGGTGACCACCGCCGGCACCACTTCCGAGCGCCTGCTCAAGCAGATGAACGCCGACCAGAAGATGGGCATGAACATCATCTCGGCCAAGGACCATGGCGAGTCCTTCCTGATGCTGGAGTCCGGCCGCGCCGTGGCCTTCATGATGGACGACGCGCTGCTCTACGGTGAAATGGCCAAGGCCAAGAAGCCGGACGACTGGCACGTGGTCGGCAAGCCGCAGTCCTTCGAGATCTACGCGTGCATGGTTCGCAAGGGCGACGCACCGTTCAAGAAGGTGGTCGACAAGGCCATCTCCGACACCTTCGCCTCGGGTGAGGTCAACAAGATCTACGACAAGTGGTTCATGCAGCCCATCCCGCCGAAGAACCTGAACCTCAACTTCCCGATGAGTGATGAGCTCAAGAAGCTGATCGCCAATCCGACCGACAAGTCTGCCGAGCAGATGTAACGGTCGCGCGCGGCTGCGCCCACAAGGCGCAGCCACGCGGGGGATCGGGAGCGCAAGCCATGCGCTCCCGGCCCGACTTCCACTCTGACGATGCCGGAACACCCGCTACCCGCGGGTGGCGGGCGGCCTTGCGCCCGCATCCGGCCCCGTACCGTACAAAGCCACCGTGCAAAGCAATCGAGGGGAAACCCGTCATGGATTACAACTGGGACTGGGGCGTGTTCTTCAAGTCCACCGGGATCGGCGACGAACGCTACCTGGACTGGTACATCACCGGCCTGGGCTGGACCATCGCCGTGTCGCTCGCGGCCTGGGTCATCGCCCTGGCGCTCGGCTCGCTGCTGGGCGTGATGCGCACCCTGCCCAATCGCTGGCTGTCGGGCATCGCCACCGCCTACGTGGAGCTGTTCCGCAACGTGCCGCTGCTGGTGCAGCTGTTCATCTGGTACTTCCTGGTGCCGGACTACCTGCCGCAGCCAATCCAGGACTGGTTCAAGCTGGGCATCGCCCCGGAAACCTCGGCCTTCATCAGCGTCGTCGTGTGCCTGGGCCTGTTCACCGCCGCGCGGGTCTGCGAGCAGGTGCGCACCGGCATCCAGGCGCTGCCCAAGGGCCAGCTCGCCGCCGCCAGCGCCGTGGGTTTCCGCCTGCCGTCGATCTACCGCCACGTGCTGCTGCCACAGGCCTTCCGGATCATCATTCCGCCGCTGACCTCGGAATTCCTCAACGTCTTCAAGAACTCCTCCGTGGCCTCGCTGATCGGCCTCATGGAGCTGCTGGCGCAGACCAAACAGACCGCCGAGTTCAGCGCCAACCTGTTCGAAGCCTTCACCCTGGCCACGCTGATCTACTTCACGCTGAACATGAGCCTGATGCTGACCATGCGCCTGATCGAGAAGAAGGTCGCCGTGCCGGGCCTGATTTCCGTGGGAGGTAAATGATGGACTTCAGCCAGATCGTTCCCGCCCTCCCCGGCCTCTGGGAAGGCATGCTCACCACCCTGCAACTGATGGTGCTGGGTGTCGTCGGCGGCGTCGTGCTGGGCACCATCCTGGCGCTGATGCGCCTGTCCAGCAACAAGCTGCTGTCGAACCTCGCCGGCTTCTACGTCAACTACTTCCGCTCGATCCCGCTGCTGCTGGTGATCACCTGGTTCTACTTCGCGGTGCCGTACATCCTGCGCTGGATCACCGGCGAGGACACCCCGGTGGGTGCGTTCACCTCGTGCCTGGTGGCCTTCATGATGTTCGAGGCGGCCTACTTCTGCGAGATCGTCCGCGCCGGCATCCAGGCCATCCCGAAGGGCCAGATGGGCGCCGCCTACGCGCTGGGCATGACCTACGGCCAGTGCATGCGCCTGATCATCCTGCCCCAGGCGTTCCGCAAGATGACTCCGCTGCTGCTGCAGCAGAGCATCATCCTGTTCCAGGACACCTCGCTGGTTTACAGCGTCGGCCTGATGGACTTCCTCAATGCCGCCCGCTCTCGCGGCGACATCATCGGCCAGCCCCATGAATTCCTGATCTTCGCCGGTCTCGTCTACTTCGTTATCAGCTTCTCCGCCTCGCTCGCGGTCAGGCTCCTGCAGAAAAGGTTAACCGTATGATCACCATCGATAACGTCAGCAAATGGTACGGCGACTTCCAGGTCCTCACCGACTGCAACACCAAGGTCGCCAAGGGTGAAGTGGTGGTGGTCTGCGGGCCGTCCGGCTCGGGCAAGTCGACCCTGATCAAGTGCGTCAACGCGCTGGAGCCCTTCCAGAAGGGCGACATCACCGTCGACGGCACCTCCATCGCCAACCCCAAGACCGACCTGCCCAAGCTTCGCTCGCGGGTCGGCATGGTGTTCCAGCACTTCGAGCTGTTCCCGCACCTGACCATCACCGAGAACCTCACCATCGCACAGCGCAAGGTGCTGGGGCGGAGCAAGGAAGAGGCGCTGGACAAGGGCCTGGCGCTGCTCGACCGCGTCGGCCTCAAGGCCCACGCGCACAAGCACCCCGGCCAGCTCTCCGGCGGCCAGCAGCAGCGCGTGGCGATCGCCCGCGCGCTGGCCATGGACCCGATCGTCATGCTGTTCGACGAACCGACGTCGGCACTCGACCCGGAGATGGTCAACGAGGTGCTCGACGTGATGGTCCAGCTCGCCCACGAAGGCATGACCATGATGTGCGTGACCCACGAGATGGGCTTCGCGCGCAAGGTCGCCGACCGGGTGATCTTCATGGACCGCGGGCAGATCGTCGAAGACTGCCCGAAAGAGGAATTCTTCGGCGACCTGCAGAACCGCGCCGAACGCACCCAGCAGTTCCTCGCCAAGATCCTGCCGCACTGATCCACGTTAACCACTCCAACTGAACGCCCCGGTTCGCAGGGGCGTTCAACCTCACCGCAAGCACAAGAATAAATAAGGAAGTTCCATGCGCGTGTTCCACTTCAGCAAGCTGCCCCTGGGCGTCGCGATCCTCGCGGCGAGTTCGTCGGTCTTCGCCGTCACCCTCGACGGTGGCGCGGTTGCCGCGCCGGATCAGTACGGCGCGAAAGTCGCCGCCGAAATCCTCAAGAAGGGCGGCAACGCCGTCGATGCCGCGGTCGCCACCGCCTTCACCCTCGCGGTCACCTACCCCGAAGCCGGCAACATCGGCGGCGGCGGTTTCATGACCCTGTACGTCGACGGCAAGCCGTACTTCCTCGACTACCGCGAGATCGCCCCCAAGGCCGCGACCAAGACCATGTACCTGAACGAGAAAGGCGAGGTGATCGAGAACCTCAGCCTGGTCGGCGCCAAGGCCGCCGGCGTGCCGGGTACCGTGATGGGCCTGTGGGAAGCGCACAAGCGCTTCGGCAAGCTGAAGTGGAGCGAGCTGCTGACCCCGGCCATCGGCTACGCGCAGAGCGGCTTCAAGGTCGCCGACCAGCAGTACCAGTACCGCCAGGACGCCATCGCGCTGTTCAATGGCAAGACTAACTTCGGCGACTACTTCGGCACCATGAAGCCGGGCGAGACCTTCACGCAGCCCGAGCTGGCCAAGACCCTGGAGCGCATCGCCGACAAGGGCCCGGACGACTTCTACAAGGGCGAGACCGCCAAGCTGCTGGTCGCGCAGATGAAACAGGACGGCGGGCTGATCACCGCCGACGACCTGGTCGACTACAAGGCCCAGTGGCGCGAGCCGATGCGCATCGACTGGCAGGGCAACACCCTCTACACCGCGCCGCTGCCCAGCTCCGGCGGCATCGCCCTGGCCCAGCTGATCGGCATCAAGGAACAGCGCGCCGCCGACTTCAAGGGCGTGGAGCTGAACTCCGCCAAGTACATCCACCTGCTCTCGGAGATCGAGAAGCGCGTGTTCGCCGACCGTGCCGACTACCTGGGCGACCCGCAGTTCTCCAAGGTGCCGGTAGCCCAGCTGACCGACCCGAAATACATCGCCAAGCGCGCCAAGGAAGTGAACCCGGACGCCATCTCGGAAACCGAGAAAGTCCGCCCGGGCCTGGAGCCGCACCAGACCACGCACTTCTCCATCGTCGACAAGGACGGCAATGCCGTCAGCAACACCTACACCCTCAACTGGGACTTCGGTAGCGGCGTGGTGGTCAAGGGCGCCGGCTTCCTGCTCAACGACGAGATGGATGACTTCAGCTCCAAGCCGGGCGTGGCCAACGCCTTCGGCGTAGTGGGCAGCGATGCCAACGCCATCGAGCCGGGCAAGCGCATGCTCTCCTCCATGAGCCCGAGCATCGTCACCCGCGACGGTCATGTCAGCCTGGTGCTGGGCACGCCCGGCGGCTCGCGGATCTTCACCTCGATCTTCCAGGTGCTGAACAACGTCTACGACTTCCACCTGCCCCTGGAGAAGGCCGTGGCCGCGCAGCGTGTGCATCACCAACTGCTGCCGAAAGACACCATCTATTACGACGCGTACGCACCGCTCACCGGCAAGGTCGCCGATGAGCTCAAAGCCATGGGCTACACCCTGGAAGACCAGGGCTGGAACATGGGTGACATCCAGGCCATCCGTGTGAACGGCAAGGTACTGGAAACCGCCTCCGATCCGCGCGGCCGCGGCGTCGGGATGGTGGTCAAACCCTAAGCCCCGGCAGACGCACCGTGTGGTACCCGAGCCAGTCCATCGCCGCCCCCCGGCGTTGGGCTGGCTCGGCCTCGGCGACTGTGCTGCAATGCGCTTCCAGCCCATTGCCGTCGCCGCTCACCGTGAAGCCACGCCTCGTGCGCAACTACCTGTTGCCCTTCCTGCTGCTCCTGCTCACCCTGGGCTTCGGCTACGGCGGCTACCTGATCAGCGAAGGCGCCGGCACCCGCAGCCTGATCGAATCCGGCGAACGCCAGCTGGAACTGCACGCCCGTGGCGTGGAAAGCGAGATCAGCCGCTACACCTACCTGCCCAGCCTGCTGGAGCTCGAAGGCAGCGTCAGCCGCCTGCTGGTGGACCCAACCCCACTGCACCGCGACCGCGTCAACCATTACCTGGAAGGCCTCAACCGCCGCGCCGGCAGCCGCGCCGTGTACCTGCTGGACACCTCCGGCCGCGTGCTGGCCACCAGCAACTGGCAGGACGCCGACAGCTACCTGGGTGAGGACCTCTCGTTCCGCGCCTATTTCCAGGAAGCCGTGCAAGGCCGTCCCGGACGCTTCTACGGCATCGGCAGCACCACCGGCGAGCCCGGCTACTACCTCGCCCACGGCCTGGTGCACGGCGGCAAGATCGTCGGCGTCGCCGTGGTGAAAGTGCGCATGGAATCCCTTGAAGAACGCTGGGAGAAAGCGCGTCTGCAAGCCTTCGTCAGCGACGAGAACGGCATCATCATCCTCTCCAGCGACCCGACCCTGCGCCTGAAAGCCGTGCGCCCGCTCAGCGATGCGGACAAGGAGCGCCTGGCTCGCAGCCTGCAGTACTACTGGTGGGCGCTCAATGAATGGCAGCCGCTGGCGCGTCGCTCCCTCGGCGACGGCGTCGAGGAAATCAGCTTCCCGCCGCCGGCCGGCGAGGGCCATGGGGACAGCCACAAGCCGCTGAGCTACCTGATGCAGACCCGCGGCCTGAGCGACACGCCCTGGCACTTCACCCTGCTCACCCCACTGGCGGACCTGCGCCGCGAAGCGATGATCCACGGCATGCTCGCCGCCGCCGGCTTCGCCCTGTTCGCCTTCCTGCTGATCGCCTGGAACGAGCGGCGCAAGGTCATCGCCACCCGCCTCGCCGCCCGTGAGGCGCTGGAGCAGGCCAACAACGCCCTGGAACGCCGCATCGCCGACCGCACCGCCGACCTGCGCGCCAGCAACCAGCACCTGCGCGAGCAGATCCGCGAACGCCGGCAGGCCGAGGACACCCTGCGCAAGGCCCAGGACCGACTCGTGCAGGCCGGCAAGCTGGCGGTGATCGGGCAGATGTCCACCAGCATCGCCCACGAACTCAACCAGCCGCTGGCAGCACTGCGCACCCTGTCGAGCAACAGCGTGCGCTTCCTCGAACGCGGCAAGCTGGACGTTGCCAGCAGCAACCTCGAAGCCATCGCCGAGATGGTCGACCGCATGGGCCGCATCACCGCCAGCCTGCGCGCCTTTGCCCGGCGAGCCGACGACCACGGCCAGGCGACCTTGAGCAAGGCGGTGGATGCCGCCGTGATGGTGTTGCAGGGGCGGCTTTCGGAAGTGCCGGTGACCCTGCACCGCGACTACCCCGATGCGCACCTGGCCATCGACCAGACGCGCCTGGAACAGATACTGGTCAACCTGATCGCCAACGCGCTGGACGCCATGAGCGGCCAGAGCGACCGCCAGCTCTGGCTGGAAGGCCGTAGCGAAGGCGACGGCCACTATCGTCTGGTGGTCCGCGACAACGGCCCCGGCATCCCGCCGGACGCCCGCGTGCACCTGTTCGAGCCCTTCTTCACCACCAAGCCCGGCGAACTCGGCCTGGGCCTGGGCCTGACTCTTTCCGCCAGCCTCGCCACCGCCGCCGGCGGTTCCCTGGGCGTGGCCTACCCGGAAACCGGCGGCACCGCGTTCGAGCTGAACCTGCCGCTGCTGCCCGCCCTGGAGACACCCGCATGAGCGATCCATCCCTGCGCGTCCTGATCGTCGAGGACGACCCGCATGTACGGCTCGGCTGCCAGCAGGCGCTGGCCCTGGAAGACATCGAGACCGACAGCGTGGGCAGCGCCGAGGAAGCACTGAAGAAGGTCGGTGCGGACTTCCCCGGCATCGTCGTCAGCGACATCCGCATGCCCGGCATGGACGGCCTGCAACTGCTGGAAAAGCTCAAGGAGCGCGACCCCAGCCTGCCGGTGGTGCTGATCACCGGTCACGGCGACATCGCCATGGCGGTCAAGGCCATGCGCGACGGCGCCTATGACTTCATGGAGAAGCCCTTCTCCCCCGAGAAGCTGGTCGACACCGCGCGCCGCGCCCTCGCCCAGCGCGCACTGACCCGCGAAGTCAGCCAACTGCGCCGCCAGCTCGCCGGCAAGCAGGCCCTGGAAAGCCGGTTAATCGGTCGCTCGCCGGCCATGCAGGCGCTGCGCGAGCTGATCGCCAATGTCGCCGACACGTCCGCCAACGTACTCATCGAGGGCGAGACCGGCACCGGCAAGGAACTGGTCGCGCGCTGCCTGCACGACTACAGCCGGCGCCAGGCCAAGCCCTTCGTCGCGCTCAACTGCGGCGGCCTGCCGGAAAGCCTGATCGACAGCGAAATCTTCGGCCACGAGGCCCACGCCTTCACCGGCGCCGGCAAGCGTCGGATCGGCAAGATCGAACACGCCGACGGCGGCAGCCTGTTCCTCGACGAGATCGAGAGCATGCCGCTGAACCTGCAGATCAAACTGCTGCGCGTACTGCAGGAACAGCAGCTGGAACGCCTGGGTTCCAACGAACTGATCCGCGTGGACTGCCGGGTGATCGCCGCGACCAAGTCCGACCTCGCCGCCATGGGCCGCGAAGGGACTTTCCGCAGCGACCTCTACTACCGCCTCAACGTCATCACCCTGAACCTGCCACCGCTGCGCGAACGCCGCGAAGACATCCTGATGCTCTTCGAGCACTTCCTGCAGCAGTCCTCGCTGCGCTTCGACCGCCCGGCGCCGGACATCGACAATGCCACCGCCGCCACCCTGATGGCCCACGACTGGCCGGGCAACGTGCGCGAGTTGCGCAACGTCGCCGAGCGTTTCGCCCTCGGCCTCCCGGTGCTGGCCGGCGGCAACCTTGGCCCGGACGCCGGCGAGCCGCGTTTCGCCGAGGCCGTGGAAGCCTTCGAGAAGAGCCTGCTGTCCACCGCCTTGGAGCGCCATGCCGGCAACCTCAGCCAGGCCGCCCACGCCCTGGGCATGGCCAAGACCACGCTGTTCGACAAGGTGAAGAAGTACGGCCTGAAGGGCGAGTGAATGACGCGATTGGCTTCCCCGTAGGAGCGGACCTTGTCCGCGATCCGGCCGTATGGCCGGCCTGATTGCGTTTTCGCGGACAAGGTCCGCTCCTACAGGGAAATCCTGCGCAAGACCTCAGCCGGCTCGCGCAACAGCCGCTTATACAAAGGGTGGCCGTGCGCGGCGGAGCGTCCCATTGATCTGGGCCGCCCGCTCCCGGACACTACCCATCTTTGAACCGGCCGCACGAGCGGGAGCCATCATGTCCACCCAAGCCGAAACCCTCTGGAACCAGCTCTGCGCCGACGCCGGCGTCGACCCGCAGCAGCGCATGGCCGCGCGCCGCGCCATTCTCGCCGACAGCAGCGCGCTGGACGCCACCGTCTACCGCCCGGACGACAACGACCCGGACGCCGAAGAACTGGACATGGGCGACGCCAAGGTCCTCTTCCTCGGTCCCTTCGAGGCGCCCGTCGAATGGGATGCCGCCGAGCGCGAGGACTTCTTCGACGACGCCGACCCGGCGCTGTTCTTCAGCGTCCGTATCGAGTGCGAAGCCGAACCGGGCAGCTCGGGTTTCTTCGTCCCGGAAGTGGGCGACTACCTGGCGGTGATGGACGGCGGCAAGATCCAGATGTACTTCCTGCACGACTGGCGCGAAGACGAAGACGGCTGCACCTGCGTGCTGATCCGCGACGATATCCAGCTCTAGCGCTTTCCCGCCGCTTGCCCAGGCAGGCATAAAAAAGCCCGCTCACGTAGCGGGCTGAAGATTGCGCGGCGTCGGGAACGCCGCGCAATTGAAGGTCAACGGGTAGCGGACAGGTCGCCCCGCTTCATCTTGCTGGTATCCAGGTGCAGCAGGCCGAACGCGGTGCCGTAGAAGATGTTGCCCAGCGTATCGACCTTGATCGGCGCGTACATCCCGTTGTAGATCGGATCGCTGCCTTCGCGGATGGACAACACGGTCTTGCCGGTGTCGAGGTCCATGCCGATGTGATAGCGATCGTTCCAGGACTTGCTGAAGTAACCGTCGATCAGCGCCATGCGGCCCTCGCCGGAAATCATCGGTACGACCGAGATCGACGAGACGTCATTGCGGCCCCACAGTTGCTTCCACTCATGGGTCTGGCTGTTCCAGCGGAAGCTCGCTGCGCCCAGCGGCCCCGGGCGCGTCGCGCCGAGCAGGGTGCTGACGTAGTAGGGGCTCGGGTCCAGGGTCTTCTCATCGGCGCTGCGGATGTTGTTCACCACGAAGGCGTAATCGCCGTACACGGCCACTGACTGTTCCGACTGCACCGTATCGGTACCGGGGATCTCCACTTTGTGCTGATCAACGATGCGTGGGCTGGCGGTGCCCGGCTTCTGCTTCCAGCCGGCGGGAATCTCGTCGCGCCAGAAGGCGACCATGCTCATGTTCTTCGCGCCGTCGGTGATCACCACCAGCTTGTCTTCATCGGGCCCGAAGCCCATCAGCGTCGGCGTGGCGCCGGTGCCATCGGCCAGCTTCGGCGCCGGCATGCGGATGCCGCGCTCGTACCCGGCCTTCCAGGCGCCGCTGGCTTCGTCGTCGTGGATCTTGCCATCCTTGTCCACCACCAGTCGGTACATGGTGGTGTTCGAGGCGACATAGATGGCGCCACCGTTCGCTTCCGGGCCAGTGGCGAAACTGTTGAGGAACAGTTCGTCGTTGCCGGCGACGGTGTAGCTGTCGATCACCTCCAGCGAGTCGCGGTTGAGCGTGATGATCTTGCCGCCAAGCGTGTTGACCACGACGAAACCGTTGTAGCTCATGCTCATGCCGAACAGCATGTCACCGGGGAAGCGGGTACCGCGCTTGACCTTCTCGTTGTCGAACAGGCCTACCGGAATCGCGCTGACCTTGCCCAGCTTCATCGCCGAGTTGGCCCGCTTGGGGTCGGCCTGGTCGATGCGGAATATCTGCCTGCCATTGCAGCCGACGAAGGCGTCTTCGCGGGTCAGCAGCGCATAGACAGAGCCGTTGAGCGCCTGGTCCGAGGCAGCGGTGAGCATGCGGTTCGGCTGCGCCTTCATGTAGTCGAGCAGGCCCTTCTCGTCCTTCGCATCAAGGAACTTCTGCACCGCCCTGGACTGCTCGACGCGCTGCTGGGCAGTAACGGGCGTGTAGTTGGGCAGCTTGACCGGAATATCGGCACGCGCCAGCTCAGTGAGCTTGCCGCCCTCCAGGCTGACCTTGCGCAACGCAAAGCCCGACCACCAGAAATACACCGGCTTGCCGTCCACTGTGTCGGAGAAGATCGGCAGGCCCACGCCTTCGCCGGGCAGGAACTGCACCGACTCGGGAGTGACGTCGTAGGCACCACGGGCCACCGGGAATCCGACGCTGTCGGTGGCGCCATCGTTCCAGTGCGTCTGGTTGTTGTAGGACTGGGCGAGGTACGGATTCTGCGCCGGCCACGCCGGTTCTACGGCGTGGGCCAGTCCACCGCACAGGGCGAGCGCAATGGACAACGGAAGCAAGCGAAGCGAAGAGGTGGAACGAGGGGACATCGGCAGACTCCAGCAGGTTGAAGGCACCGCGAATGGCACAGGGGAAGCGAGTGACGAGCGCCGGGCGGCGTTGAGGGTCGTCGTCACCGTAAGGGGATCACTCGGCAGCGGAGACCCCCCGAATCAGGGAGTGGAGTGCGCGCGTTCATCGCCAAGCATGCGTACGACGAATCGCACGTTGCCCAGCGCTTCTTCAGCCCCACGACGCAGCCCCTGGAACCGCTCAGGTTGCGCGCCGCACGCTTCCCGGCGACACGCCAATGCACCGCTTGAACGCCCGGCTGAAGGCCGCCTCGGACTGGTAGCCGAGGCGCTCGGCCAACTCCGCCACGGCGATCTCCCGTTCTTGCAGCCAGCTCAACGCCACGTGCATGCGCCAGCGGGTGACGTACTGCATCGCCGGCATGCCGACCTTCTCGGCGAAATGGGCGGCGAACGCGGAGCGCGACATGGCGGCGATATCGGCCAGGTTCGCCAGGCTCCAGCTGCGCGCCGGGTCGCGGTGGATCAGGCTCAGCGCGCGCCCCAGCTGGCGGTCCTGCAGGGCGCCGAGCCAACCGGTCTGCGCCGCCGGGTCCTGTTCGATCCAGGCGCGGATGGCCTGGATCACCAGGATGTCAGCGAGCCGGGTGATGACGGTCTCGCCGCCCGGCCGCATCGCCTGCGCCTCGCTCTCCATCAACCGCAGCGTGCTCAGCAGCCAGTCGCGCTGTCCCGGATCGCGCACCTGCGCCTCCAGCACCCGCGGCAGCAGGCGCACCAGTTGCTGGGCGGCGGGATGGTCGAAGCGCACCGCACCGCAGATCATCGCCGCCGGCTCGCCACCGCCACCCTGGCGGAGCACCTCGTAGCGGTCGCTGGCGTAGGCGCGTGGCAAATCGAACAGCCCCGCCGCCGCTTCACCCGGTGCGCTGACCAACCGATGCCCTTCGCCATGGGGTACCAGCACCAGGTCGCCGGGCACCAGCCGACGCGGTGCATCGCCCTGTGCCTCCAGCCAGCATTCGCCGAGCGTCAACACGTGGAACATCAGGCACTGCGGCATGGCGGGCAGGTCGAGTCCCCAGGGCGCGGTGAACTCCGAACGGCAGTAGAAGGTGCCGCTCATGCGCAGGAAATGCAGGGCCTCGCCCAATGGATCGGTGGAGACCGCCCAGGGATCGGGAGAATCGGCGCTGACGGATGGGGAATGGCTCATGGACTCGAGCGTGGCGTGCGGCACGATCGGCGTCCAGCGCCTCTGGACGAATGAGCATGATATGGCGATTTACAGGCATTAACCGTCCAGCCATTGCGCGAGAGACTTCCCTCCAGGCCAACGAACCCACGGCGGGCGCCGCGGGACGGCCAGCAGCGAGGACACCGCCATGATCACCGTAATGGGAGCCACCGGCCGCACCGGTTCGAGAATCTGCCATACCCTGCTGGAGGCCGGCGTGCCGGTCCGCGCCCTCGGGCGCAGCGCAGAGCGCCTGGCGCCACTGGCCGCCGCCGGCGCACAGATCGCCGTGGGCGAGCCGAATGACGCCGCCTTTCTGAGCGAGGCATTCCGGGGCGTCGAGGCGGTCTACACGCTGCTCGCCTATGGGCCTGACACCGAGGACTACCGCCGCCAGCAAGCAGCCCAGGGCGAAGCGATCACCCAGGCCATCGGCCACAGCGGCGTGCGCAATGTGGTGTTCCTCAGCAGCGTCGGCGCCGAGGTGTCCTCCGGCACTGGCCCGATCATCAGCATGCACGACCAGGAGCAGCGGCTGCGGGCAGTGCCAGCGGACGTGAACATCCTGATGCTGCGCGCCGGCGCGCTGTTCGAGAATCTCTATGGCGCGCTGGAGATCGTCCGCGCATACGGGTGCTACAGCGACGCGGTGGCGGCGGATGTCCCCGTCCCGATGGTCGCCAGTGCCGACGTGGCGGATGCGGCCGCCCGGGCCCTGCTCGACCGCGACTGGCGTGGCGTACAGGTGCGCGAGTTGCTCGGCCAGCGTGACGTCAGCTACGCCGAGGCGACCCGCCTGCTCGGCGCCGCCATTGGCCTGCCGGACCTGCCATACATCCAGGTATCCGCCGAGGAACTGACGGGCGCGCTGCTGCAGGCCGGTTACACGCCGAGCATCGCCGGCTGCTATGCGGAACTGGCCGAGGCGATCAACAGTGGACGCGTCCGCGCGCAGGAGCAGCGCTCGGCGCGAAACACCACGGCGACCTCCCTGGAGGAGTTTTCCCAGACCTGGGCCGCGTCCTACGCAGCCCTGGGCTGAAACGCGCCATCGCCGCGCAACAAAATAATTTCCTACAAATTGCTCAGAGATCCCTGATGAGTTTGGCGGCTACTCGCTGTCTAGATTAGCCGCCCATCACTTGTCAGCGAAGCACTTGCCATGCAACACGATCCCGACAGTCTCTGGGTCGAAGTGGAGACCTGGTCTCCGTATCGGCCGCAACGCCTCCTTCACGGCCGCATCAGCCGCGAGGATTACCTGGCCCTGCACCGTGGCTACGCCCCCAGCATGGTTCGCCTGGACGACTGCCAGAGCGGCCACACCCCGAGCGGGCCCGTGCAGGACCTGTTCCTCAGCAGCGCGCATATCCTCAGCATCAATCCTCTCGAGCGCAGCCAGGGCTGAGCCGCAGCGGCAGGCAAGCTCACACCTGCGTCCGCCCGGCGCTCAGTCGGCCATGCCGCGATAGACATAGGTCATCGGCCGCGGACCTGGCAGGTAATCCTGGATCAGCTCGCGCAGTTGGAAACCGCCGGACTCGATCAGCGCCGGCATGTCGCGGTCCAGGTGGCAACCGCCGGCCAGCGGCTTCCACACTGGCGTCAGCCGGTGCTGCCAAGTACGCACGCTGGCGTCCGGCGCCAGCCCATGTTCGCAGAAGAGGAATTCGCCACCGGGCTTGAGCACCCGGCGCATCTCCTTCAACGCCGCCACCGCATCAGGGATGCTGCACAGGGTGAAGGTGCAGACGATGCTGTCGAAGCTGCCGGCTTCGGCGCGGATCTGCCCCAGCTCCAGTGCCACCATCTCCACCGGAATGCCGATCCGCGCCGCGCGCTCGCGGGCGAGCTTCTGCATCTGCGCCGCGGGGTCGACGCCGACGATTGTCGACACTTTCGCCGGATCGTAGAACGACAGGTTCAGCCCGGTACCCATGCCGATCTCCAGCACCCGCCCGTGAGCGCGGGGCACCAGCAGCGAGCGCTGCTTCATCACGTCACCCATGCCGCAGGCGAAATCGATCAGTCGGGGCAGCAGGTAGCGGTCATAGAGTTGCATGGCGATCTCCGTCGTTTCGCCGATCCTAGCCGGCTCGCGCGGCACCGGCACGGCAGCCGACGAGGGGATATCCGCCAATCTCGCGCACAGCGGCGCGCCTCGGCCTTAAAGGCAAGGCATAAGTGTCGGGCCACATTAGACGATTGTCGACAATTCATCAGATCCTGATTGACCAAGAGGGTTTCCAGGGGTAGCTTTCGCCGCACATCAAGAAGATTGTCGACACCATGAGCGATAGCCTGATTCTGCCCATCCCCGCCAGCGACGACGGCGAGACCCTGTCGGAACACGTGTTCCGCAAGATCCAGTCGGCCATCGTCAAGGGCGAGATCGCCCCCGGCAGCAAGATTTCCGAGCCGGAACTGGCGCGCACCTACGGCATCAGCCGCGGTCCGCTGCGCGAGGCGATCCACCGCCTGGAAGGCCAGAAGCTGCTGGTGCGCGTACCGCACGTCGGCGCGCGAGTCGTGTCGCTCAGCCATGAGGAATTGCTGGAGCTCTACGAAATCCGCGAATCCCTCGAAGGCATGGCCTGCCGCCTGGCCGCCGAGCGCATGACCCAGGCCGAGATCGACGAACTGCGCCGGGTACTCGACACCCACGAGCGCGACGAAGCCTTCCAGGCCGGCCGTGGCTACTACCAGCAGGAAGGCGACTACGACTTCCACTACCGGATCATCCAGGGCAGCGGCAACCGCACCCTCACCCGCATGCTCTGCGGCGAGCTGTACCAGTTGGTGCGCATGTACCGCCTGCAGTTCTCGGCGACGCCCAACCGCCCGCGCCAGGCCTTCGCCGAACACCACCGGATTCTCGATGCCATCGCCGACCGTGACGGCGAACTGGCCGAGTTGCTGATGCGCCGTCACATCGGCGCCTCGAAACGCAATATGGAGCGCCATTACCTGGACGCCCACGCCAAGACAGCCAACGAACGAGGTGAACAATGAGCTACAAGACCGCCGGCCAACGCTTCCGTGAAGCCCTTGCCGAAGAAAAGCCGCTGCAGGTGATCGGCGCGATCAACGCCAACCACGCGCTGCTGGCCAAGCGCGCCGGCTTCAAGGCCATCTATCTTTCCGGTGGCGGCGTGGCGGCGGGTTCCCTCGGCCTGCCGGACCTGGGCATCAACACCCTGGATGACGTGCTCACCGACGTGCGGCGCATCACCGACGTCTGCGACCTGCCGCTGCTGGTGGACATCGACACCGGCTTCGGCCCCAGCGCCTTCAACATCGAGCGCACCGTGAAGAGCCTGATCAAGGCTGGTGCCGCCGCCGCGCACATCGAGGACCAGGTTGGCGCCAAGCGTTGCGGCCACCGTCCGGGCAAGGAAATCGTCTCCGTCGATGAAATGGCCGACCGCGTGAAAGCCGCCGCCGATGCCAAGACCGACCCGAACTTCTTCCTGATCGCCCGCACCGACGCCATCCAGGCCGAAGGCGTGGACGCCGCCATCGAGCGCTGCCAGCGCTACGTCGAGGCCGGCGCCGATGCGATCTTCGCCGAAGCCGCCTACGACCTGCCGACCTACAAGCGCTTCGTCGATGCGCTGAACGTACCGATCCTGGCCAACATCACCGAGTTCGGCGCCACACCGCTGTTCACCCGCGACGAGCTGGCCTCGGTCGGCGTGGCCATTCAGCTGTATCCGCTGTCGGCCTTCCGCGCCGCCAACAAGGCCGCCGAAGCCGTGTACACCGCGATCCGCGAGGAAGGCCACCAGCAGAACGTGATCGAGCTGATGCAAACCCGCGCGGAACTGTACGACCGCATCGGCTACCACGCCTTCGAGCAGAAGCTCGACGCGCTGTTCGCTGCCGGCAAGAAGTAATTCAGGCGACAACGGCGGATAACGCTGCGCGTTATTCGCCCTACGCCAAAACCTGAAAAACCGTAGGGCGCATAACGCCACAGGCGTTATCCGCCAACCAGATTCGAACCGAAATCCCGGCCCGTGCCGGGGGACAAGAACAAGCAACCGGATTTGATGAGGAGACACGCGATGAGCGCTACCGCAGAAACCACCACCGCCTTCAAACCCAAGAAGTCCGTGGCCCTGAGTGGCACCGCCGCTGGCAACACCGCCCTGTGCACTGTCGGCCGCACCGGCAACGACCTGCACTACCGTGGCTATGACGTCCTGGATTTCGCCAACCGCTGCGACTTCGAGGAAATCGCCCACCTGCTGGTTCACGGCAAGCTGCCCAACGTCGCCGAGCTCGCTGGCTACAAGGCCAAGCTGAAAGCCCTGCGCGGCCTGCCGGCCGGCGTGAAGGCCGCCCTGGAAACCCTGCCGCCGTCGGCCCACCCGATGGACGTGATGCGCACCGCCGTGTCCGTGCTCGGTTGCCTGTCGCCGGAGAAGGACGACCACAACCATCCGGGCGCCCGTGACATCGCCGACAAGCTGATGGCTTCGCTCGGTTCCGCGCTGCTCTACTGGTACCACTTCAGCCACAACGGCAAGCGCATCGACGTCGAGACCGACGACGACTCCATCGGCGGCCACTTCCTGCACCTGCTGCACGGTCAGAAGCCGCGCGAGTCCTGGGTGCGCGCCATGCACACCTCGCTGAACCTGTACGCCGAACACGAATTCAACGCCTCGACCTTCACCTCCCGGGTGATCGCCGGCACCGGCTCGGACATCTACTCCTGCGTCGCCGGCGCCATCGGCGCGCTGCGCGGCCCGAAACACGGCGGCGCCAACGAAGTGGCCTTCGAGATCCAAAAGCGCTACGACAATCCGGACGAAGCCGAGGCTGATATCCGTGCCCGCGTCGAGCGCAAGGAAGTGGTAATCGGCTTCGGCCACCCGGTCTACACCGTGTCCGACCCGCGCAACAAGGTGATCAAGGAAGTCGCCCACCAGCTGTCGAACGAGCAGTCGAACACCAAGATGTACGACATCGCCGAGCGCCTGGAAACCATCATGTGGGACATCAAGAAGATGTTCCCCAACCTCGATTGGTTCAGCGCCGTGAGCTACCACATGATGGGCGTGCCCACCGCGATGTTCACCCCGCTGTTCGTCATCGCCCGCACCGCCGGCTGGTCCGCCCACGTCATCGAGCAACGCATCGACGGCAAGATCATCCGCCCGAGCGCCAACTACACCGGTCCCGAAGACCTGAAGTTCGTGCCGCTCAAGGATCGCCCCTAATCATGAACGGAAAAATGAACAGCCAATACCGTAAACGCCTGCCCGGCACCGCGCTGGATTACTTCGACGCCCGCGAGGCAGTCGAGGCGATCCAGGCCGGAGCCTGGGACAAACTCCCCTACACCTCCCGCGTGCTGGCCGAACAGCTGGTGCGCCGCTGCGAGCCGGAAGACCTGACCGATTCGCTTGCGCAACTGGTCTACCGCAAGCGCGACCTCGACTTCCCCTGGTACCCGGCGCGCGTGGTCTGCCACGACATCCTCGGCCAGACCGCGCTGGTCGACCTCGCCGGCCTGCGCGACGCCATCGCCGAAAAAGGTGGCGACCCGTCCAAGGTCAACCCGGTGGTGCCGACCCAGCTGATCGTCGACCACTCGCTGGCCGTGGAAGCCGCCGGCTTCGACCCGGACGCGTTCGAGAAGAACCGCGCCATCGAGGACCGTCGCAACGAGGATCGCTTCCACTTCATCGACTGGACCAAGACAGCGTTCAAGAACGTCGATGTGATCCCCGCCGGCAACGGCATCATGCACCAGATCAACCTGGAGAAAATGAGCCCGGTGATCCAGGCGCGTGGCGGCGTCGCGTTCCCCGACACCTGCGTCGGCACCGACTCGCACACCCCGCACGTGGATGCCCTGGGCGTGATCGCGATCGGTGTCGGCGGCCTCGAAGCCGAGACCGTGATGCTCGGTCACCCATCGATGATGCGCCTGCCCGACATCGTCGGCGTCGAGCTGACCGGCAAGCGCCAGCCCGGCATCACCGCCACCGACATCGTGCTGGCGATCACCGAGTTCCTGCGCAAGGAACGCGTGGTCGGCGCCTACGTCGAGTTCTTCGGCGAGGGTGCGGACAGCCTGTCCATCGGCGACCGCGCGACCATCTCCAACATGTGCCCGGAATATGGCGCCACCGCCTCGATGTTCTACATCGACGGCCAGACCATCGACTACCTCAAGCTCACCGGCCGCGAGCCCGAGCAGGTCGAGCTGGTGGAGAACTACGCGAAGACCCTCGGCCTGTGGAGCGATGCACTCAAGACCGCCGAGTACGAGCGCGTGCTGAGCTTCGACCTGGGCAGCGTGGTGCGCAACATGGCCGGCCCGTCCAACCCGCACCGCCGCCTGCCGACCTCGGCATTGGCCGAGCGCGGCATCGCCGACGAAGCCAAGCTGGAATCCGGCCGGGTCGAGGAAGCCGAAGGCCTGATGCCCGATGGCGCGGTGATCATCGCCGCCATCACCAGCTGCACCAACACCTCCAACCCGCGCAACGTCATCGCCGCCGGCCTGGTGGCGAAGAAGGCCAACGCGCTGGGCATGATCCGCAAGCCGTGGGTGAAGACCTCCTTCGCGCCCGGCTCGAAGGTCGCCAAGCTGTACCTGGAAGAAGCCGGCCTGCTGACCGAACTGGAAAAGCTCGGCTTCGGCATCGTCGCCTACGCCTGCACCACCTGTAACGGCATGTCCGGCGCACTGGACCCGGTGATTCAGAAAGAGATCATCGACCGCGACCTGTACGCCACCGCCGTGCTCTCGGGCAACCGCAACTTCGACGGCCGTATTCACCCCTACGCCAAGCAGGCCTTCCTCGCCTCGCCGCCGCTGGTGGTCGCCTACGCCATCGCCGGTACCGTGCGTTTCGACATCGAGCAGGACCCGCTGGGCACCGACAGTCAAGGCAACCCCGTCACCCTGAAGGACCTCTGGCCGTCGGACGAAGAGATCGACGCCATCGTCGCCTCCAGCGTCAAGCCCGAGCAGTTCAAGCAGGTCTACATCCCGATGTTCGACCTGGGCACCGTGCAGGAAGCCGAAAGCCCGCTGTACGACTGGCGCCCGATGTCCACCTACATCCGCCGCCCGCCGTACTGGGAAGGCGCGCTGGCCGGCGAGCGCACGCTCAAGGGCATGCTCCCGCTGGCGATCCTGCCGGACAACATCACCACCGATCACCTGTCGCCGTCCAACGCCATCCTGGCGGACTCGGCCGCCGGTGAATACCTGGCGAAAATGGGCCTGCCGGAGGAGGACTTCAACTCCTACGCCACCCACCGCGGCGACCACCTGACCGCCCAGCGCGCCACCTTCGCCAACCCGCAACTGGTCAACGAAATGGCCGTGGTGAACGGTGAAGTGAAGAAGGGTTCGCTGGCCCGCGTGGAGCCAGAAGGCAAGGTGATGCGCATGTGGGAAGCCATCGAAACCTACATGAACCGCAAGCAGAACCTGATCATCGTCGCCGGCGCCGACTACGGCCAGGGCTCGTCCCGCGACTGGGCGGCCAAGGGCGTGCGCCTGGCCGGTGTGGAAGTGATCGTCGCCGAAGGCTTCGAGCGCATCCACCGTACCAACCTCGTGGGCATGGGCGTGCTGCCGGTGGAGTTCAAGCCGGGCACCACGCGCCTGACCCTGGGCCTGGACGGCACCGAGACCTACGACATCAAGGGCGACGTCTCGCCGCGCTGCGACCTGACCCTGGTGGTCAATCGCCGCAATGGTGAAGTGGTCGAAGTCCCGGTCACCTGCCGCCTGGACACCGCCGCCGAAGTGAAGGTGTACAACGCCGGTGGCGTGCTGCAGCGCTTTGCCAAGGACTTCCTGGAAGGCGCGGTAGCGTGATGTAAGTGCTTCGTCCTGCTATCTGCAGTGGGCCGGAGCAAGAGACCCTCTCCCTAACCCTCTCCCTGAAGGGAGAGGGGACCGTTCGGTGCAGGATAAAACCACTGCGTCAGCCGGCACGGTCAGTTCCCTCTCCCTGAAGGGAGAGGGCGGGGGGAGAGGGTTCCCCACACCGAACAACCAGGTATCGACCCCATGCCCCACGTACCCCAAGTGAAGATCCCCGCCACCTACATCCGCGGCGGCACCAGCAAGGGCGTGTTCTTCCGCCTGCAGGACCTGCCCGAGCGTTGCCAGGTACCCGGTGAGGCCCGCGACAAGCTGTTCATGCGCGTGATCGGCAGCCCCGATCCGTACAGCGCGCACATCGACGGCATGGGCGGCGCGACCTCCAGCACCAGCAAGTGCGTGATCCTGTCGAAAAGCACCCAGCCCGATCACGACGTCGACTACCTCTACGGGCAGATTTCCATCGACAAGGCCTTCGTCGACTGGAGCGGCAACTGCGGCAACCTCTCCACGGCCGCCGGCTCCTTCGCCATCCACGCCGGCCTGGTCGATCCCTCGCGCATTCCGGATAACGGCACCTGTGTGGTGCGCATCTGGCAGGCGAATATCCAGAAGACCATCATCGCCCACGTGCCGATCACCAACGGCCAGGTCCAGGAAACCGGTGACTTCGAGCTGGACGGCGTGACCTTCCCCGCCGCCGAGATCGTGCTGGAGTTCCTCGATCCGTCCGACGATGGCGAAGACGGCGGCTCGATGTTCCCCACCGGCAACCTGGTGGACGACCTGGAAGTGCCCGGCATCGGCACCTTCAAGGCGACCATGATCACCGCCGGCATCCCGACCATCTTCGTCAACGCCCAGGACATCGGCTACACCGGCGCCGAGCTGCGCGAAGCGATCAATGGCGACCCCGAGCAACTGGCGCGCTTCGAGAAATTCCGCATCGCCGGCGCCCTGCGCATGGGCCTGATCAAGACTCCCGAAGAAGCCGCGACCCGCCAGCACACGCCGAAGATTGCCTTCGTCGCGCCGGCGAAGAACTACGTCACCTCCAGCGGCAAGGAAGTCCAGGCCGGCGACATCGACCTGCTGGTGCGTGCGTTGTCCATGGGCAAGCTGCACCACGCCATGATGGGCACCGCCGCCGTGGCCATCGGCACCGCCGCCGCTATCCCCGGCACCCTGGTGAACCTCGCTGCCGGCGGTGGCGAACGCAGTGCCGTGCGCTTCGGCCACCCCTCCGGCACCCTGCGTGTGGGCGCCGAGGCGAAGCAGGTGAACGGCGAGTGGACCGTGACCAAGGCCATCATGAGCCGCAGCTCGCGCATCCTCATGGAAGGCTGGGTACGGGTGCCGGGCGATTCGTTCTGATTGCCGCCCTGCTCCGTCAACAACAAGGCCCGCATATGCGGGCCTTGTCGTTTCAGGGAGAGATCGTGCCTGGGCTTGCCCTCACCCCAACCCTCTCCCAGAGGGAGAGGGGGCCGTTCGGAGCAGGCAATAAATACGTCGTTCCCTGGAGACTCGGTCTATCAGGCGCGGACTCCCTCTCCCCTTGGGAGAGGGCCGGGGTGAGGGCTGATCAACGCGCCGATGCATCCCAGTAGGCACGAGCGACACACTTTTGATCTCGTAGGAGCGGAGCTTCTCCGCGAACACCGGCGCGAGCTGAACGCTTCGCGGACAAGGTCCGCTCCTACGAATGCGCCCGATGCAGATCTGGCGTCAGGCGACGAAATCACCCTGCAACTGCTCCAGCAGAACCTGGATGCGCGCCAGGCGCACGGTCGGGTCGTCCATCTCCAGCAGCACCTGCTTCTGGTCGCGCTCGAAGGGCAGCAGGTAGGCGAGCTGGCAGGCCAGTTCCTGCTGCCCGTTGACCTCGCCACCCATCTCCAGCGCCGAAACCATGGGGTGCATGGACAGCGCCTCGAGCAGCGCAGCGAGGTCGTCGTGTTCCTTCGTCAGCGGCTGGTTCGGCTGCTCGTCCAGCCACTCCACTTCAGCCACCGTCAGCTGGTCCGTCTGCACGTTGGCGGAGAGCACGCGGAAGCGCCGGCCGCCCTCGACACGAATGCCCAGCAGGCCGTTGGACTGCTGCTTCCAGTCCTTGATGTGCGCCTCGCAGCCAACCAGGCTGTAGCGCTCCGGCGCATCGCCGACTTCCTCGCCCTCGACGATGGCCACCACGCCGAACCCGCCGTTCTGCTTCATGCAGCGGCCGATCATGTCCAGGTAGCGCGCTTCGAATATCTGCAGGTCGAGGCGGCAGCCGGGGAACAGCACGGTATTGAGGGGGAAGAGCGGAAAACTCATGGGTACTCCATTGGGCAATTCAGGCGATCAGCGCTACCGCCAACGGTAGCAGCACAGCGGTGGCCACGCCCATCAGGCTCATCGCCAGGGCGGCGAAGGCGCCACACTCCTCGCCCTCCTGCAGGGCGCGGGAGGTGCCCACGGCGTGAGCGGTCATGCCCAGCGCCATACCCTGCGCGGCCGGGTGATGAACGCCGACGCGACGCAGCAGCTCCGGGCCGAGAATGGCGCCGAGCACGCCGGTGATCAGCACGAACACTGCCGCCAGCGCAGCCACGCCACCGATCTGGCTGGCCACCAGCATGGCGATGGGCGAGGTCACCGACTTGGGCGCCAGGCTCATCAGCAACTCGTGATCGACGCCGAACAGCCAGCCCAGGCCGATGCCCAGCGCGGTGGCGAACAGACCGCCCACCAGCAGGGTGATCAACGTCGGCCAGAACAGCTGGCGGATGCGCTTGAGGTTGAGGAATAGCGGCACCGCCAGCGCGACAGTGGCGGGCCCGAGGAGGATGGTCAGCACCTTGGCGCTGTTGCTGTACTCGCTGTAGTCGATGCCGCAGGCCAGCAGCACTGCGATGACGATGAGCATGGAGACGAGCACCGGCTGCAGGAACACCCAGCGCGTGCGCTCGTAGGCGGCCAGCGCCAGCTGGTAGCCGCCGAGGGTGACGCCGACGCAGAACAGCGGATGGTGGATGACGGAGTTCACCGCGCCTTGCCAGTCGAACATCAGGCGTTCTCCTTCTGCTTGCGCTGGCGGTCGATGAGCTTCTGCATCAGCCAGCCGGCGAACACGAAGGACACCAGCAGCGACAGCGCCAGGGCGCCGGCGATCGCCCAGAAATCCGCGGCGATCTGCTTCGCGTAGGCCATCACGCCCACCGCCGCCGGCACCAGCAGCAGCGGCAGGTAGCGCAGCAGCGAGGCCGCGGCCTCATTGACCGGCTTGCTCACCTCGCCGTTCCACACCAGGAAGGCGAACAGCAGCACCAGCCCAATGATCGGGCCGGGAATCATGTGCAGGATGAGAGCATTCAGGCCCGTGCCGAGCAGTTGGAACAGCACCAGCCAGGTCAGGCCGCGTAACAACATCAGGAACATCTCCAGCGCAATGAGCGGACATTATGCCCGCCCGGCGCCCGCTATGGCGCGGCATTCGCCCAAAGCATGAATGCTTGACCCCGCCTGGGCGCCATGCTGATCTACTGGCGGACTCTCACGTAGGCCGTACTAAGAAGAACAACGTATTCCCCGGAGGAAACATGGCATTCGTACCTGTAAACGCACTGAAGGACTACATCGGCAAGGACCTGGGCCATTCGCAGTGGATCACCATCGATCAACAGCGCATCAACCAGTTCGCCGAGTGCACCGAGGACCACCAGTTCATACACGTCGACCCGGAGAAGGCGAAGAAGACGCCCTTCGGCGGCACCATCGCCCACGGCTTCCTGTCGCTGTCGCTGATCCCCAAGCTCTGCGAGGGCCTGCTGGTCCTGCCGGAGAACCCCAAGATGGTGGTCAACTACGGCCTGGACAGCGTGCGTTTCATCCAGCCAGTACCGGTGGACTCGCGCGTGCGCCTGCAGGTGACCATCACCGACATCACCGAGAAGAACCCCGGCCAGTGGCTGATCAAGGCACGCTGCACCCTGGAGATCGAAGGCCTGCCCAAGCCGGCCTACATCGCCGAATCCCTGAGCCTGTGCTTCGTCTGACGGCTGCTGCACAACGCTGAAAAAAAGCCCGCGACCGCGGGCTTTTTTGCGTCACACTGCCCCTGCGCCCTACCGTCGATTCGAGATTCCCATGTCACGTTTCCTCCTGCCCTTGAGCCTCGCCCTGACCCTCGCCGCCTGCGGGGAAGGTGAACCGCTGACCCCGCCCGATGCCCGCCTGCCCGATGGCGCGCGCTACCGCGGCGAACTGGTGAACGGCCAGTTGCAGGGCAAGGGCCGGCTGGATTACAGCAATGGCGCCTGGTACGAGGGCGGCTTCGACAAGGGTCTGCAGAGCGGCCAGGGCAAGTGGGTCGACGGCACCGGCACGGTCTATGAGGGCGAATTCCGTGACGGCACGTTCGAGGGTCGCGGCCGCTTGCAATACTCCGACGGCAGTGTCTACGAGGGCCAGTTCAAGCGCGGCGAATCGGACGGCGAAGGCCGCCTGGTCCAGGGCGAAACAAACTACAGCGGTGGCTTCCGCAAGGGCCTCTATGAGGGCCTGGGCAGCCTCGAACAGGCCGACGGAACCCGCCACCAGGGCTTCTTCGCCAAGGGTGTGGCCAACGGCGAAGGTGCCCGCCAGGACAGCCTCGGCAACCAGTACAGCGGTCAGTTCAAGAACGGCGTGCTCGAGGGCAAGGGCACCTTCCGCGACGACGCCGGCGATCACTACAGCGGCGAATTCCGCAACGACCAGTTCGACGGCTCCGGGCGCTTCCAGAACGCCAACGGCGATGTCTGGCTCGGTCGCTTCAAGGCTGGCGCACTGAGCGGACCGGGCGAATTCATCGGCGTCGATGGCAGCCGCTACAAGGGCGAGTTCCGCGCCTGGCGTTTCGACGGCAAGGGCACGCTGACTCGTTCCGACGGCCAGACCTATACAGGCGGCTTCGCCCGAGGCGAGTACTCGGGCGAAGGTACACTTACCCGCCCCGACGGCAGCGCGCAAAAGGGCATCTGGAGCGCCGGCCAGTTGCGCCAGGACGCCGCCGGCATGCTGCTGCCCAATCCGTTGGAAATCGGCCTGCTGGAACAGGGCGCGATGCTGGACAAGGCGCTGGCGGCCATTCCGCAATCCACACCCGCCATTGAACTCTACGGCGTCAGCCTCGGCGGCGACGGCAAGCAGAGCGTGTTCCTGCGCGAGGCGGACTACGTCGCCAACCTGCTCGGCGAACGCTTCGGCGCCCGCGGCGTGGTGCGCCTGGTGAACCACCGCGATCATCTCGCCGACCGCCCCATGGCCACCCGCGAAACCCTCGCCCGCACCTTGCGCACGATCGCCGAACGCAGCGGCCCGGAAGACCTGGTGTTCATCTACCTGACCAGCCACGGCTCCCACGACCACCAACTGGTGCTGGACATGCCCGGCCTGAAACTGAACAACCTGCCGGCCAGCGAACTGGCCAGCCTGCTCGCCCCGCTCAAGGACCGCTACAAAGTGCTGGTGATCTCCGCCTGCTACAGCGGCGGCTTCATCCCCGCGCTCAAGGACGACAAGACCCTGATCATGACCGCCGCCCGCAGCGACCGGGTGTCCTTCGGCTGCTCCGAGGAGGCCGACTTCACCTACTTCGGCGATGCGCTGTTCGCCAAGGCCTTCCAGCAGACAGACGATCTGAAGCAGGCTTTCGCGCTGGCCAGCGACACCGTGGCCAAGCGCGAGAAGGAGGAAAAGTTCGAGCCGTCGGAGCCGCAACTCTGGGCGCCGGACGCGGTCATCAGCCGCTGGCGGGCCTTGCGCGCGCAGCAGTCGCAGGCGGCCTTCGACACGAAGAATGCCGCCGCGCAGGCAAAACAATAGGGCGGCAACTAAGCTGGACAGTGTGTCAGGGGAGAAACACCTATGGTCTTGAAACCGACGAACATTCTGCTTGCCGGAGCCACCGGCCTGACCGGCGAGCATCTGCTCGACCGGATGCTCAACGAACCCACGGTCAAACGCGTCGTCGCCCCCGCCCGGCGGCCGCTGGCGGAACATCCGCGCCTGCAGAACCCTGTCGGCCCGCTGGCCGAACTCATTCCGCAACTGACAGGGTCAGTGGATACCGTGTTCTGCTGCCTGGGCACCACGCTCAAGGAAGCGGGTTCGGAAGAAGCCTTCCGCAGCGTCGATTTCGACCTGCCGCTGGCGCTGGGCGCGCGCGGCCTGGAGCTGGGTGCGCGGCACTACATCGTGGTCAGCGCGCTGGGCGCAGACAGCAAGTCGTCGATCTTCTACAGCCGGGTGAAAGGCGAGTTGGAAGATGCCCTTCGCCAGCAAGGCTGGCCGCAACTGACCATCGCCCGCCCTTCCCTGCTGCTGGGTCAGCGCGAGGAAATCCGCCTCGCCGAACTGCTTGCCGCGCCCTTCTCACGCATGCTCCCCGGCAAGCTACACGGCATCGAGGCCATCGCCTTGGCCCGAGCCCTCTGGCGCCTGGCGCTGGAAACCGGCAAGGGCACCCGCATTGTCGAATCGGACGAGCTGCGCAAACTGGGCAAGTAGCGCCACCCATGGCGCTTGAGGGAACAACTGTCTTCTCCCTGCAAGTCCGTGCCTGTGCGCTCCCCTCACCCCAGCCCTCTCCCGATGGGAGAGGGAGCAGTCCTCTGCGAAAAGTAACGGTGGCTGTTCCCCGGAAATGTCAGGGAGCAATATGCTTTCCGAGCACGCTGACCAGTCCTCTCTCCCTCAGGAGCGGGGCGCGTAGCCAGGGCTAGGGTGAGGGCAAGCCATCGCGCCATGGATCGGTGGTGAGCAGACCGATTACGGGAACTGGCTCAGTTCCCGCCCCACACCTGCAGGCCAACCCCCAGTTCCGCGGCGATCGAAAGCGGCAGCAGCAACGTATCCAGCAGCGCACTGCCGGGCAGGTCCAGGCCAGGGTAAGCCGGCGCGTCCGTGCCGAAATGATCCTTCGGGCAACAGCCGCCATTGAGCGAATACCAGTCCAACCGGGTGCCGGCATAGATCAGTGGATCGCCGGGGCGGCTGTCGTTGAGGGTTTTCACGGTGGCACAGCCGCCCAATTGCAGCAGCAACAGGGCGGCGAAGAGCTTATTCGTCACTGACAAGATGGTGTTCGCCCCAGCGCGGCAGCATGTCCTGGGGAATGCCCAGTTGATTGAGGATGCGCGCAACGACGAAGTCGATCAGGTCGTCCACCGTCTGCGGCTGGTGATAGAAGCCCGGAGCGGCGGGCAGGATCACCGCGCCCATATTGGACAGCTTGAGCATGTTCTCCAGGTGGATGCTGGAGAACGGTGCCTCGCGCGGCACCAGGATCAACTGGCGGCGCTCCTTCAGCGCCACATCGGCGGCACGTTCGATCAGGTTGTTGCAGGCGCCGGTGGCGATGGCCGACAGAGTCCCCGTCGAGCAGGGCACCACCACCATCGCGCTGGGCGCGCCGGACCCGGAGGCCACCGGAGCCATCCAGTCTTCCTTGCCGTAGACGCGGATCTGCCCGGGGGCTGCGCCGGTGTATTCACTGAGGAAGGCCTGCATCGCCTGCGGCTTGCTCGGCAGGGTCACGTCGGTCTCGGTGGCAACGACCAGTTGCGCGGCCTTGGAGATCAGGAAGTGCACCTCGCGGTCTTCCTGCACCAGGCAGTCGAGCAGGCGCAGGCCGTACTGGGCGCCGGAGGCGCCGGTCATGGCGAGGGTGACGCGTTCGGCTCCGGGCATCGCGTCAGTCCTCCAGGGCCTTGGCCAGCTTGCCGTGCAGGCCGCCGAAACCGCCGTTGCTCATGATCACCACCTGGGTGCCTGGCGTGGCGATGGCTTTCACGCCGTCGATGATGGCTTCCAGCGAGTCGCACACCTGGGTCGGTACGGTGGAGCTTGCGACGGTGGCGGCCAGGTCCCAACCGAGGTTCGGCGGGGCGTACCAGAACACGTTGTCGGCCTGCACCACGGACTCCGGCAGACCGTCGCGGTGGGCGCCGAGCTTCATGGAGTTGGAGCGCGGTTCGACCACGGCGATCACCGGCGCATCACCGACGCGCTTGCGCAGGCCGTCGAGGGTGGTGGCGATGGCGGTCGGGTGGTGTGCGAAGTCGTCGAAGATGGTTACGCCATTGACTTCAGCGACCTTCTCCATGCGCCGCTTGACGCTCTTGAAGGCCGACAGCGCGGCGCAGCCCAGCTCCGGCACCACGCCGACATGGCGGGCCGCCGCAAGGCAGGCCAGGGCGTTGGCGACGTTGTGCTGACCGGTCAGCTCCCAGTCCACGGTGCCCTGGGGTTTACCGTCGAACAGCACCTCGAAGTGCGAGCCGTCTTCGCTGAGCAGACGCGCCTGCCACTGGCCACCCTCGCCGGTGGTCTGCACCGGGGTCCAGCAGCCCATGTCGATCACGCGCTTGAGAGCGGTTTCGGAGGTGGGATGGATGACCAGGCCTTCACCGGGAATGGTCCGCACCAGGTGGTGGAACTGCCGCTCGATGGCGGCGAGGTCGGGGAAGATATCCGCGTGGTCGAACTCCAGGTTGTTGAGGATCGCCGTGCGCGGGTGGTAGTGGACGAACTTGGAACGCTTGTCGAAGAAGGCGCTGTCGTACTCGTCGGCCTCGACCACGAAGAACGGCGTGCCGCCCAGGCGCGCGGAGACGCCGAAGTTCTGCGGCACACCGCCGATCAGGAAGCCCGGGCTCATGCCGGCATGTTCCAGCACCCAGGCCAGCATGCTGCTGGTGGTGGTCTTGCCGTGGGTACCGGCCGCCGCCAGGACCCAGCGGCCCTGCAGCACGTGGTCAGCCAGCCACTGCGGGCCGGAGACGTAGGGTAGGCCCTTGTTGAGGACGTATTCCACGGCGGGGTTGCCGCGCGACAGGGCGTTGCCGACGACTACCAGATCCGGGGCCGGCTCCAGGTGCGCGGGATCGTAACCCTGCATCAGCTCGATGCCGAGGGTTTCGAGCTGGGTGCTCATGGGCGGGTAGACGTTGGCGTCGGAGCCGGTCACGCGGTGGCCCAGTTCCTTCGCCAGGACGGCCAGCGACCCCATGAAGGTGCCGCAGATGCCGAGGATGTGGATATGCATGCAGACTCCTGCAATCAAGCCTTTCCAGGCGCTTCGAATGGGCGGCAGAGTAGCACAGGGCGCCCCCGCGCGGCCCGCCGCCGGGGCATCAGACGACGAGGTGGGGAGGCGGTTCCCGGTGGGTGGTGAAGCGAGTCACTTTCCGATATCGAGTGGCGCAGATCAAAGGATGAGGAAAAGCAGCAGTCATTTCCCGGGGTAGCCGTGCCTATGCTTCCCCCTCACCCCAGCCCTCTCCCTCAGGGAGAGGGAGCTGGCCGCGCCGGCTAACGCTGCGGTTTCATCCTGCACCGAACGGTCCCCTCTCCCTCGGGGAGAGGGCTAGGGTGAGGGGCTCCTGCGGCTCAGGCCATGACGATTAAGCTTGCGGTACAGCGTGTTGCGGCTGATGCCCAGCTGCTGCGCGGCGCGGCTGACGTGCCAGCGCTGCGCTTCCAGCACCGCCAGCAGTGCGTCGCGCTCGGCGGCACCAAGAGTGTCGCCGCCCTGCTCGCTCACGACGACCGGAGTAACAGCGGGAGCCGGCGCACGGCGCAGGTCCGGCGGCAGGTCGGTCATCTGGATGCGCCCGCCCTCGCACAGCGCGCAGAGCGTGCGCAGCACGTTGCGCAGCTGGCGCACGTTGCCCGGCCAGGGGAAGTCCAGCAGGTGCCGGCGCACGTCGTCGTCCAGGCGCACGCTGCGACCCTTGCTCTCCTCGGCGAGCAGATGGTCGAGCAGCGCGCCACGATCCTCTCGCTCGCGCAGCGGCGGCAGGGCGACGACCAGACCGTTAAGGCGGTAATAGAGGTCTTCACGGAACTGCCCGGCGGCGACCAGCGCCTCCAGGTCACGGTGACTGGCGCTGATCAGGCGGATATCCACATCCTGCGGCTCGCCGCCGATGGGCACCACCTGGCGCTCTTCCAGCACGCGCAGCAGGCGTGTCTGCAACGCCAGCGGCATGTCGCCGATCTCGTCGAGGAACAGCGTGCCACCATCGGCCTGCTGCAACTTGCCGCGCATGCCTTCCTTGCGGGCGCCGGTGAAGCTGCCGCCGCGATAGCCGAACAGCTCGCTCTCGATCAGGGTCTCGGGGATCGCCGCGCAGTTCAGCGCGACGAAGGCCTTGCCGGCACGCTCGCCCCCCAGGTGCACGGCACGGGCGAACGCCTCCTTGCCGGTGCCGGTTTCACCCTGCAACAGCAGCGGCACATCGTGGGCGTAGACCTTCAGCGCCCGGCGGAAATCATGGACCAGTTGCGGGTCGTCGATGCATAGCCCCTTTGCCAGCGGCGCACGCGGCAGCACCGGCGCGGCGGCGATGGGACGCTTGCCGCGCAGCAGTGCATACAGGGTGCGCCCGGCGTGGGTACGCAGCGGCCAGCTGGCATTGGGCTGCGGGTCGGCGCGGCTGAACAGGTCATCCAGACGGCAATCGAAGAACTGGTCCAGGGAACGACCGATCAGGCTCTCGCGGCGACTGCCGAGCAGGTTGATGGCGCTCTGGTTGGCTGCACGGATGCGCCCGTCACTGCCGAACGCCATCATGCCCTCGCTGAACAGCCCGAGGCCGTCCGGCTGCAGGTGGAAGCGCAGCAGCCACAGATCCTCGAAATGCCGCAGGAAGTAGCAGCTCTCGATGGCCTTGGCCGACAGGTTGACCAGCGCCATGGTGTGGAACTGGCTCTGCCGCGACACGTCGCGGCGCGCGGAGGAAACGTCGAGCACCGCCAGCAGTTCGCCCTGCGGGTCGAACACCGGGCTGGCCGAGCAGGTCAGGCCGGTGTGGCGGCTGCGGAAATGTTCGTCCTGGTGGATGGTCAGCGCCTGGCGTTCCACCAGGCAGGTACCGATGCCGTTAGTGCCTTCGCGCGCCTCGCTCCAGTCGGCGCCAAGCCACAGGCCGGCCTGCTCGAAGGTACGGCGCTCGGCGGCTTCGCTCACGCAGTTGAGGATGACCCCGCGGGAATCGGTGAGCAGCACCGCGTGGCCGGCGCCAGAGAGCTGCTGGTGCAGGCTGTTCATCTCGCCGCTGGCGATTTCCAGCACCTGGCGGTGGCGCTCGCGGACTTCGAGCATGCGCGCGTGCTCCAGCACGGCCGGCGCCATGGGCTGCGCCGGGTCGAGGTGGTACTGCTCCAGGCAGCGCATCCAGGAGCGGGCGATCGATGGGTCAGCACCGGGGGCTCCGGCGCGGGCCTTGCCCTCGGCCACGGTCATGACCTGGCGTGCGTGGCGGCTCAAATCGTTGGCGCGCATTCTTGTTGTTCTCCGCTTTGGGGACGGGGAGGCAGCCCCGAGGTTCCGGCGAAGTGTTGTCTGACAATTCGACAGAACGCAGGACAGCATCCCCCACGCGCCGGACCAATGCAACGCTTGTCCGACCGTCAGGTCACGACTGTCACGAATACGGGACAAAGTGTCACCCGGCACTGTGCCAACGGCATGACAGCAGGCTTTCCGGTAACCCGCCAGGCACGGCGCAACCCAAGCAGCGCGCGGCTTTCACTGGCATGGCCCGGCCCTTGCTCTACGCTTGTTCAACGTCCTCCCCAACAAGCACAAGACCCAGGAGATCCGACCATGCGTTATGCCCATCCCGGTAGCGAAGGCGCCATCGTTTCGTTCAAGGCGCGCTACGGCAACTACATCGGCGGCGAATTCGTCCCGCCGGTGAAGGGTCAGTACTTCACCAACACCTCGCCGGTGAATGGCGAGGCCATCGCCGAATTCCCCCGCTCCACCGCCGAGGATATCGACAAGGCGCTGGACGCCGCCCATGCCGCCGCCGACGCCTGGGGCCGCACCTCGGTGCAGGACCGCTCACTGGTGCTGCTGAAGATCGCCGACCGCATCGAACAGAACCTGGAACTGCTGGCTGTCACCGAGACCTGGGACAACGGCAAGCCGGTGCGCGAAACCCTCAACGCCGACATCCCCCTGGCCGCCGACCACTTCCGCTACTTCGCCGGCTGCATCCGCGCCCAGGAAGGCAGCGCCGCCGAGATCAACGACAGCACTGTGGCTTACCACATCCACGAGCCGCTGGGCGTGGTCGGGCAGATCATCCCATGGAACTTCCCGCTGCTGATGGCCGCGTGGAAACTCGCCCCGGCCCTGGCCGCCGGCAACTGCGTGGTGCTCAAGCCGGCCGAGCAGACCCCGCTGGGCATCTGCGTACTGATGGAGCTGATCGGCGACCTGCTGCCCAAGGGCGTGCTCAACGTCGTCCAGGGCTTCGGCAAGGAGGCTGGTGAAGCGCTGGCCACCAGCAAGCGCATTGCCAAGATCGCCTTCACCGGCTCGACCCCGGTGGGCTCGCACATCCTCAAGTGCGCCGCGGAGAACATCATCCCGTCCACCGTGGAGCTGGGCGGCAAGAGCCCGAACATCTACTTCGAAGACATCATGCAGGCCGAGCCGACCTTCATCGAGAAGGCCGCCGAAGGCCTGGTGCTGGCCTTCTTCAACCAGGGCGAGGTGTGCACCTGCCCGTCCCGCGCGCTGGTGCAGGAGTCCATCTACCCGCAGTTCATGGACGTGGTGATGAAGAAGGTGAAGGCCATCAAGCGCGGCGACCCGCTGGACACCGACACCATGGTCGGCGCCCAGGCCTCGCAGCAGCAGTACGAGAAGATTCTCTCCTACCTCGACATCGCCCAACAGGAAGGCGCGCAGATCCTGGTCGGCGGCTCGGTCGAGAAGCTCGAAGGCAACCTGTCCACCGGCTATTACATCCAGCCGACGCTGCTCAAGGGCAGCAACAAGATGCGTGTGTTCCAGGAGGAAATCTTCGGGCCGGTGGTCGGTGTGACCACCTTCAAGGACGAAGCCGAAGCACTGGCCATCGCCAATGACACCGAGTATGGCCTGGGCGCCGGCGTCTGGACCCGCGACATCAACCGCGCCTACCGCATGGGCCGCGGCATCAAGGCCGGCCGCGTGTGGACCAACTGCTACCACCTGTACCCGGCGCACGCCGCCTTCGGTGGCTACAAGAAATCCGGCGTGGGCCGCGAGACCCACAAGATGATGCTCGACCACTACCAGCAGACCAAGAACCTGCTGGTGAGCTACGACATCAACCCGCTGGGTTTCTTCTGATTGCTCGCTGCTGATTGACCCCGCCCGGTTCGCCGGGCGGTCTCCCCCGAATCGATCTTTGCGCGGCCCACGGGCCGCGCTTTTTTATGTCCGGGAAAAGGCAGGGAGCGCTTTTTGTAGGGGTGGGCTATGCCGGCGGCCCGCATACGGACCACGGACATGGCCGGCTTCTATCCGATAAATCCTCGCTAGACCCCACCCTCACCCTAACCCTCTCCCAAGGGGAGAGGGGACCGTTCGGCGCAGGATGACATCTTGGCGTCAGCCGGCACGAACTGCTCCCTCTCCCGTTGGGAGAGGGCGGGGGTGAGGGGAATTCAGCGGCACGGACTTACCGAAGGAGACAGTTGCCCTACACAGGGGAAGTTCAGCTCGCGTCGCTGCGCCACTGCCGCGGGCTCACCCCGAACCAGCGACGGAAGGCGCGGGAGAAGGCGCTGGTCTCGGAGTAGCCGAGCAACGGCGCCAGCTCGGAAATCGGCCGTTGCGGCTGGCGCAGGTAGTGCAGCGCCAGCTCACGGCGGGTGTTTTCCACCAGTTGGCTGAAGCTCAGCCCGGCCTCGCGCAGGCGGCGCTGCAGGCCGGCGGTGGTGAGTTCCAATTGCTCGGCGATCAGTTCCAGCGAGGGCTCGCCCTCACTGAGAGCCAGGCGAATCTGCGTGCCGGCATCCTCCACCAGATTGGGCGCGCCGCCCTGCTCGCCCAGGCGGCGGATCACGTCCTGCACCAGGAACAGCAGGTTGGCATCGCGCTCGGGCATCTGCCGGCCGTAAAGGTCGCGCTTGGGAATCAGCATCGAATTGCAGCCGCGCTGGAACAGCACCGGCGCGTCGAACACCCGGCCATGTTCCTGCCAGCCTTCCGGCCGCGCGTGCTCGAAGCTCACCGCACGCGGCGCCCATTCGGCGCCGAGCGCATGGCGCATCAGGTTCAGCGCCATGCCCAGGGTCAGCTCGGCGTCCTGGCGGCGGTCGAGAATCGCGCCGTGGCGCACCTGGTAGTCGAAGCGGTAGCACTCGCCGCAATCCACCAGGCGGATCAGCGTGTCGTGCTGGTGATAGGGGAAGGCAGCGGCGAAGTTCTTCAGCGCGTCTTCCAGCGTCTCCGAACACAGCCCGACATAGCCCAGCAAACCGAGCTCGCGCGGACGAAACTGTTCGCCGTAGCGCAACCCGAAGTTGTCACAGCCGGACTGTCGCGCAGCCTCTTCCAGAACCTGGCAGTAGTTGGTCAGCGCCAGGCTCAAGGTGGGATGCAGCAGGCGTTCGGGGTCGATGCCGGCGCGGCCGAAGACGCGGTCGATATCACCGCCCTGGTCACCGATAAAGCGGCCCAGGCCGCTGGCGGCGGCGGACAGCACGCCGATATTGCTGGCCAGGGGCAGGCTAAGGCCGGACGGAGAAAACAGAGGCTGGCTCATGTCGGTTACCGATCTTGTTTTGAGACGCGCAAGGCACATGGCTCCCGGAAAGAAGGGAACGAATAAACAAAGCAATTCCCGTGCCTCGCCATGCATTACCGATCAGCCGGACACGGCGCCACGCCTGGTCTGCAGCTGCCACAGCAGAGGGCAGATGCGAGGAATTGGGCACCAGAAACGGGCACCGGGCGCCGTGTGGGGCAATGGGTAACAGCCAGTTGACCCTGCGCGGCGAAAGCCGGTTCCAGCGGTCAAGTCTTGCGCGGCAGTGCGCCACTACCATCGAGGCTCAGGTATCCGTCCACGCCCCTGCGGCCCGCCTTCTGCGGCCTACCCCTTGCGGAGAGAGGAATAACAACAATGAGCGCATCACAACTCAAACCAACGCTGGGCACCCTGCACCTCTGGGGGCTCGCCGTGGGCCTGGTGATCTCCGGCGAGTACTTTGGCTGGAGCTACGGCTGGGCCGCCGCCGGCACCCTGGGCTTCCTCGTCACCACGCTGATCGTCGCGGTGATGTACACCTGTTTCATCTTCAGTTACACCGAGCTGACCACCGCCATTCCCCATGCCGGCGGCCCCTTCGCCTACAGCCTGCGGGCCTTCGGCAAGACCGGCGGGATGGTCGCCGGCATCGCCACGCTGATCGAGTTCGTCTTCGCCCCGCCGGCCATCGCCATGGCCATCGGCGCGTACCTCAACGTGCAGTTCCCCGGCCTCGATCCGAAGTGGGCCGCCACCGGCGCCTACGTGATCTTCATGACCCTGAACATCCTCGGCGTGAGCATCGCCGCCACCTTCGAACTGGTGGTGACGGTGCTAGCGGTAGCCGAGCTGCTGGTGTTCATGGGTGTGGTCGCGCCGGGCTTCAGCTTCAGCAACTTCGTGCTCAACGGCTGGGCCGGCTCTAACGTGTTCGGCTCCACCGCCATGGCGGGCATCTTCGCCGCCATTCCGTTCGCCATCTGGTTCTTCCTCGCCATCGAGGGCGCGGCCATGGCTGCCGAAGAGGCGAAAGACCCGAAACGCACCATCCCGCGCGCCTACATCGCCGGCATCCTGACCCTGGTGACCCTGGCCATCGGCGTGATGATCTTCGCCGGCGGCGTGGGCGACTGGCGCGCGCTGTCGAACATCAACGACCCGCTGCCGCAGGCCATGAAAGCCGTGGTCGGCAACAACTCCACCTGGATGCACATGCTGGTGTGGATCGGCCTGTTCGGCCTGGTGGCGAGCTTCCACGGCATCATCCTCGGCTACTCGCGGCAGTTCTTCGCCCTCGCCCGCGCCGGCTTCCTCCCACGCAGCCTGGCCAAGCTGTCGCGCTTCCAGACCCCGCACCGCGCCATCCTCGCTGGCGGCGCCGTGGGCATCGCGGCGATCTTCAGCGACGGTCTGATCAGCCTGCAGGGCATGACCCTGACCGCGGCGATGATCACCATGAGTGTGTTCGGCGCCATCGTCATGTACATCATGAGCATGTTCAGCCTGTTCAAACTGCGCCGCAGCGAACCGGACCTGGAGCGCAGCTTCCGCGCCCCTGGCTACCCGGTGGTACCGGCCATCGCGCTGGTGCTGGCGCTGGTCTGCCTGGCCGCGATGCTCTGGTTCAACAGCGTCATCGCCTCGGTGTTCCTGGTGCTGATGATCGGCGGCTGCTCCTGCTGCAGCATCGTCATCAGCCTCAATCGCGGCACCGACGCGTCGTTCGCCAGCCAGGGTTGAGAGAGGTCGGCATGTCCGGATTCGCCCATAGCATCGGTGGCCAGACCTGGCGCTTCGACAGCCTGCGCGAGGTGATGGCCAAGGCCAGCCCGGCGCGCTCCGGCGACCGCCTCGCCGGGGTCGCCGCGGGCAGCGACGCCGAGCGCGTCGCTGCGCAGATGGCGCTGGCCGACATCCCGCTCAAGCACTTCCTCGACGAAGCGCTGATCCCCTACGAGAGCGACGAGGTCACCCGGCTGATCATCGACACCCATGATCGTGAAGCCTTCGCCCCGGTCAGCCACCTCACGGTGGGTGGCCTGCGCGACTGGCTTCTCGGCGATGCCGCCGACGAAGCCAGCCTGCGCGCCCTGGCGCCGGGGCTGACGCCGGAAATGGCGGCGGCGGTGTCGAAGATCATGCGTGTGCAGGACCTGGTGCTGGTCGCGCAGAAGATCCGTGTGGTCACCCGCTTCCGCAACACCATGGGTCTGCGCGGACGCATGTCCACGCGGCTGCAACCCAACCACCCCACGGACGCCCCGGCCGGCATCGCCGCCAGCGTGCTCGACGGCCTGCTCTACGGCAACGGCGACGCCATGCTCGGCATCAACCCGGCCACCGACAGCCTGCAATCGATCTGCACGCTGCTGGAGATGCTCGACGCGATCATCCAGCGCTACGAGATTCCCACCCAGTCCTGCGTGCTCACCCACGTCACCAGCTCCATCGAGGCGATCAACCGCGGCGCACCGCTGGACCTGGTGTTCCAGTCCATCGCCGGCACCGAGGCCGCCAACGCCAGCTTCGGCGTCAGCCTGTCGATCCTGAAGGAAGGCTACGAGGCCGGGCTGTCGCAGAAGCGCGGCACCCTGGGCGACAACCTGATGTACTTCGAGACCGGCCAGGGCAGCGCGCTATCCGCCAACGCCCACCACGGCGTCGACCAGCAGACCTGCGAAACCCGCGCCTACGCGGTGGCGCGGCACTTCAAGCCATTCCTGGTGAACACCGTGGTCGGTTTCATCGGCCCGGAGTACCTGTACAACGGCAAGCAGATCATCCGCGCCGGGCTGGAAGACCACTTCTGCGCCAAGCTGCTCGGCGTGCCCATGGGCTGCGACATTTGCTACACCAATCACGCCGAGGCCGACCAGGACGACATGGACATGCTCCTGACCCTGCTCGGCGTGGCTGGCATCAACTTCATCATGGGCATCCCCGGCTCCGACGACGTGATGCTCAACTACCAGACCACCTCCTTTCACGATGCGCTCTACGCGCGCCAGACGCTGGGCCTGAGGCCGGCGCCGGAGTTCGAGGCATGGCTTGCGCGCATGGAAATCCTCCGCCAGCAGGACGGCCGCGTGCACATGGCCAGCCAGCTTCCCGGCGCCTTCCGCCACGCGCTAGCGCAACTGTCCTGAGGGCCGCTCGCCTGAGGAGTTTTCGATGAGCGACAGCTTCACCCCCAATCCCTGGCAGGAGCTGCGCCGGCTGACCTCCGCGCGCATCGCCCTGGGTCGCGCCGGCACCAGCCTGCCGACCGGCGCACAGCTGGACTTCCAGTTCGCCCACGCCCAGGCGCGCGACGCCGTGCACCTGCCCTTCGACCGCAACGGTCTCGCCACGCAACTGGCTGAACGCGGCCGCGAGACGCTGCTGCTACACAGCGCCGCCGCCGACCGCGATACCTATCTGCAACGCCCCGATCTCGGCCGCCGCCTGAACGAAGATTCGGTAGAGATTCTGCGCCGCCATGCCGACCGCCATCCGCAGGGCTACGACCTCGCCGTGGTGATCGCCGACGGGCTCTCCTCGCTGGCCGTGCAACGCCACAGCCTGCCCTTCCTCGAACGCATGGAAGAACAGGCGCGCAATGAAGGCTGGAGCCTGTCGCCGATCGCACTGGTGCAGCAGGGCCGCGTCGCCGTCGCCGATGAAGTGGCCGAGCTGCTGCGGGCGAAAATGGTGGTGATCCTGATCGGCGAGCGCCCCGGCCTGTCATCACCGGACAGCCTGGGCCTGTACTTCACCTGGGCACCGAAGGTCGGGCTGAACGACGCCTACCGCAACTGCATCTCCAACGTGCGCCTGGAGGGCCTGAGCTACGGTTTGGCCACGCACCGACTGCTGTACCTGATGCGCGAAGCCTGCCGTCGGCAACTGTCGGGGGTGAACCTGAAGGATGAAGCGGAACTGCCAACCCTGGAAGGCGCCGGGGCAGGGGCGAATTTCCTGCTGACCTAAAAGCCACGCGCAAACACAGGTGTAGCAACAGCTGTCGTTCTCGGAGGCACTCCCTGCCACGGCCCCCTCACCCCAGCCCTCTCCCAGAGGGAGAGGGAGCCGCCCGTGCCGATTGAAACCAAGGCTCCCTTCTGCACCGCACGGTCCCCTCTCCCTCCGGGAGAGGGTTAGAGTGAGGGCCGATCCCGCACGCAGGACTATCAGTAGGAGTGAACACTATTCGCGATGGCATCCGGCGCGATGCGGACCAATCGCGGACGGAGTCCGCTCCTACGCCCGCCCCAGCCGCGCTCTGCCAACCATTGCAGATCAAACGCTCGCTTGGATTGCGCTTTCCACAATTTCTGGTGCAGCATCGGACGCGATGGCTATCCGCTGGCATAGCCCCTGCATTGCCATACCAGCCCATTAACCTCCCGCCGAGGCCCGCCCATGCGCATCGTGCAAGCCACGCTCGACCACCTCGATCTGCTCGCGCCCCTGTTCGTCAAATACCGCGAGTTCTACGGCATGCTCCCCTACCCCGAATCGTCGCGAAAATTCCTCGAGAAGCGCCTGCGCCGCAAGGAATCGGTGATCTACCTGGCCTTGCCCGACGAAGGTGACGACAAGATCCTGGGCTTCTGCCAGCTCTACCCGAGCTTCTCCTCCCTGTCGCTCAAGCGCGTGTGGATCCTCAACGATATCTACGTCGCCGAAGACGCTCGCCGCCAGCTGGTCGCCGACCACCTGCTGCAAACGGCCCGGCAAATGGCCCGCGAGACCCAGGCCGTGCGCATGCGCGTGTCCACCAGCGTCAACAACGAAGTGGCGCAGAAGGTCTACGAATCCATCGGTTTCCGCGAGGACAGCGAGTTCAAGAACTACATCCTGCCGATCAGCGACGACCTGAACTGACGGCCCGCTCCATGGGCCCGCTGGTATCGGCGGGCCCGGCGCATTAGAGTGCCATCATCGGAATTGCCGCGGCCTCCGCATGAAGGGATCCCATGCGTTTTTCCCTGCTCGTTCTGCGCACTGCCTGCCTCTGTCTCGCGCTGCTGGGCGTCACCGTCCACGCGCAAAACCTGCGCATCGCCACCCTGGAGTGGGCGCCCTACGTCGGCTCGGACCTGCCAGGCAACGGACTGGCCAGCCGCATCCTCAACGAAGCCCTGGCGCTCAATGGCGACAAGGCCGAACTGGTATTCCTGCCCTGGCAGCGCGCGCTCAACGAGACCCGCGAGGGCCGCTTCGACGCGCTGATGCCGGCGTATCTGTCAGCTGATCGCAGCGCGGACTTCTATACCTCGATGCCACTGCTGGACTCGCAGCTCGGCTTCTTCCGCCGCCGCGACCGCGCCCTGCCGATTGTCCCGGGCAATCTCGACAGCCTTCGCCCCTACCGCATCGGTGTCGTGCGTGGCTACGTCAACCAGAGCGAATTCGACGCCGCCGATTTCCTCAACAAGGACGTCGTCAGCAGCGATTGGCAGAACCTGGAAAAGCTCCTGCGCGGACGCATCGACCTCGCCGTGGTGGACCGCTACACCGGGTATCAGTTGCTCAGCCAAAATGCCCCCGCGCTGCGCGAGCAACTGGTATTCATCGAGCCGCCACTGGAGATCAAGCCGCTCTATGTTCTGGTGCCGAAGAAACGCGCCGAGGGCGAAGCGCTGGCCGCCAGCCTCGATCGTGGCCTGCGCACCCTGCGCCGCAGTGGACGACTGCAACAGCTGATCGCCGAAGCGCACCTGGAAACGGCGATGAATGCCCGTGAAGTAGCCGCGCACCCGCTAGCCGAGCAACTCCCAGCCTCCGACCACCAGTCCGGCGGCCAGTACGGCGCCAGCGCCCAACCAGGACAGGCGGCGCCAGCGCTGCTGAGCTGGCAGGCGAGCCTGCTCTAGCGGCCGACGCAGCGCCAGGATGAACTCCGACAGCGCCTCGAAGCGTTGCTCCGGTGCGGGCGACAGGGCTCGCGCCAGCACACCGTCCCAGCCTGGCGGCAAGCCATCGACCCGCCCTTCCAGTGGTACGTAGAGCGATCCCTCGCGCACATCGGGTGTGGCCGCTTCCGGCCAGCTGCCGCTGAGCAGCCAGTAGAACAACGCAGCCAGGGCGAATTGATCCGCACGCCCATCCACCGCCAGGTCCTCGCGCAGTTCGGGCGCCAGCGGCAACGCATCGGCTGGCAACGCCTGGCGCGCCACCCCCGGTATCACCGCCGCCAACTCCGGCAGCGCCAGCACGCGCCCGTTGGGCCCCAGCAACCATTGCCGTGGCGTCAGCCAGAGTCCGTGCACACCCCGTCGCTGCAGCGCGCGGACCGCCGCGACACACTGCTCCAGCATGTCCAGCGCGGCTGCCACCTCCACTCGCCGCCGCGCCGTCACCCACTCGGCGAAGCTGCGCCACTCGCCCTCCGCAGGGACGAACAACTGATAGGCGTGCCGGCGCGCGACGCGGCACGGCAGGACATCCGGCAAACTGGCTACCTTGCAGCAGCGCATGGCCCACTCTCGCTGCCAGAAGACCTGCCCGGCATCTTCTTCGGCAAGCAGCAGCCACGCCTCGCGACCATCCGCGTGGCGCGCCTGAAAGGTCCGCTGCGCTGGCCCGAAGCGGCATGGCGCGAGCAATTCCCAGCCCTCCAGGTGGTTCCCCGTGTGCAGCCCCGCCGTCGCCGGCCAGTTGCCGACGGTCTCCGCCATCGCCCCTTCCTCGGTCGCTCCCGGCAATACCAGGGCCACCGCGCCCGGCGCGCGCAGGAGCGGCGCCAGCGCATCAGCCAGCGACGACGGGGAAAGATCGCGACACGTAGCCTGCACCAGCGTCCGATCCATGACCGCCAACAGCGGCTGCGGCGCCATCAACAGGACCTCGCCATCGTCCAGATTGAGATGGTGCTGGGTCAGCGCCAGCTCGGCCTGACCGCCCAGCGTCTGCCCTGAAGGCCCGACGAGCTCGACCAGCTCGCCCCGCCGATAACGCAGCAGCCCCACGTCACCGCATTGCAGAAAGTGCGCGCTGTCCCCCTGCAGCAACAGGATGCCGGCGGCGAGCGCGGCAGGCACGGCGCGGCCTTGAGCCGCGGCACGAAAGCACTGCATGTTGAGTGCCGCGAGCACCTGCCGCGCGGCCTGGCCCTCGCTCCAGCCTTCCGGAGTGCAGAGGTAGTCGGCGAACAGGCTATCGAGCCGCACCTCGAGCCAATGCACCAGATTGGCGCAGTCACGCCCCCACAGCATCGCCAGCATGAACACCGGCGGCCGGCCCTGGCGAGGCGCCAACCAGGCCGCCCGAGCCCGCGCAGACTGTCCCGGCAGGTCCATTCCCGTGCCCAGCGCAGCGCTCACTCCCCCCTGCCTGAAGCTCTCCAGCGCCATGCGCTGCCCCCTATTTCAGCTTTTGTCACAGGGCATTGCAGCCTTCATGCCGACAGGATTTTCACTCAGAAGCTGTAATATCCTCCCACGGGACTTCCGTCGCAGGATTCGACGGAGCGTGCCCCCAGCAGCCCGGCCGCCCCCTATAATGCGCGCCCCGGCCGTTCTCCTCGTTGTCACACAGGCTTCTCATGGATTTCAACCTGATCGACCTGATTCTCCACCTCGACACCTACCTGTCGATGCTGGTGGCCAACTATGGCGTGTGGATCTACGCCATCCTCTTCCTCGTGATCTTCTGCGAGACCGGTCTGGTGGTAACGCCCTTCCTGCCGGGCGACTCGCTGCTGTTCATCGCCGGCGCCATCTGCGCCAGTGGCGGCATGGACCCCTGGCTGCTCGGCGGCCTGCTGCTGGTCGCGGCGATCAGCGGCGACAGCACCAACTACGTGATCGGTCGAACGCTGGGCAAACGCCTCTTCAGCAATCCCGACTCCAAGGTATTCCGCCGCGACTACCTCGACCAGACGCACGCCTTCTATGAACGCCACGGCGGCAAGACGGTGACACTGGCGCGATTCCTGCCCATCGTCCGCACCTTCGCGCCCTTCGTCGCCGGCATGGCCTACATGCCCTACGTGCGCTTCCTGTTCTTCAGCGTGGCCGGCAGCATCGCCTGGGTGGGCGGCCTGGTTACCCTGGGCTACTTCTTCGGCAACGTGCCGTTCATCAAGCAAAACCTCTCCGTAATGATCATCGCGATCATCGCGTTCTCCCTGGTGCCCATGCTGATCGGCGTCATCCGCCACAAGATGCGCCCCTCGGCGAAGGCCCAGACCGGCGAGCGCTGATTCGTTCATGTGGTCGCTCAGTGCCTGGCGCCGCCGGCGCTTCCTCGCCCGCCATCGGCTCGATGCCGGACTCTGGACGCGGGTGCGCCGGCACCTGCCGATTCTCGACGGCCTGAGCGAAGACGAATTGCGCCTGCTCGGCGAGCGCGCGCTGCTGTTCCTGCGCGACAAGCACCTCACCCCGCTGCCCGGCATCGAACTGGACGACTATCGCCGCCTGTTGCTGGCCACACAGGCCGAGCTACCCCTGCTGCACCTGCCCGAGCTGAACTGGTACAGCGGCTTCCACGAACTGGTTCTCTACCCCGACGACTTCGTCAGCCCGCAGAAACACCGCGATCCCGCCGGCGTCATGCATGAGTTCGACGATGAGCGCGCCGGCGAGACCTCGCTGCAGGGCCCGGTCATCCTCGCCTGGCCCGGTGTGGAAAGCGGTGGTGGCTGGGACGCCTACAACCTGGTCATCCACGAACTGGCGCACAAGCTGGACATGCTCAACGGCGACGCCAACGGCCTGCCGCCGCTGCACCGCGACATGCGCGTGACCGACTGGGCCGCTGCCATGCAGGCCGCCTACGACGACATGAACCGCCGGCTCGACCGCGACCCGCAAGCGCATACCGCCATCGATCCCTATGCCGCCGAGAATCCGGCGGAATTCTTCGCCGTTACCAGCGAGTACTTCTTCACCGCGCCAGACCTGCTGCACCACGCCTATCCCAAAGTCTATGAACAGCTTTCGCTGTTCTACCGGCAAGATCCGCTTTCGCGCCTGCACAGACTGCAAACCGAGCACCCCGAATATCAGGAAACTCAGGCGCACTAGGCGATGTCAGTGGCTTGGACACGGCAATCTGCCTATAATCCGCCGCACTTTTTCGGCCCGACCACTATCTGGAGTCGTCCATGAGCTACAGCAGCATCCCGGCTGGCAAAGACCTGCCGAACGACATTTACGTCGCCATCGAGATCCCGGCCAACCACGCGCCGATCAAGTACGAAATCGACAAGGACACCGACTGCCTGTTCGTCGACCGTTTCATGGCCACCCCGATGTTCTACCCGGCCAACTACGGCTTCATCCCGAACACCCTGGCCGACGACGGTGATCCCCTGGACGTGCTGGTCGTGACCCCGTATCCGGTCGCCCCGGGCTCCGTGATCCGCGCCCGTCCGGTCGGCGTGCTGAACATGAGCGACGAAGCCGGCGGCGACGCCAAGCTGATCGCCGTACCCCACGACAAACTGACCGTGCTGTACCAGGACGTGAAGGAATACACCGACCTGCCGGCCCTGCTGCTGGAGCAGATCAAGCACTTCTTCGAGAACTACAAGGATCTCGAGAAGGGCAAGTGGGTGAAGGTCGAAGGCTGGGGCGACGCTGCTCAAGCCCACGACTACATCACCAAAGCCGTCGCCGCCTTCCAGGCCAAGTGATGGTCGCGGGGTAGCCCCCGCCGCGAAGAAGCCCCGCCACGGCGGGGCTTTTTTGTGACCGCGATTAGGCTTTTCGTCCCGACTTTGTTACCATCTGCGCCCCGCGAGCAGCTCGCTGCATCGCCACAGAATCAAGGCGGTCTGCCCTACCAGAAGTAAGGTTGGACCACCCCCTGAAAGCCGGCCACAAGCCGGCTTTTTTAATGCCTGCGATAATCTTCACACTGCGATCCAGACCGCTCGCCGGCCAATGCGCCGCAGTCACGGGCAAGGCATAAGATCGAGCTATTCCCCCGCCGGTCGCACCGCCATGAAACGCTTCTCGCCACGTCTCACTGCCCAGCTCATGGCAGCCGCGCTGCTGATGTGCAGCCCGGCATGGGCACAGGCGCAAGGCTGGACACTGGCGAAGAACGAAGACGGCGTGAAGGTCTACCTGCGCGACGTGCCCGGCTCACGCTACAAGAGCTTCCGCGGCGTCACCCTGGTGAAATCAGACGTTGCCACCCTTGGCCACCTTCAGGAAAACCTGCGCGTTTCCTGCGCCTGGCTCTACGCCTGCGCACAGATGCGCCTGCTCAAGTACAGCGACGAGGCCATCTGGGTCTACCTCGACACCAAGCTGCCCTGGCCCGCCGCGCCGCGCGACATGGTCCTCAAGGTCGTCACCCAGGACACGCCTGACGGCGGCATGATCCGCCGCCTGCAGGCGGCTCCGGACTATGTCCCGCCAGTGACAGGCCGCATCCGCGTGCCGACACTTTCGGGCACCTGGCAGATGGTCCCCAAGGGCCCGAAGCTCACTGAAGTCACCTACGAAATGCAGGGCGAGCCCGGCGGCAGCGTACCGTCGTGGCTGGCGAATCAGTTCGTGGTGGATGCACCGTTCGAGTCGCTAAGGATGCTGAAGGTGGTGGCTGAACATCAGGGGATCAGCAGCCCCGGCTACTGAGGCTCAGTTGCCCGATGTGGAACGCTCAACCACGGTGGACATCATCGAAATCGTCACCTTTGGGGGTGGACACGATGCCCTTGGCTTCCTGGCTGCGGTAATAAGCTTCGACGCTGAGTTGCGGATCGACATGGGGCTCGCGGATGCAGGGCTCCTGCTGCCAGGGATAGGCCGCAACTTGGGCGCGCAGGTCGCGGCCGGCGGTTCTTGCCCAGGCCTTGATGTCGATGTCGCGCCAGTAGCGGGGCGACCGTTGCACGGCCGTATCGTGAGCAGCTGTGACGGGGTCGAGGTGGCGGCTCTGTTCGAGGATGGGTAGGTCCGGCAGGGGTTGCTCCACATCCATGTAGCGCTGCAGGGTGTCCCAGACGGCCAGGGCGTTTTCCCGGTCCAGGCCCAGGCTGTGGATCTTGAACGCCAGGCACAGCTTGTTGCTGGTGTAGCGGTGCCGCAGCCACAGCACGTAGTCCCGCCCACCGTGGGGCAGAATCTGTAGTTGCAGTGTCGGATCGAATTCGTAGAACGGCGCCACGAACGGCTTGCGCCACCAGGTGCGGGCCATGCGCAGCATGCCATCACGGCGATTGAATTCGCTGCCGTCGTGGCGGTAGCAGAGGGCGTACAGGGTCATCAACGCGCTCGCTCCGACGACACCCATCAGCCCCCACCCCGCCCCCAGCCAAAAGGCGGTCTGCTCAGACCAAAAACCCCAGAGAGCTTTTTCATGCCAAGCAATAAAAGAAGCCGTTGTTAGCGCCGCCAACCCCATCGCTAGCGCAGCGTAGCGCCGCCACTCGCTCATCAGCCAGAGCCCGGAGAAAGCTCCAGCAACTCCCACGACAATAGGCACAAAGTCCCATCCCAAACCCTCTTTATAGAGAAGCTCTGAAACCTTGGCACTCCATAACACCCAGGGGAAACCACAACCGACTAACTGAAGGAGGAAGATCAGCTTGGGAATAATTGTCGAACCGGTGTTATCGAATCGCCAGCGCTCGGCATCACAAGGCGCAAGCTGCTTGCGCTCCTCCCTCTCCTGCGTCTCGTAAAGCAGATGCTTTCCTTCCTCCAACTGCTCCTTGATCTGGGTAGGAGAATCCAGGCCCGCGTAATGCCCCCATTTCAGTGGCGTCTCGACGATCCCGCCCGATTCCTCGACGGCGGGCGCCAGTGCCGGCAGCGCGCCGGCCCGGTATGCTGCCGGGCCGTACGGGGTAAAGGATTCCTGTGCACTCACGCTTTGAACTCCGTGACTTCGATCTGCCAGTAAGGCGCATCGCCTGGCTGGGTTTTCAACGCGGGCGGGCGGCGGTACGCCGGCGTATAGGGCTTCCAGGTTTTAGGACTGGGCTGAGGTAGAACAAGACGCTGCTCGGGGAGCTCCGCAGCCCCCAGATGAAACTGGCCCAGTACCTTGAGACGCTGGGTAACTTGTCCGCCATGGCGCTGCAACGGCGTCAGCGTGATCTGTGGGAACTGTTTGGGCAAGACATACAGCACCGTAGAGCTGTTCAGCGGAAGGGCTGCAAGCTTGGGTTCATTCACCGTCCGCGTCTCGATACGTTCGGCATTGAACACACCACTGAAGGGCAGCATGCCCAGCTGTTCCGTGGCGTACAGTTGGAAGTCCTGCTCCGTCCGAAACATCGCCAGTAGAGGGGAGTAAATCGTTACCACCCAGTCGTCATCGACGAAGGCTTCCGCGCTAGGTCGTTGGCAGCTCATCATCATTCCTATTGGAGTAGTTGCCCGACGTTGAGCGTTAATGGCTTGCACCCGTGTTCGATCCACGGCAGCAGCGCTTCGCATCCAGTCGCTGTAGCGACTAACGGTAATCACTGGCTTGCCAAGCAAACCTATCAGTTCGACGTAGGCATTCTGTGGGTCGTTCAGGTGGGCAAAGCGGGCGTCGTTCCCCATGACACTATCCAGGAAACCCACCTCGCCCCGCTCAGAGCCAAATGGCCCGTGCTTGATTAAGGCTTCAGCGTCGCTGTCGGTCAGCCAGCCGGCGACGATGTTACCGCCTATGAAGAGCACGGCTCCCGCGACCAGGGCATAAGGATTGATGAGAATCCCTACACCGTATACAGCCCATATTCCTGCGCCAATTGCAGCAACGCCGTACGCCGCTGCCGCATCGGTGTCGCCCTGACACCAGGCTCGCTCTGCATCCCATGCGGTTACAAGGGTCGTGATCAACATAGCAAATCCGGAAAAAGCACGAAGTATTGGCAGCTTCGCGTTGCCAGTTTGCTCAAAGAGGTTCGCTGCCCAGCGTTTAGACAACACTTCAACGTTTAATCGCGGGGTGTTCAGAACTCTAACCAGGCTGGAGTCACCAAGCAGCGGGCCTGCAAGACTGCCCAGGGCCACAACCAGATCGAGCGATGCCGAAACCCAACCAATTCCGTAGCGAAGAGCTCCATCCCCAGGCTCATCACGCAAGCTCCTCATACCGTCAACCTGCGCCTGAAGGTTGTACATCGCACAGGCCACCGCGACGATCGGCACCGCCCCTGTAGCAGTAACCGACTCCAGCTTACGGTTCGCAGTGGCCTTCCAGACGCTGAATTTGAGCACCTGCGGATCGTTGGCCGGCGCCACGAGGAAGGTGGTGCGTCCAAGGTTCGAATTTGGCTGCGGCACAAGCTTGGGACTGCTCGAGGCCACCACCTTCCCTTCGTGATCGACAATCGTGCCGTACAGGAAGTTTTCCCGGCGCACCTGCATGCGTTCGGCAGGGGTCAGACCGTTGTGCAAACCGCCGCCATTGACGCCGAGAATACGCAGGTTCCGCGCATTGGCTTCCGCCTCGCTCATCAGACGAATGTCTTTCCAGGTGGGTGACAGCTTGTCCAGTACCGCCAGTGAAGGTGCGAATACTCGCTTGAATTCGACCTCTCGCAAGACACCACTTTTTCTCAGGCGAGCGATGCAGGTCACCACGCTCGCGGAGAACGTGTCCATGAAGTCGCCAATCAACGCGTGAACGTTCTTGTACGCCAGAGCCTTGTCGGGATCCGCGGGATCGATGCTCGCACCTTGCAGAAGGCTGCTGAGCCCCATGTGCTCTGGTTCCGGGGTACGCTGGCTGGAGGCCAGGGCCCGCAAGCGCTGTACGGCGCCAGGCAGTGCATCTGGCTTGTCAGCGAGGAAGTAACGGGTAAAGGGATGCGAGCCTTCCAGCAAGCGGATACACAACCTTTCGATCGAGCCCTGCAACTCCTTGTCCGCCTCCGCGGTGGCAAGGGCATCGACCTGGCTCGGGTTCTTGCTGAGGCATTCGAGCACCTCGGTCAACAGGGCATAGGGCTCGAGCAGACGTTCGTCATGACTGAGATGCCACTGCGGTTGCGAGAGGATCGAAGAGGAGCCGAATAGCCTCACGATGCGCCGCAACAGAGCACTGAGGTAATCGCGGGTACGCCTGCGCTCCTTTTCCAGGATGGCCTGGTGAAACTGCGGAAGGTTTATGCAGTCCTGCAAATCCGCCAACGGATTCTTGCCAGGCTGCATGACCGTCCCCTGCAGTACCTGGGCATAGCGGCCATTGGGCTTATGGCCGACGAGTGCATTGAGCACCAGCAGGTGCGCCTCGGCCAGACGTGCTTGAGCAGTTGAGTGACGCAAGTCGAACAGCGGGTCGTCCAGCATGAGGCCGACCAGTTGCGGGTAACCCCGCAATCCGCTCAGCACATCGGGGCCGGCCTCCAGCACCGGCAGCGCTTCGGGCGCCTTGGACTTTTCGTAGCCAGCCAGCTCAACCAGCGCCTGCTGGTGTTCGCTGATCAATTCGCCTGCAGGGTAGGACGTCAGGTTGGGCTTGAACTTCGACGGATCGGCCAACAACGTTTCGATGCCATAGTCGCGAGGACGGAGGCCATCGCTGTGGCCGTCGATCACAATGGCCGGCATGGCCTGCGTGGGATACCAGCGCTCACCACCCACTACTGCCGCAGCCCATGCAATGGATACCGTCTGGCTGATGGCATTGACCCGATTGGGGTCTTCCTCCAGCCAGGCGATGAACTCCCAGGTCCAGGGCATTTCGCTGTAGGCCATCTGGTAGCTGTCGCCAACCGCACGGCCCTGGATCAGGATCGGCGTCAGCAGAATGCTCTGCTTTACGCCTACCGCCGGCCGCTCGTCTGCCGGCTTCTTTTGCTCAGCCTGCTTTCGCCAGTGGGCGAGATCTACCTCGGCGAGCCCACCCTTGCCGTCGCAGAGCGCTTCGCGCCAGAGCTTGCTGTCCTGAAAGACGTAGATGCAGCCTGGCCGTGGCACTGCCGGGTGTGGTCGTTCGCCAAGCTTGTCATAACCGGGCAGGCGCACAAGGGGCATAATCGCCAGCAAGGTGTTCTGCTGGATGTCTTTCTCTTCGCGGTGGCTACGCATATCCGCAGCGATGGGAATACTGAGCTCGCCGCCGTCCTTGCGCTTGATGGTCAAGGCGAGCCGAGAACGACGGCTATCCTCGTACTCGGTCTTCTTACGCACGCCTTGCTTGATGGATTCATCCTTGAGCTCGCTCATGCCTCTCCCTCCGGATCAAGCAATTTCACCTGGCCGCCCATCCCCGGATCACCCCAGACATCAACGATCAGCTTCCGCTGATCAGCTGCTTTTTCTCGTGGCTTGGCGGGGTTTCTCAGCACCGCGCCGGGCGGCGCCGTGTCTGCGGGCGCTGGCAATGCTGGGAGTAGAGGCGCCGCAGGCGTCCCGCTTCCGGAGCTGCCGCCGCTGTTCACCTTCACCGACGCCCCACTGAGGACGATCCCGCTCCCATCGAGCTTGACGAAGCTCCCGCCGGCCTTGAGGGTCAGCTCGCTCCCCGCTTCCATCACCACTTTCAGACCAGCTGAGAGGTGAATCTCCTGTCCGGCCTCGACGAATTGTCCGGTGCCAATCTTGATGTGCTGGTTGTTGCCGACAGTGAGGTGGTCGTCGCTGCGCAGTTCCACCTTGCGGTCACCGTCGGTGGTGCGGTGCTCCTCGGCCTTGAACTCGCTGTAGGTGTTGGCTTCGACCGTGACATGGCGTTCGTGGCCAACGCGGATGCGCTGGTCGTGCTCGATGTTCTCATCCCAGTCGCGCTGGGCATGGAGGAATATCTGTTCCTGCCCCTTGCGGTCCTCGATGCGCAGTTCGTTGTAGCCACCGCCGCCGGGATAGCTGTTGGTCTTGAACAGGCTGCGGGTCTTGTTCTCCGGCAGTTGGTAGGGCACCTGTTTCTCGGCATGGTAGAGGCAACCGGAAACCAGCGGCTGGTCGGGGTCGCCTTCAAGGAAGCTGACCAGCACCTCCATGCCAACACGCGGAATGGCAATCGCGCCGAATTGCTTGCCCGCCCAACTGGATGCAACACGCAGCCAGCAACTGGTCTTGTCGTCGGCCTGGCCTTCGCGGTCCCAGAAAAACTGGACCTTCACCCGACCGTACGGGTCGCAATGAATTTCCTCGCCCTGGGGACCGGTGACCACAGCGCTCTGGCTGCCGAGAATGCGTGGCTTCGGATGCTCCAGCGGCGGACGGTACGGCACGCTCCAGGGCGTGGCGGTGAAGCGGTTGCGGTAGCCCTGGTGGAAATCGTCCTTGAGTTCGGTGGTGTTGCTGGTAACGGACTCTTCCAGCACCTGGGGCTGCTTGCCTTCATGGTGAACTTCGGTGAGCAACCAGAGGTCGTTCCAATCCGCTCGTGGGTGAGCGCTCAGGGTAAGGAAATGACCGCTGCGCAAGGCTGGCTGGTCGCTGCGCCCCTCACTGAGGACGAAATCGCTGCGATGACGCTCCAGCGCCCTTTGGCTGAGATGTTTGCCACGCTCTCGATCGATGTAGCGACCTGGATAGTCGTAGTCTTCCAGATCCGGCTTGAAGTCGCTGCGGGCTGAACTCTCCAGATCGAGTTGCGGCTTCTCGAAGTGATAGTCCCGTCGGGTGGTGCGGCTGGTACGGGTTTCCAGGCGCTGGCCGAAGCGACGGACCACAGGAGCGTCGGCAACCATGCCGGAATCCTGCTGATAAGCCACCGGCGCCAGCTTTGGAAAACAGGCCTGGTCATCTCCGAAGACCAGAAGGTGCTGCTGGGCGCTGTGTTCGAAGTGATAGTGAATCCCCTCCTCTTCGCATAGGCGCTGGACGAAGTGCAAATCCGACTCGTCGTATTGGGTGCAGTAGTCACGCAGGGGGTAGAGGCTCGGTCCCAGCTTGAAACGATAAGCATCGGCAAGAATGCCGTGCTCCTCCAGGACCTTGCCGATGATCTGCGGCACGGTGAGCTGCTGGAAGATACGCTGGTTGAATCGATGGGCCAGGTAGGCCAGGCGCGGCACCAGGCTGATCTGATAGCGGGTCAGGCGCTTGCCAGACTCCCCCTGGGCAACCCGATAGACCTGTCCATGGATACCGGTTCCGCTCTGCCCGATGGCCAGATAGGCCGCCTTATGCAGCAGGTTTTCCAGGTCCAGCGCAGAGTTTTCGCTGACCAACTCGAGCTCGAAGAGGAAGGTCTGGTTCAGCGCCTCTCTTCCGATGAACTCGAGTACCTGCAGGTCACCACTGGTACCTTCGATGTTCAGGCTGAAATGAGTCTGGTTGGCGGGGGCGAACATCCGATGCTCCTCTGCACAGGCGGCCGGTCATCCCTGCCGCCATCGATCGCGAGGCATGCCGGACAAGCGAACCGGTAGAACGAGCAGCGGCCAGGAAGACCTGGCCGATGCATTTGGCTTCGACCGCCGCGGATTACGCGGAGATCGGGGTGCGCCAGTCGTCGGAACCGGAAGTACCGGAGACTTCGTGGGTCCAGACAATCTTGCGGTAGGTGAAGTAGACGTCTTCCAGGTGGGTGAAGTGCGCCATGTTCGGGTCCTGGCAGTTCGGCATGCGCGACTGCACGTCGACGATCACGGCGTCTTCCAGTTCGATGGTGAAGTAGTGCTCCTGGGTACCGGTGGACGAGGTGCGGTACCACTCCAGGCGGCACTTGTTCAGGCGCTCGCCGGAAGTCAGGGCGTTGAAGATCAGCGGCGAGGACTTGTCGAAGACCTTGGTGATCATCAGCGGCTTGTGGACGCGCTGGCCGGTCGGCTGGCCGGACTGCGGGTCACGCGGGATGATGACCTGGTGATTGAATGCCTGAACCAGGACCTGGTCTTCATGACCTTCCTGGAAGATGTTGCCGACCGAGTCCTCGGTGAAGGTGCCAGCGGTGATCAGGCCTTGCTTGGTGCCTTCGAGGGACAGGTACGCGGGTGTTGGCATGAAAGCTCTCCTTGCCATGATGAAGTGATGGGCCCGGCGCCATGTTTGGACCGGGTTGCGAGCCTCTAACAATTTGCATGCCAGTTATATTCAAGATCACTAGCCATAGGCGCCGCAGACAATTAACCATCCAGTCATCCGAAGTAAAACAGCAACAAACCCCGTCCTTTCAGCAACAATCTGCCATTCTCTGTGCAACTTCCTGCCAAACCTACAGAGCACTAAGCCCGGCAAGCTTTAATTAATAATAAAACAAAAAAATCTGGCAAAAAGTTGCACACCACAACATCGAAATATCACTACGTTACTTCCCGTAGGAAGAAGCCTTCAGCTGATGCTATCTTCCTTCCCACATCGGAACAAGCCAGCGGAATCCCCTATTTTAGAGCTGTCAAAGCCTAAATTCGAGATACTGAGGCATCCTCGTATTTTGCAAGATCGTTCACGCCAGAGCGGTCAGCCATTTATGTACTACACGATAAATGGCAAATTTCTTACACACCAGCCTATGCAAAAAATTGCACAATTAATCACCAACTACAGAAACCCGACAACGACTGAACCTTAGAAACCACCCCGTCTCACCCTGGCAATTCAGATACTTCTCATATTCATAGCTGCGCCACCCCCCGGAAGATCGCAGGAATGAACCATTCCAGAAAACTCGCATCGCATTATCTCGAGCTGGTTGACGCCCCCATCTCTTCGGGGAGTTATGCAGGCGAGGATGTGCGTTATTCCCCGGAATACGAGAGCCTGGAAGCAGAATTGGCCAAGGCTTCGTCCCTGCACGGCAACGGGCTGGTGGATTGGCAAAAGGTCATGGACGTCAGCGAATCCATACTCCGCGGCCAGTCCAAGGATCTACGCATCGCGGCCTGGATGACATGGGCTCTGCACCAACGCGAATCCTTTGTCGGCCTCCAGGCGGGCATGAGCCTGATCCTCCAGCTCTGCCAGGCACACTGGGACGAGTTGCATCCTCGCAAGGATCGCACTCGGGCAGCAGCCATCAACTGGCTGGTCCCCCGCCTCGAACCATTGTTCGACGAAAGCCTGGCAATCAAGGACCAACTTCCTCTGTTCCGTCAGTTGGCGGACAACCTGCGCGGCCTCGATGAGTGTCTGAATACGCGCCTGGGCACCGACGCCCCCTTGCTGCTTCCGCTATGCAGGCGCCTGGACGAGATGATTCAACGGTCCGCCCAGGGCCAGCCTGAGCCTGGCTCGGTCGGTGCGGTGGTCGCGCAAGTGAAGCAGGCGGCGACCAATCTGTTGGCTCCGGCCAGCCCGATCGACAATGAGAAGGATGCCCACAAGGCATTGCGCGCCCAGCAGGACAGCGCACGCCCCCTTTGTTCCTGGTGGTTGCGCCAGAAAGCCACGGACCTGCGCGCTCTTCGCCTGAGCCGTACCCTGCTCTGGCTGCCCATCGACAGTCTGCCTGAGCGCAACACCGAGCAGGCGACCGCCCTTCGCAGCCTTCCTCCCGACAAGCTGCGCTCCTACACCGAACGCTTCGAGCAAGGTCAGTTTGCCGATCTGCTCGTGGATTTGGAGAACAGCCTGGCACGAGCGCCGTTCTGGTTCGACGGGCAGCGACTGGCCTGGGAGTGCCTCCAGGCACTCGATGCGGAAGCCGCCATGCGCGAGGTGGAGATTCAGTTTGCGTTGTTCCTGCAGCGACTGCCCGGCGTCATCGACCTGAAGTTCTTCGATGGACTTCCATTCGCCGATCCCGCCACCCGCAGCTGGATCAGCGCCCACGTGATGCCCCATCTGCAGCCCCCCTCGGCGCCCCGCGAGGTCGTTGTCACCCACGAGTCCCCTGCCTGGGATCTGGCGCTCCAGGAAGCACTGCCATTGCTTCGCAAGGACGGCCTCAAGCGAGCCGTCCAGGTACTCAAGCAGGGACTGCTGGGCGCCCAGGGAGGCCGCGAGCGGTTCTTCTGGCAATTGAGCATGGCCCGCCTGTGCGTACAGGCGAAGAAACATGAGCTGGCACGTACCCAGCTTGAATCCCTCGACGAACAGTTGCAGGAATCCGGACTGCATCGCTGGGAACCTGATCTTGCCCTGGAAGTGCTGCACATGCTGCACACCTGCTGCGAATTGCTGCCGCAGAACCACAGCGTGCGCGAACGCAAGGACGAGGTCTATCGCAGGCTGTGCCACCTCGATCTCGAAGTGGTGCTCGACTAGGCCCTCGGGCCGTAAATGCAAAGGAGAAATGCCATGGCCAAAGATGGCTCGGTAGCCCCCAAGGAACGCATCAACATCACCTTCAAACCCGCCACCGGCAATGCCCAGGAAGAAATCGAGCTGCCACTGAAGCTGCTGGTTCTGGGGGATTTCACCCAGCGCGCGGACGACCGCAAGGTCGAAGATCGCAAACCGATCGGCATCGACAAGAACAACTTCGACGAGGTACTGGCCAAGCAGGAGCTCAGCTTGACCCTCAACGTCCCCAACCGACTGCAGGAGAACGCACCGGACGAGGACCTGGGCGTATCGCTACGGGTCAACTCCATGAAGGACTTCAACCCGGCGAGCCTCGTGGATCAGGTTCCGGAATTGAAGAAGCTGATGGAACTGCGCGACGCCCTGGTAGCCCTCAAGGGGCCACTGGGCAATGCGCCGGCCTTCCGAAAGGCCATTGAAAGCGTACTGGCCGATGATGACTCGCGCGATCGCGTGTTAGCCGAGCTCGGCCTCGCCGCCCAGCAGGACGCCTGAGCGCGCCACTGAAAAGGAATCCAACACATGAGCACGAGCGCAGTACAGGAAACCACCGGGGCCGGCGCAGAGTACGGCATTCTCGACAGAATCATTGCCGAGACCAGCCTGACCCCAGACGATGAGGCCTACGGCATCGCCAAGCGAGGCGTCTCCGCCTTCATCGAAGAATTGCTGAAACCCCAGAACCAGGGCGAGCAGGTCAAGAAGGCGCTGGTCGATCGGATGATCGCCGAGATCGACGCCAAGCTCAGCCAGCAGATGGACGAAATCCTTCACCACGCCGAGTTCCAGGCGCTGGAATCCTCCTGGCGCGGCCTGAAGCTCCTGGTGCTTCAGAGCGCGTAAAGATGATGCCGATAGCCGCTTAAACCAGACCTATCGGGCACTGCTTCAGCGAATTGATAATGCCTACAGCCCCAGCCCCAAGAAGAGAGATTTGTTGAAAAGCCAATTGAAGAACGCGCAGCTTCAATGGATGTACCTGCGGGATGCAGATTGCGAGCTGATGGCGTTTGAGGCAGACCAGGTAGTCAGGCTTATGAGGGAAATGTCAATCAATGCGTCACTGCGGCTACGCAGCTCCGTTCCCGGCAGTTACGCGAAATCTCCTCTCAGCTGACGCCACAAGAAATGATCAAGCACTGACCATTTCTCGCTTCTGCCTGGCAGCAACGGTGACGTGGCTGCGCGTCCGTCATCACGCGAGCTGGGGGTGCTAAGGCTCGAATACTCAACACAGCCCGAGCCGCCTCCCGCATTTGCCCACAATCCCCGTCTCTGCTAGTGTCGCGAGGTTTCCGAATACCCCGCCGAGATGTCCGCATGGCCCGCAAGAAAGCTTCCCTCGACTTCGAACAGTCCCTCGCCGAGCTGCAAACGCTGGTGGAGCGCCTGGAAAGCGGCGAGCTGTCGCTGGAGGACTCGCTGGGTGCCTTCGAGCAGGGCATCCGTCTGACCCGCGATTGCCAGGCGGCGCTGACCCAGGCGGAGCAGAAGGTGCAGATCCTGCTGGAACGCGATGGCGAACTGAGCGAAGCGCCCTTCGATCCGGAAGGCGACGACGCATGATCGCCGGGTACCAGACGCGCTGCCAGGCGCGTGTCGATGCTGCGCTGGAAAAGCTGTTCGTCGCTCCCCGTGAAGAACTGACCCGCATCTACGGCGCCATGCGCTACAGCGTGGTCAACGGCGGCAAGCGCGTGCGTCCGCTACTGGCCTACGCGGCCTGCGAAGCATTGGGTGGCGAGGCGGAACGTGCCGATGGCGCAGCCTGCGCGGTGGAGCTGATCCACGCCTATTCCCTGGTGCACGACGACCTGCCGGCGATGGACGACGACGACCTGCGTCGCGGCCAGCCGACCACCCACATTGCCTACGACGAAGCCTGCGCGATTCTCGCCGGTGACGGTCTGCAAACACTGGCATTCGAGGTGATCGGTAACGCCCAGCTCAATCCGCAGGATGCGCAGACCCGCCTGGACATGCTGATGATCCTCACCCGCGCCGCCGGTTCTGCCGGGATGGTTGGCGGGCAGGCGATCGACCTGGAGTCCGTGGGTCGCAAGATCGACCAGGCGGCGCTGGAAACCATGCACCGGCACAAGACCGGCGCGCTGATCGAAGCCAGCGTGCAGCTCGGCGCCCTGGCCAGCGGCCGCGCCAACGCCAATGCGCTGGAAGCCCTGCGCCGCTACGCCGAGGCCGTGGGCCTGGCGTTCCAGGTGCAGGACGACATCCTCGACGTGGAAAGCGACACCGCCACCCTCGGCAAGACCCAGGGCAAGGACCAGGCCCACGACAAGCCGACCTACCCCGCGCTGCTCGGCCTCGACGAAGCCAAGGCCTACGCCCTCGCCCTGCGCGACCAGGCGCTCGCGGCGCTGGAAGGCTTTGGCGATAGCGCCGAACCGCTGCGCGCCCTGGCCCGCTACATCGTCGAACGCCGCAACTGATTCCCCGGCACGCGCATTGCGTGTGCAAATCCCGTGATTCATCCATTGCGATGACCGCTCGCCGGTGCTTCACTGCATCGCAGGGATTTCGTATACCATATCCGACAAAAGCCACCTGACCGGACTGCATCGTGCCGCTACGCAACGCCCCCAACCTGGGTATCGTCCCCTCCGCCTCGGAGACCATCGCCAAGCACCTGCGCGAGGCGATCATTTCCGGCCAGATGGCAGAGCACGAGCCGATCCGCCAGGACGATATCGCGCAGATCTTCAACGTCAGCAAGATTCCCGTGCGCGAGGCGCTCAAGCGCCTGGAGGCCGAGGGGCTGGTGGAGTTCCAGCGCAACAAGGGCGCGCTGGTGACGAAGATTTCCGAGCCGGAACTGGCACAGATGTTCGAGGTACGGGTCGTCCTCGAAGCCCAGGCGATCCGTCTCGCGGTGCCGAACATGACCGCCGAGACCTTCGAGCGCGCCGAGCGCATCTGTGCCGAGTTCGTCGGCGAGGACGATGTCGGCCGTTGGGCGGAGCTGAACTGGGAGCTGCACGCCTGCCTCTATGAACCGGCGCAGCGACCCTATCTGGTCGGCCTGATCCGCTCGATCCATGACAAGCTCGAACGCTACCTGCGCATGCAGATGAGCCTGTCCTCCGGCAAGGAGCGCGCGGACCACGAGCACCATGACATCCTCGATGCCTGCCGCGCCGGCGATGGCGAGCTGGCCGCACGCTTGCTGGAAGAACACATCAACGGCGTCTGCCGCACGCTCTACGAACACCTGCCGAACCGGCCCACACCTAGCTGATCGGAAAGCTCCGCTGTGCCGATTTCATCATCGGCCCGGCGGAAAACCCTCAAGCCCCGATTCCCGTCCCGCGCCACCCTAGGGTCTACAACAAGACACCCCAGGGGGCAGCATGAAACGCATCCAGGTTCTCGATTCCCACACCGGCGGCGAACCCACGCGCCTGGTGCTCGACGGCTTTCCCGATCTGGGCAAGGGCAGCATGGCCGAACGCCGCGCGCTGCTGGCCGAGAAACATGACAGCTGGCGCGCCGCTACCGTACTGGAACCGCGCGGCAGCGACGTACTGGTCGGCGCCCTGCTCTGCGAGCCGGTGGACCCGAGCGCCTGCGCCGGGGTGATCTTCTTCAACAACACCGGTTACCTGGGCATGTGCGGCCACGGCACCATCGGCCTGGTGGTCTCATTGGCGCACCTCGGCCGCATCGGCCCCGGCACGCACAAGATCGAGACGCCGGTGGGCACCGTCGAAGCAACCCTGCACGAAGACCGCTCGGTGAGCGTGCGCAACGTCCCCTCCTATCGCTACCGCAAGCAGGTGCCGGTGCAAGTGCCCGGCCACGGGCTGGTGCACGGCGATATCGCCTGGGGCGGCAACTGGTTCTTCCTGATTGCCGATCACGGCCTGCGCGTGGCCGGCGACAACCTGGACGAGCTGACCGCCTACACCGTCGCCGTGCAGAAGGCGCTGGAAGACCAGGGCATCCGCGGTGAAGACGGCGGGCTGATCGACCACATCGAGCTGTTCGCCGACGATCCCGAAGCGGACAGCCGCAACTACGTGCTCTGCCCCGGCAAGGCCTACGACCGCTCGCCCTGCGGCACCGGCACGAGCGCCAAGCTGGCGTGCCTGGCCGCTGATGGCAAACTCGCCGCCGGCGATGCCTGGCGCCAGGCCAGCGTGATCGGCAGCCAGTTCGAAGGCCGCTTCGAGTGGGTCGGCGAGCCCGCCGAGGGGCGTATCATCCCTACCATCCGCGGCCGCGCCAACATCAGCGCCGAGGCCACCCTGCTGCTGGAAGAGGACGACCCGTTCGCCTGGGGCATCCGTTCGTGAGCGATGCGGACATCATCGTCATCGGCGCCGGTATCGTCGGCGCCGCCTGCGCCCACGCCCTGGCCCGCCGCGGGCTGGATGTACTGGTGCTGGATGCGCGCCTGCCCGGCGCCACCGCCGTCGGCATGGGCCACCTGCTGGTGCTCGACGACAACGCCGCCGAACTGGCGCTGAGCAACTACTCGCTGCAACGCTGGCGCGAGTGGGGCCACGACATGCCCGCCGAATGCGCCTACCGCAGCAACGGCACGATGTGGCTGGCGGCCAATGACGAAGAGATGGCCGAAGCCGAACGCAAGTTCGCCGTCCTGCGCGAACACGGCGTCACCGCAAGACTGCTGAACAGCGCGGAGCTGCAGCAGGAGGAACCCGAGCTGCGCAGCGACCTGCACGGCGGGCTGGAGATCACCGGTGACGGCATTCTCTACGCCCCGCGCGCCGCCGCGTGGCTGCTGGAATCGGCGCTGATCCCGATCCGCCAGCGCCAGGCAAAAGTGGTGGAAATCGACGAACCCCGCGTGCGCCTGGACGACGGCCAGTGGCTGAGCGCCAAGGCCATCGTCCTGGCCAATGGCATCCAGGCCACGCAGCTCTGCGCCGACCTGCCCATCGAACCGAAGAAAGGTCATCTGCTGATCACCGACCGCTACCCCGGCAAGGTGCGTCGCACGCTGGTGGAGCTGGGCTACGTGACCAGCGCGCATAACGCCAGCGGGCCTTCGGTGGCCTGCAACATCCAGCCGCGCCCGACCGGCCAGTTGTTCATTGGCGCCTCGCGGCAGTTCGGCACCACCGACCCACAGGTGGAAGGCTGGATGCTGGCGAAGATGCTGCGCCGCGCCGTCGACTACATGCCCGGCCTGGCCAACCTCAACGTGATCCGCAGTTGGGCCGGCTTCCGCGCCGCCAGCCCGGACGGCATGCCGCTGGTGGGCGAACATCCGCAGCGCCCCGGCCTGTGGCTCGCTGTCGGCCACGAAGGCCTGGGCGTAACCACCGCGCCGGGCACCGCCGACCTGCTCGCCGCGCAGCTGTGCGGCGAGCAGCTGCCGCTGCCGGCCGAACCCTATTCCCCGCGCCGTTTCCTCGGAGCCACCGCCCATGCCTGACCTGACTCTTGACGGCCGCCCGCTGCGTGTCGTCGCCGGCACCACGGTGGCCGCCGCGCTTGCCCTGGGCGGCGACGGCACCACGCGCACCTCGGTCAGCGGCCAACGCCGTGCGCCGCTGTGCGGCATGGGCATCTGCCAGGAGTGCCGGGTGACCATCGACGGTCAACGCCGCCTGGCCTGCCAGACACTGTGCCGCGACGGCATGCAGGTGGAGACGCGCCCATGAGCGAGTCCGTCGATATCGTCATCATCGGCGCCGGGCCGGCGGGAATGTCTGCCGCCCTCGCCGCCGCGCCGAGCGGCGCCAGCATCGTCATCCTCGACGACAACCCGCTGCCCGGCGGGCAGATCTGGCGCGACGGGCCCAATGCGCACCTGCCGCGCGCCGCTCTGGAGCTGCGCGAAAAGGTTACCGCCTGCGCCAACATCAGGATTCACAGCGCCACCCGCGTGGTGGCTTTGGCCGGCGAACGCGGCCTGCTGCTGGAAGACTTCGAACGTGGCTGGCGGCTGGATTACCGCAAGCTGATCCTCTGCACCGGTGCCCGCGAACTGCTGCTGCCCTTCCCCGGCTGGACGCTGCCCGGCGTCACCGGTGCAGGCGGACTGCAGGCTCTGGTGAAAGGCGGCGTGCCGGTAGACGGCCAGCGCGTAGTGATCGCCGGCAGCGGCCCGCTGCTGCTCGCCAGCGCCGCGACCGCCCGCGCCAACGGCGCGAAGATCCTGCGCATCGCCGAACAGGCATCGTGGTCTGCGTTGGCCAGCTTTGCGCTGAAGCTGCCGCGCTGGCCGAACAAGCTGTTGCAGTCCTTCGGCCTGTACGACCCGGCCTACCGTGCCGACAGCCATGTCGTCGCCGCGCTGGGGACAGATCACCTGGAAGGCGTGCGAATCAGCCAGGGCGGCAAGCTGAAGGAAATCGAATGCGACCGGCTGGCCTGCGGCTTCGGCCTGATCCCCAACGTGCAGCTTGGCCAGGCGCTGGGCTGTGCGGTGGACGACGGTGCAATCCGCGTCGACGCCTGGCAGGCAAGCAGCCGCGATGGCATCTACGCCGCGGGCGAATGCACCGGCTTCGGCGGTTCGGAGAAAGCGCTGGTGGAGGGTCGCATCGCCGGCCACGCCGCCGTGGGTGAACACGACCGCGCCCGTGAACTCTGGTCGCAGCGCCAACGCTGGCAGGGCTTCGCCGACGCACTGAAAAAGGACTTTGCCCTCGACCCGCGCCTGAACCAGCTCGCCCAAGCGGACACTCTCGTCTGCCGCTGCGAAGACGTGCCGTACTCCGCGCTCGCCGGCAAACCGGACTGGACCGCCGCCAAGCTCGCCAGCCGTTGCGGCATGGGCGCCTGCCAGGGTCGCGTGTGCGGCGCGGCGGCCAAGCAATTGTTCGGCTGGCAACCGCCGGCGCCGCGTCCGCCGTTCAGCCCGACGCGGGTGGAAACCCTTCTTCAGCTGGCCGACGACTGAGCTAACGCCCTGCCAGTTCCGTAGGGCGCATAACGCCTCTGGCGTTATCCGCCGCCTGCGTTCAACGGAGGGGAGACGGCGGATAAAGCGTCCCGCTTTATCCGCCCTACGAGTTGACAGCGCCTCGCCATCTCGCCACCTTGCAGCGTACCTTCCGCCATGTTCCGACAGCCGACTCGCCTCCCGATGCACGACCTGATCCCCCAGGGCGCCCGCGACCTGGACAGCCTGCTGCAGACCCTTGCGCAGATTTCCCCGCTGCTCGATGCCATGCCCGGCGTGGTGTTCTTCATCAAGGACACCGCGGCACGCTACGTGCTGGTCAACCAGACCCTGGCGCGGCGCTGCGGTGTGAAGGATGCCCGCGAGTTGCTCGGGCGCACCGCCGAGGATGTCTTTCCCTCGCGCTTCGGACCGATCTATACCGAGCAGGATCGCCGCGTGCTGGAAACCGGCGGCCAGCTCAGCGACCAGTTGGAGCTGCACCTTTATCCCGGCCGGCTGCCGGGCTGGTGCCTGACCCACAAGCTGGCGCTGCGCGATGCACAAGGCGTCGTGATCGGCATGGCGGGAATCTCCAGCGACCTGCAGGCGGCGCAATCCACGCATCCCGCGTACCAGCGCCTCGCCGCCGTCGATGCCTACATCCGCGAGCACTTCGACAAGCCAATCAACCTTGCCGAGCTGACCGAGCTGGCCGGCCTCTCCGTCGCCCAGCTGGAGCGCCACTGCAAGCGCATCTTCCAGCTCACGCCACGGCAGATGATCCACAAGGCGCGTCTGGGTGCGGCCACCCGCCTGCTCGGCGAGGACCTGCCGATCACCGAGATCGCCCTGCGCTGCGGTTACACCGACCACAGTGCCTTCAGCCGGCAGTTCCGCGCACTGACCGGGCTGTCGCCGACGCAGTATCGTGAGTCGCAGATCGCTCCCAACTGACGAAACCTGTAGCGCTGGCATGGGCTGAGCGACTCCACCGCCCCTACAAGAGCCCCTCACCCTAACCCTCTCCCGCGCGCGGGAGAGGGGACCGTTCGGTGAAGGATAAAACCACAGCGTCAGCCGGCACGATCTGCCCCCTCCCCTCCGGGAGAGGGCTGGGGTGAGGGGAAAGCAGACACGACTTTTCCCGCAGAAGACAGCTGCTCCCACAAGGGACAACAGCGCACGCAACTTCCCGAGTGCTCCCATACGGGGCAGCGAAACACGCTCCTGCTTCATTTGGTAACAGCGTCGGGAACGCTCCTACAACCCCGGCAGAAGACTCCCAACACCTGATCCCACCAATACCGGGCCTCGCGACCAATCAGTCATGCCTGAGCCATTTCTGGCACATGCCTTGCTCTAAGAAATATCGTATACGAAATCCATAATACAAAAATCGCTGCACAACACTGACTCAGAGAGGCCCCCATGAAATTCACCCGAATTGCTCTAGCCCTCACCGCTGTGTTTCTCGCCGGCCAGGCCCAGGCCGACAAGCTCGACGACATCATCGAATCCGGCAAGCTGCGCTGCGCCGTGACCCTGGACTTCCCGCCCATGGGCTCGCGCGATGCGCAGAACAACCCGGTCGGCTTCGACGTGGACTACTGCAACGACCTGGCGAAAGTCCTCGGTGTTACCGCCGAAGTCGTCGAGACGCCCTTCCCGGATCGTATTCCCGCGCTGGTTTCCGGCCGCGCCGACGTGATCGTCGCCTCCACCTCCGACACCCTGGAGCGCGCCAAGACGGTCGCCATGACCATTCCCTACTTTGCCTTCCAGATGGTGGTGCTGACCCGCGAAGACACCGGCATCACCAAGTACGAGGACATCAAGGACCGCCCGGTGGGCAACACCAGCGGCACCTATGAAGCCATCGCGCTGGAGAAGGACGTGAAGAAATGGGGCGGCAAGGGTTCCTTCCGCGCCTACCAGAGCCAGAACGACACCATCCTCGCCGTCGCCCAGGGCCACATCGACGCCACCGTGGTGACCAACACCGTCGCCGCCTCCACTCTTAAATCCGGCAAGTACAAGGGTCTGAAGGTCGTCGGCAACGCGCCCTACGTGATCGACTACGTATCGCTGGCCGCCGCGCGCAATGAGTACGGCCTGATCCACTACCTCAACCTCTTCGTCAACCAGCAGGTCCGCACCGGCCGCTACGCCGAGCTGTACGAGAAGTGGGTCGGCGGCACCCCGGTCGACCTCACCGTTCCCCACGTGTACTACTGACGGCGGGCGCAACATGTCTTCGATGCAGGCCTCAAGGGTGCGGGACTCACGCCTAACAGGGCGGGTCCTGATGGGGGGTAGCGCCGAAGGGGCGCTACTCCATGCCGACACCGGGCTGAGCTTCTGGGGTGGCGTCGAGCCCTTCAGCGGCGAGGTCATCGACCGCCACCATCCGCTCTCCGGCAGCTTCCTGCCCGGGCGGGTGCTGGCGATTCCCAGCGGACGCGGCTCCTGTACCGGCAGCAGCGTGATGCTGGAAATACTGCTCAACGGCCACGCGCCGGCAGCGCTGCTGCTGGCCGAGCCGGACGAGATCCTCACCCTTGGTGTGCTGGTGGCGCAGGCGTTGTTCGGCCGCTCCATCCCGGTGCTGTGCCTGGGCCACGAGGCTTTCGAGCAGTTGTCCACGGGCGGCTGGGCCCGCATCGAAGACGGACAGGTAACACTCACCGCCGAGCGCCCTGCCGATGGCTGGCAGGGCGTGATGGCCAGCGATGCCGGCCCGTTGCCGGAAGGCCTGGCGCTCACCGCCGGCGACCATGAACTGCTCGACGGCCAGCACGGCAAGGCCGCCCAGGCCGCCATGCAGATCGTCCTGCGCATGGCCGCACTGCAAGGCGCAAAGGACCTGCTGGACATCGCCCAGGCGCACATCGACGGCTGCATCTATACCGGCCCCGCCAGCCTGCGCTTCGCCCGCCAACTGGCGGACTGGGGCGGCAAAGTACGGGTGCCGACCACTCTGAATTCCATCTCCGTGGACCACCGCCGCTGGCGCGAACTGGGTGTCGACAAGGCCTTCGGCGAGCCTGCCGCGGCGCTGGGCGATGCCTACATGGAGATGGGCGCGCAGATGAGCTACACCTGCGCGCCCTACCTGCTGGACAGCAAGCCAAGCCTCGGCGAACAGGTGGTCTGGGCCGAGTCCAACGCCGTGGTGTACGCCAACAGCGTGCTCGGCGCGCGGACCCTGAAATACCCGGATTACCTCGACATCTGCATCGCCCTCACCGGCCGCGCGCCGAACGTCGGCAGCCACCGCGACGAGGGCCGGCTGGCCGTGCTGCGGATCGATGTCGAGCTGCCGGCCGAGCACGACGAATCGATCTTCCCGCTGCTCGGCTACCACATCGGCGAGCTCTGCGGCACGCGCATCCCGGTGGTCGACGGCCTGCAGCCGCTGGCGCCGGACAGCGATGCGCTGAAAGCCTTCGGCGCGGCCTTCGCCACCACCTCCGCCGCCCCGATGTTCCACATCGTCGGCGTTACGCCGGAAGCGCCGGACGTCGCCACCGCACTGGGCGGCAAAGCCCCGCTGCAACACCTGCGCGTCACGCCAGCGGACCTCATCGCTTCCTGGCACGAGCTGGACCACGCGGCAGAACCCACCGTGCAACTGGTGTCCCTGGGCAACCCACACTTCTCCGCCAGCGAGTGTGCCGAACTGGCGAAACTGGTGGCCGGGCGCCGCAAGCATCCGGGTGTCGCGCTGGTCGTCGCCCTCGGCCGCGCCGTGCAGGAAAAGGCCCGCGCCGCCGGCGACGTGAAGGTGCTGGAAGACTTCGGCGCGCAACTGCTCAACGACACCTGCTGGTGCATGATCGGCGAGCCGGTGATCCCGCCGGACTGCACCACGCTGATCACCAATTCGGCGAAGTACGCCCACTACGGCCCGGGCCTGGCCGGGCGCCAGGTGCATTTCGGCAGCCTTGCCGCGTGTGTCGAGGCGGCCTGCAGCGGGCGCGGTGACGGTGGCGTCCCGAGCTGGCTGAGCGAGGGGGTGCGCTGATGTTCAACTACAGCTTCCACTGGCGCTCCGCCTTCAAGGCCCTGCCGGACATGCTCGGCGGCGCCTGGGTAACGCTCGAAACCGCCGCGCTGTCGATGATCCTCGGCGTGCTCATCGCACTGCTGCTGACCGTCATGCGGCAGATGAAGAACCCGCTGCTCAAGGGTTTCGCCGACACCTGGGTATCCATCGCGCGCAACACGCCGTCGCTGTTCCAGATCTACATCCTGTACTTCGGCCTGGGCTCCTTCGGCCTGCACGTCAGTTCCTGGGTGGCGCTGCTGGCGGGGATCACCTTCAACAACGCCGGCTACCTCGCGGAGAACTTCCGTGGCGGCCTCAAGGCCGTGCCGGACACCCAGATGCGCGCTGCGCGTTCGCTGGGCATGAGCGCCTTCCAGGCGTACCGGATGATCATCGTTCCGCAGCTGCTGCGCATCGTCTATTACCCGCTGACGAACCAGATGGTCTGGGCGGTGCTGATGACGTCGCTGGGCGTGGTGGTGGGGCTGAACAACGACCTCACCGGCGTGACCCAGGACTTCAACGTGCGCACCTTCCGCACCTTCGAGTACTTCGCCCTGGCCGCGGTGCTCTATTACATCATCGCCAAGGTCATCGTGGCGGTCGCCCGCCTGTTGAGCTGGCGGCTGTTCCGCTACTAGGAGAAGCACGCATGTTTTCCACGAGCTTCACCGTCAACGACCTGATGTTCCTGCTGCAAGGGGCCTGGGTCACCGTCAAGCTGACCGTCGGCGCCATGCTCATCGGCACCCTCGCCGGCGTCGTGCTGGGCTGGCTGCGCGCCACCCTGCCGCGCGCCACGATGCCGGTCGGCTGGTTCCTCGACATCTTCCGCAGCGTGCCGCTGCTGATCCAGTTCGTGCTGTTCAACTCGCTGAAAAGCATCGTCGGCCTGAACTGGAGCGCCTTCACCGTCGGCTGTCTGGTGCTGGGTGTCTACGCGGCGGCGTTCTGCACCGAGATCATCCGCAGCGGCATCCTCGCTGTCGGCCCGAACATCCGCCGCGCCAGCCGCTCGCTGGGCCTCAGCTACTGGCAGGACCTGCGCTACATCGTGCTGCCGCTGGCCGCGCGGGTGGCCTTCCCCGGCTGGCTGAACCTGGTGCTGGGGGTGATGAAGGACACCGCGCTGGTCATGTGGATCGGCATCGTCGAACTGCTCCGCGCCTCGCAGACCATCGTGACGCGCATCCAGGAACCCCTGCTGGTGCTGTGCATCGCCGGGGTCATCTATTACCTCATGAGTTGGGTCGTGGCGCGCCTCGGCGCCCGGCTGGAACAAAGGTGGCAGGAAAATGATTGAAATCGACAACGTGCACAAAGCCTACGGCGATCTGGAAGTGGTCAAGGGCGTCAGCCTGACCGTGAAGAAGGGCGAGGTGGTCTCGATCATCGGCGGCTCGGGTTCGGGCAAGTCCACCCTGCTGATGTGCATCAACGGCCTGGAACCGATCCAGCGCGGCAAGATCCGCGTCGATGGCATCGAGGTCCACGCCAAGACCACCGACCTGAACAAGCTGCGGCAGAAGATCGGCATCGTCTTCCAGCAGTGGAACGCCTTCCCGCACCTGACCGTGCTGGAGAACGTCATGCTCGCCCCGCGCAAGGTGCTCGGCCTGTCCAAGGAAGAGGCCGAGGCGATGGCGGTGAAGCAGCTCAAGCACGTCGGCCTGGGCGACAAGCTCAATGTGTTCCCGCAGAAGCTCTCGGGCGGGCAGCAGCAGCGTATGGCGATCGCCCGCGCGCTGGCCATGTCGCCGGACTACATGCTGTTCGACGAAGCCACCTCGGCACTCGACCCGCAACTGGTGGGCGAGGTACTCGACACCATGCGCCTGCTCGCCGAAGAGGGCATGACCATGGTCCTGGTGACCCACGAAATCCGCTTCGCCCGCGATGTGTCCGACCGCGTGGCGTTCTTCCGCGAAGGCCTGGTGCACGAGATCGGCACGCCGGACCAGGTGATCGTCAACCCGCAGCGGGCGGAGACGGCGGAGTTTCTGAGGTCGGTGAACTAGGCGGTCGATGAGTGAATAAGAGCCCCTCACCCTAACCCTCTCCCGCGCGCGGGAGAGGGGACCGTTCGGTGAAGGATAAAACCACAGCGTCAGCCGGCACGGCCTGCCCCCTCTCCCTCTGGGAGAGGGCTGGGGTGAGGGAAGGCAGGCGGCACGGAACCAGGAGACAGACATGCGTTCGAGCAAGATCATCCACGTCGTCAGTTGCCACGCCGAAGGCGAAGTCGGCGACGTCATCGTCGGCGGCGTCGCCCCGCCGCCGGGCGATACCGTGTGGGCGCAGTCGCGCTTCATCGCCAGCGACAACGTGCTGCGCAACTTCGTCCTCAATGAGCCGCGCGGCGGCGTGTTCCGCCATGTGAACCTGCTGGTGCCGCCGAAGGACCCGCGAGCGCAGATGGCCTGGATCATCATGGAACCGGCCGACGTGCCGCCCATGTCCGGCTCCAACTCGCTGTGCGTCAGCACCGTGCTGCTGGACAGCGGCATCCTGCCGATGCAGGAGCCGCAGACACGCCTGACCCTGGAAGCCCCCGGCGGCCTGATCGAAGCCGTCGCCGACTGCAAGGACGGCAAGGTGCAGCGCGTGGAAGTACGCAACCTGCCCTCCTTCGCCGACAAGCTCGACGCCTGGATCGAAGTGGAAGGCCTCGGTTCGCTGCAGGTGGATACCGCCTACGGCGGCGACAGCTTCGTGCTGGCCGACGCGCACGCGCTGGGCTTCACCCTGCACGCCTCGGAGGCCGCCGACCTGGTCGCCACCGGCCTGAAGATCACCCAGGCGGCGAACCAGCAACTGGGCTTCAAGCACCCGGTGAACCACGACTGGGCGCACATCTCCTTCTGCCAGCTGACCGCGCCGGTAGAACGCGTCGATGGTGTGCTGCACGGGCGCAACGCCGTGGTCATCCGCCCCGGCAAGATCGACCGCTCGCCCTGCGGCACCGGCTGCTCGGCACGCATGGCGGTGCTGCATGCCAAGGGCCAGCTGAAGGACGGCGAGCGCTTCGTCGGCCACTCGATCATCGATTCCAAGTTCCATTGCCGCATCGACGGTCTCACCAGCGTCGGCGACAAGCCAGCCATCCATCCGTGCATTTCTGGTCGAGCCTGGATCACCGGCACCCACCAGCACCTGCTCGACCCGGATGATCCGTGGCCGGAGGGTTACCGACTCTCGGACACCTGGCCCAACGGTTACTGATTTCCCCTTTCAACCCTGATTCGCCGCGTAGCGGCACCCGACGACGAAATTTCAGGGAAACCTCCCAGAACTTTCGTATACGAAATACGACAATTGGAGAAAAACATGAGCAAGAAGGTCAATTGGAGTGGCGTGTTCCCCGCGGTGACCACTCAGTTCAACGACGATTACTCGGTCAACCTGGAAGCCACCCACAAGGTGATCTCCAACCTCGTGCGCGACGGCGTATCGGGCCTGGTGGTGTGCGGCAGCGTGGGCGAGAACACCTCGCTGTCTATCGAGGAAAAGATGGCCGTCACCGAAGTCGCCAAGGACGCCTCCGGCGGCCGCGTGCCGGTGATCTGCGGCATCGCCGAGTTCACCAGCCATGGCGCCTCGCAGGTGGCCAAGGCGGTACAGAAGGTCGGCGTCGACGGCATCATGGTGATGCCGGCGCTGGTCTACTCCTCCAAGCCGCATGAAACCGCCGCGCACTTCCGCAGCGTGGCCACCAGCACCGACCTGCCGGTGATGGTTTACAACAACCCGCCGATCTACAAAAACGACGTCACCCCGGACATCCTCATCTCCCTGGCCGACTGCGAGAACATCGTCTGCTTCAAGGACAGCTCCGGCGACACCCGCCGCTTCATCGACGTGCGCAATGAAGTGGGCAACCGCTTCATCCTCTTCGCCGGCCTCGACGACGTGGTGCTGGAGAGCATCGCCGTGGGCGCCGAGGGCTGGATCTCGGGGATGTCCAACGTGTTCCCGCAGGAAGGCGAAACCATCTTCCGCCTGTGCAAGGCCGGCCGTTACGAAGAAGCCATGCCGATCTACGAATGGCTGATGCCGATCCTCCACCTCGACGCCCGCCCGGACCTGGTGCAGTGCATCAAGCTGTGCGAAGAGATCGCCGGCCGCGGCACCGCCCTCACCCGCCCGCCGCGCCTGGCGCTGCAAGGCGCGGATCGCGAGCACGTGGAGACGATCATGGCCAAGGCGCTGGCGAATCGGCCGAAGTTGCCTGACGTCGGACTCTGAGTGGCGATTGAACCACCCTCACCCTAACCCTCTCCCAAGGGGAGAGGGGACCGTACGTGCCGGCTCGAAATTCCACTCTCGCCGATACGTCCGCAATCTCTGCACACCGTGCAAGCCGGCTGACTCCCAGGTCGCCGGCCACACGACCTGCTCCCTCTCCCTCCGGGAGAGGGCTGGGGTGAGGGGCTCTTGCTCTTCACCTCACTCTTTCCAATAGAGAGCCCGCCCATGACCGCCCAGAACTTCATCGCCGGCCAACGCATCGGCACCGGCAGCATCCACCTGCAGAGCCTCGACGCCAGCACTGGCGAAGCCCTGCCCCGCGAATTCCTCCAGGCCACCGAAGCCGAAGTCGACGCCGCCGCCCGCGCCGCCGAAGCTGCCTTCCCAGCCTACAATGCGCTGTCGCCGGAACGCCGCGCGCAGTTCCTCGACGCCATCGCCAGCGAACTGGAAGCCCTCGGCGACGATTTCATCGCCATCGTTTGTCGCGAGACGGCCCTGCCCGCCGCACGCATCCAGGGCGAGCGCGGCCGCACCGCCAACCAGATGCGCCTGTTCGCCAAGGTGCTGCGCCGTGGCGACTTCCTCGGCGCGCGCATCGACCGCGCACTGCCCGAGCGCCAGCCGCTGCCCCGCCCGGACCTGCGCCAGTACCGCACCGGCGTCGGCCCGGTGGCCGTGTTCGGCGCCAGCAACTTCCCGCTGGCCTTCTCCACCGCCGGTGGCGATACCGCCGCCGCGCTGGCCGCCGGCTGCCCGGTGGTGGTCAAGGCCCACAGCGGCCACATGGCCACCGCCGAACTCGTCGGCGAAGCCATCGTCCGCGCAGCCGAATCCACCGGCATGCCCGCCGGCGTGTTCAACATGATCTACGGCGCCGGCGTTGGCGAGCCGTTGGTCAGGCACCCGGCGATCCAGGCGGTCGGCTTCACCGGCTCGCTCAAGGGCGGTCGCGCACTGTGCGACCTGGCTGCCGCGCGCCCACAGCCGATCCCGGTGTTCGCCGAGATGAGCAGCATCAACCCGGTGCTGGTGCTGCCCGCCGCCCTGGAAGCGCGCGGCGAGAAAATCGCCCGCGAGCTGGTGGATTCCGTGGTCATGGGTTGCGGCCAGTTCTGCACCAATCCCGGCCTGGTGATCGGTATCGCTTCGCCGGCCTTCAGCCTGTTCACCGCCAACCTGATCGCCGAGATCGGCCAGCGCCCGGCGCAGACCATGCTCAACGCCGGCACCCTGAAAAGCTACGAGAAGGGCATCGCCAAGCTGCTCACCCACCCCGGCCTGCGCCACCTCGCCGGGCATCCACAGGAGGGCCGACAGGCGTTCCCACAACTGTTCCAGGCCAAGGCCAGCCTGCTGCTGGAAGGTGAAGAACTGCTGCAGGAAGAAGTCTTCGGCCCGACCACCATCGTTGTCGAAGTGGCCGATGAAGCCGAACTGCGCCGCGCGCTGGACGGCCTGCACGGCCAGCTCACCGCCACACTGATCGCCGAACCGGGCGACCTCTCGCGCTTCGCCGGCCTGGTGCCGGTGCTGGAGCGCAAGGCCGGACGATTACTGATCAACGGCTACCCGACCGGTGTGGAAGTCTGCGACGCGATGGTCCACGGCGGGCCGTACCCGGCGACCTCCGACGCGCGCGGCACGTCAGTCGGCAGCCTGGCCATCGACCGCTTCCTGCGCCCGGTGTGCTACCAGAACTACCCGGATGCGCTGCTGCCCGACGCATTGAAGGACGCCAACCCGCTGGGCATCGCGCGGCTGGTGGATGGCGAGACGACACGCAACGCCGTGACTCGCTGAGGGTTCGTCGGCGCGGGAGTGAACTGTCGGCCAGTCCCGCGCCGATGCTCAGCCCCGGCCTTGTGCCGGGGCTTTTTTATGCGTTCGATGGTGAGACTCACGTAGGAGCGGACCTTGTCCGCGATGACTTCGCTGCGCGCCGGTCCCATCGCGGACAAGGTCCGCTCCTACAAGAGCCGCGCCGTGCAGCGCGCTCGCAGGGCGAATAACGCGCCAGCGTTATCCGCCGCCGAACCTACGGCGGATAACCTGCTCCAGGTTATTCGCCCTACGCGTTGGTCAGGCGTAAGGGCAAGCCGATCTCGAACTATTCCAGCAGCGCGCGCAAATCGGCATACAGCGAATCGCTGATCGCCACGCCCTCTTTCAGGCTGCGCTCGCGTGCCGTGAAACGCCGCTGAGACGGCAGGCGCGCGCCCATGTCGACGATGGACTCGAACAGCGTCTCGGCCCGCGCCAGGTGCTGCGGCGCTTCGGCACCAAGGAAGCGCGCCGGGTCGATGGCGATCAGCAGTTCGCCGTGATACGGCGAGGATTTCGTCCCGGCATCGAACACCGTGGACTCGGCACTGGTCAGGTCGCCGATCAGCGGCCCGGCGATCAGCTCGACCATGGTCGCCAGCGCCGAGCCCTTGTGCCCGCCAAAGGTGAGCATGGCGCCGTCGAGCACGGCGCTTGCGTCAGTGCTGGGATTGCCCTGCGCATCGATACCCCAACCCAGCGGAATCGACTTGCCCTCGCGCTCGTGCAGCTGGATTTCACCGCGCGCCACGACCGTGGTGGCGAAGTCGAAGACATAAGGATTCTGCCCGACACGCGGCCAGCCGAAGGCGATGGGGTTGGTGCCGAACAATGGCCGCGTCCCACCGGCCGGCGCCACGTAGGCCTGCGCCGGGGTGACGGCCAGGGCCACGAGGCCGTGGGCGACGATCCGCTCGATCTCCACCCACAGCGCCGAAAAGTGCACGCAGTGATTGACCGCCATCGCGGCAATGCCCTGGCTGCGTGCCTTTTCGACCAGCTTCGGCAGGCCGAGATCGAAGGCGCACTGCGAGAAGCCGCCCTTGGCGTCCACCCGCACCAGCGCCGGGGCCGGCTCCGACAGCTCCGGCACGGCGTCCAGCGAGACCTTGCCGGCGCGCGCCGTATGGATGCAGCCCAGCAGGCGCCAAACACCGTGGGACGTGCAGCCATCGCGCTCGCCGGCCAGCACGGTCTCGGTCACGCCCTGCACGTGGGGCTCGCTGAAACCGTGGCGACGCAGGATCGCTTCGGACAGTTCGCGCAGTTCATCCAGGCTCAGTCGGGTCACGCCATCCTCCTCGATTGCTACAAAAGACTGCGGCAATCCGCCGCCGGTCGGTGATCGTGTCTACAGTGGATCCTCGCGCCAAGGCCCGCTTGCGTGCAATCGTCGGAAGCGACGACGATTTCGGCACAGCCTGCCGCCCCATTTCCGACTATCCGGTCGTCCGAAGGATTGGCCCCACGTTGCTTGGGCCAATCCGGAGCTTCGGGTAAACTTCCGCATCTTTGCCTTTCATAACGATCAGCCTGATGCCCACGACGTTCCACGAGATTCCCCGCGAGCGCCCTGCCACGCCCCTGCTCGACCGCGCCAGCACGCCGGTCGAACTGCGCCGGCTGGGGGAAGCGGAGCTGCTGACCCTCGCTGACGAACTGCGCCAGTACCTCCTGTACAGCGTCGGCCAGACCGGCGGCCACTTCGGCGCCGGGCTCGGCGTGATCGAGCTGACGGTGGCCCTGCACTACGTCTTCGACACCCCGGACGACCGCCTGGTGTGGGACGTCGGCCACCAGGCCTACCCGCACAAGATCCTCACCGGTCGCCGCGAGCGCATGGGCAGCCTGCGCCAGAAGGACGGCCTGGCCGCCTTCCCGCGCCGCTCGGAGAGCGAGTACGACACCTTCGGCGTCGGCCACTCCAGCACCTCCATCAGCGCCGCCTTAGGGATGGCCATCGCCGCGCGCATGCAGGGCTCCAACCGCAAGTCGGTGGCAGTGATCGGTGACGGCGCGCTGACCGCCGGTATGGCTTTCGAGGCGCTCAACCACGCGTCGGAAGTGAAGGCCGACATGCTGGTGATCCTCAACGACAACGACATGTCGATCTCCAACAACGTCGGCGGCCTGTCCAACTACCTGGCCAAGATCCTCTCCAGCCGCACCTACAGCAGCATGCGCGAAGGCAGCAAGAAGGTGCTCTCGCGCCTGCCCGGCGCCTGGGAGATCGCCCGCCGCACCGAGGAATACGCCAAGGGCATGCTGGTCCCCGGCACGCTCTTCGAGGAGCTGGGCTGGAACTACATAGGCCCCATCGATGGCCACGACCTGCCGACCCTGATCGCCACCCTGCGCAACATGCGTGACCTCAAGGGCCCGCAGTTCCTGCACGTGGTGACCAAGAAGGGCAAGGGCTTCGGCCCGGCCGAGATCGACCCGATCGGCTACCACGCCATCACCAAGCTGGAGCCCGAAGGCGCCCCCGCCCACGCCGTGCCGAAGAAGGCCGGCGGGCCGAAGTACTCCAGCGTGTTCGGCCAATGGCTGTGCGACATGGCTGCCCAGGACCCGCGCCTGGTCGGCATTACCCCGGCGATGAAGGAAGGCTCCGACCTGGTGGCCTTCGCCGACAAATTCCCGGACCGCTACTTCGACGTCGCCATCGCCGAACAGCACGCCGTGACCCTGGCGGCCGGCATGGCCTGCGACGGCGCCAAGCCGGTGGTGGCGATCTACTCCACCTTCCTGCAGCGCGGCTACGACCAGTTGATCCACGACGTCGCGGTGCAGAACCTCGACGTGCTGTTCGCCATCGACCGCGCCGGCCTGGTGGGCGAAGACGGCCCGACCCACGCCGGCAGCTTCGACCTCTCCTACCTGCGCTGCATCCCCGGCATGCTGGTGATGACCCCCAGCGACGAGAACGAACTGCGCAAGCTGCTCACCACCGGCCATCACTTCGAAGGCCCGGCGGCGGTGCGCTACCCGCGCGGCACCGGCCCGAACGCCGCCATCGAAGCCGAGCTGGCCCCGGTGGAAATCGGCAAGGGCGTGGTGCGCCGCGAAGGCAAGGCCGGCAAGGTCGCCTTCCTGGTGTTCGGCGTGCAACTGGCCGAAGCGCTGAAAGTCGCCGAACAGTTCGACGCCACGGTCGCCGACATGCGCTTCGTCAAGCCGCTCGACGAGGAGCTGGTGCGCCAGCTGGCCGCCAGCCACGAGCTGCTGGTGACCATCGAGGAAAACTCGGTGATGGGTGGCGCTGGCGCCGCCGTCAGCGAATTCCTCGCCCGCGAGAATATCCAGCAGCCAATCCTGCACCTGGGTCTGCCGGACTACTACGTCGAGCACGCCAAGCCCGCACAGATGCTCGCGGAGTGCGGTCTTGACGCTGCGGGCATCGAAGCCTCGGTGAAGGCGCGCCTGGAGGCCCTCGGCAACCGCTGAGACCGATCGGCGCATCCCTCCTCGGGAGTATTGCCAGTGACGGGCGCACCGACTAAGGTGCGCCCGTTTTCGTTCGAGGTAACGGGAAGCAGGTGAAAGACCTGCGCTGCCCCCGCAACGGTAACCGACGCGCCCCGACAGGGAGCGCAGCATCGCCATCCGCCACTGCAGAACGCGGGAAGGCGGCGATGTGACGTCGGCAGCCCGGAGACCGCCCTCGACACGCCCCGACAGGTGTTGCGGAGGGCCGCACCGTCAAGTGCGGCCTGCCGCCCTTGCCACGCCCTCCTCGAAAGTCATCCGCCCGCTTTTGAGGACGTTCCATGAAACTGACCCGACTCGCCCTGGCCACCAGCCTGCTCCCCGGCATGGCCTTCGCCGCTGGCGACATCTACACGCTCTCCGACCAGGTGATCACCTCAGCGCGCCAGGCCCAGCCGCGCGCCGAAGCCACCTCGGCCAACAGCGTGTTCACCCGCGCCGACATCGAACGCCTGCAGGTACGCAGTGTCCCCGCCCTGCTCGCCCGCGTGCCCGGCGTGCAGATGGGCAGCTCCGGCGGCGTGGTCTCGTACTCCGTGCGCGGCACCAGCACCGCGCAAACCCTGGTGCTGGTGGACGGCCAGCGCATCGCCTCGGCCAGCAGCGGCATCGCCCGCCTGGACTACCTGAGCATCGACAGCATCGAGCGCGTCGAAGTGACCCGAGGCCCGCGCTCGGCGCTGTACGGCGCCGACGCCATTGGTGGGGTCATCCAGATCTTCACCCGCCGCGGCGAAGCCGGCCTGCACCCGGAAGTGCGCCTGGCCGCCGGCAGCCACGGCACCTTCGAGCGCAGCCTGAGCCTTTCCGGCGGCAACGAGCAGACCCGCTACAACCTCGGCGGCAGCCTGGATGAGAGTCAGGGCTGGGACCGCACCAGCGACAACGTCGGCGCCGACAGCGACCACGACGCCCAGCGCAACAAGGCCGTGCACCTGAACCTGGACCATCGCTTCAGCGACGACTGGAAAGCCGGCCTGAACCTCAACGACCAGCGCGGCAAGAACGAATACGACGACGCCTACAACTTCGAGCCCGGTACGCCGCAGGACGAATTCCGCGTCAGCAGCTACAGCGCCTACCTCGACGGTCAGATCACGAAGATGTGGAACAGCCGCCTGGAGCTGGGCCGCAGCTTCGACCGCAACAAGGCCGTGGGCGCCGCCGACAGCTGGAACAACGGCACCCTGGAGACCACCCGCCACTCGGCGAGCTGGATCAACCGCCTGCAACTGGACGACTCCAACCAGCTGGCCCTGGGCGCCGACTGGTACGAAGACAAGGTCGACGGCAGCACCGACTTCGCCGAGGACCAGCGCAGCAACCGCGCCTTCTTCGCCCAGCACAGCTTCAAGGGCGACAGCTTCGGCACCGAACTGGGCATCCGCCACGACAACAACCAGGCCTACGGCAGCCAGAACAGCTGGAACGCCGCCTTCAGCCTGCCGGTCGGCGACAACCAGACCTGGATCGCCAGCTACGGCGAAGGTTTCCGCGCACCGACCTTCAGCGACCTCTACTACCCCGGCGCGAGCAACCCGGACCTGAAGGCCGAGACCTCGAAGACCTATGAGCTGCAATGGCGCGGCGACTTCTCCGGCACGCACCTGGAAGCCTCGCTGTACCGCACCGAGATCGACGATCTGATCGCCTGGGACAGCACCAGCAACCAGCCGGAGAACATCAACAAGGCGCGCATCAATGGCTTCGAGGCCAGCGTTGCCCGCGACGTACTGGGCTGGCAGGCCGCTCTCGGTTTGAGCCTGATCGACCCGCGCGACCGCGACACCGGCCACACCCTGCCGTACCGCGCGCGCCGTACCTTGAACCTGGACCTCGATCGCCAGTTCGGCGCCTTCGGTGTCGGCGGCACCTGGCGTGCGGTCAGCCAGCGCTACGACGACGCGGCCAACACCCGCGAACTCTCCGGCTACGGCGTGCTCGACCTGCGCACCAGTTGGCTGGCCAGCAATGAGATTCGCTTCGACCTGAAGCTGGATAACGCCCTGGACCGCGACTACACCCTGGGCGACTACCTACGCCCAACCAGCCCGATGGACTTCATGGGCGAAGCCCGCCCCTACCGCGAACCGGGCCGCACCGCGCTGCTGGCGGTGACCTGGACGCCGGAGCTGTAAGAGAAGCAGCCTGGCGGCCCTTACCCTGACCCTGGCTACGCGCCCCGCTCCTGAGGGAGAGGGGACTGTCCGAGCAGGGTAGAGCCTCAGCGCTCGCCGGCTGACTCCCCAAGCTCCCCAAAATGCCAAACGGCTCCCTCTCCCTGAGGGAGAGGAGACTGTCGGAGAAGGGTAAGGCCTCAGCGCTCGCCGGCTGACGCCACAAGCTCCCACAAATGCCAAACGGCCCCCTCTCCCTGAGGGAGAGGGCTGGGGTGAGGGGAAATCCAGCGCGCCGATGCCAACCCGCAGGAGCGGATTCACCCGCGATGACCTGACGTGGCCGGACACCAATCGCGGACGAAGTCCGCTCCTACGCGTAGGGCGATATGCAGCGCAGCTGTTCGCGAGCAAGCTCGCTCTACGAAGAGCTACCCGGCGTGCTCGGGTCGATCAGAGCACTCCGCCCCTTGTAGGACCGAGGGGGGCGCCTAGCCCTTGCTCGCGAACCCGCACAGCAGCGTGCTTAAACCAGAACCCCCGCCATCCGCCCCAGCTCCGCGCAATCCTGCGCGTGCCAGTCGGTCAGCTCGGGCCAGGGATTCTCAGCAAGATTCACCAGCGCACTGTGCGCCCCGGCCGCACGCGCGCAGTTGAGGTCGAAGCGGTAGTCGCCGACCATCAGCATCTTCTGTGGCGCTACGTCCCAGCGCGCCGCCAGGCGCAGCAGGCCGTCCGGGCTTGGCTTGGGATCGGCCTCGCCACGGCCGAGAACATCTTCAGTCAGGAAGCAATCACCAATGCCAATCGCAGCCAGCGTGATCAGCGCCAGCTCATGGGCGTTGCGCGTGAGGATGCCCAGGCGATAGCCCGCACCATGCAGCGCACGCACCAGCTCCACCGCGCCCGGCGCGGCCCTGGAAGCCACCGCCAGCTCGCGCTCGTGCTCCAGCAGCCAGGCATGCTTGGCCGCCGCCTCATCCTCCGGCAGCGCGGCCAGGTGGGTGAGGATGTCGTGCTCCTGGGGAATCCCCAGCGCGCGCTTGATCGCCGGGAAGTCGTGTACCGCCAGGGTCAGGGTGCCGTCCATGTCGAACACCCAATGACGGATATCCCCAAGCCTCATGCCCAGTCCTCGCGGCGGCGGATCAGGCCTTCCTGGGTCGAGGAAGCGACCAGCTGGCCGTCACGATTGAAGATGCTGCCGCGCACGAAGCCACGGCCATTGCCGGCCCAGGGGCTATCGATGGCGTAGAGCAGCCACTCGTCCGCGCGCAGGTCGCGGTGGAACCACACGGAATGGTCGATGGTGGCGACCTGCATGTCCTTCTGCCACACCGAGCGGCCGTGGGGCAGCAGGGAGGTGGTGAGGAAACCGAAGTCCGAGGCATAGGCGAGGATGTACTTGTGCAGCGCCGGCACGTCCGGCAGCTTGCCGTCGGCGCGCAGCCAGAGGTACTTGATCGGCTCGCCGACCTCCGGGTCGTACGGGTCGTTCTCGGTCACCGGGCGGATTTCGATGGGCTTGGGATAGAGCAGCTTGTCGCGGATGCGCTCGGGGAACTGCGCGGCACTGCGCTTCTTGAGTTCCTGATCGGTCGGCAGGTTCTCCGGGCCGACCACGTCGGGCATGGTGATCTGGTGCTCGAAGCCTTCCTCGTCGGTCTGGAACGAGGTGCTCAGGGCGAAGATCGGCTGGCCCTTCTGGATCGCGGTGACGCGGCGGGTGCTGAAGGTGCCGCCGTCGCGCACGCGGTCGACCTGGTAGACGACCGGCTTGCTGGCATCGCCCGGGCGCAGGAAGTAGCCGTGCATCGAGTGCACGTGGCGCTCCGGGTCGACGGTCTGGCTGGCCGCCGACAGCGCCTGGCCGAGTACCTGCCCGCCGTAGAGCTGGCGGAACCCGAGGTCCTGGCTCGTGCCGCGGAACAGGTTCTCTTCGATCTGTTCCAGGCTCAGCAGAGCCACCAGGTTGTCCAGGATCTGGGTCATGCGCGTTGTTTCCTCAATTGCGGACTTGCTGAAGTGGGAGTCGGCGTGGCGACGGATAGGCGGGAAGGCTGGAGAGCCGTTCATCCCAGACCGCGCGGCCAATGGTGAAATGATAGAGGCTGACCGGGCAGTCCGGACCACCGCCGAGCAATTCGTCCAGCGCCGGATCGAAATAGCAGCCGATGCCGGTGCCCGACAGGCCCGCCGCTTCGGCTTCCAGGTAGAGCAACTGGCCGATCTGACCGGCTTCCCAGTACAGGCGCGGATAAGTCCAGGCGCCCTGTGCCAGCGCGGCGTCGAGGTCGGCGAGCATGGCGAAGGCGACGCAACCGTCGCTGGCGATGTCCTGCCCACAGGACAGGAACGCCGACAGCCCACGCGCATCGCCGGACAACAGGCGGTAGAGCGGCACACCGCTCTCCGCCACCGGCTGCCACAGGTAGTCCTCGCGCAACCCGCCCGCCTCGCGGCCACTGCGGCCCAGCCAATACAGGCCCGGCTCCAGGCCCTGGACGCGGTGGACGAACAGCAGCAGGTCGACACGCGCCGGCTCGCCGGTGCAGGCGAACGGCACGGGCGAGCGCTCGGGCATCAGGCGGCGCAGCCAGGCATACAGCAGTTCGGCGTGAATGCCGCTGCGGCCGTCCATGGACTGTGCGCTGCGCCGACGGTGGAGGATCGGGCGCAGTGGCAGGCCTGGGTTATCCACAGCTGGATCGGCGTTCGCGGCGCTCCATTGGCCGGCGGGCAACGAGGGCGCGCGGCACAGCTGGTGCGCACGCTCCAGCTCCGGCCAGTGGCGATAGTCGCGGGACAGACGATTGGGCGTGCCGTCCAACGGCAACTCGGCAAGGCCCTTGAGCAGTGTGTCGGGCAATGGGAATTCGGCCGGCTGCGCCGGGCCGATCCATAGCAGTGCGTCGGCGAACTCATGCTCGCTGAAGCCTTCACGGTCGAGACCGATCAGCGCATCCAGCCGTGATTCGGCAATGCCACGCAGCAAGCGCACTTCCCAGCCCTGGATCGCCGCAGCGATGCCTAGGCAGGCCAGCGCGTGGCCGAGGTCGTGATTGCAGTAGCGATAGGCGCGCTCGCCGTACTTCCAGGCCTCGCGCCAGGGAATGCTGGCCAGCGCCAGCAGGAAGCCGCCAACAGGCAAGGCATCGTTCAGTTGGCTGGCCAGCGGCGCGGGCAGTTCGGCGCGCACCTCCAGCACATGTTCATCGGCGCTGTAATGCGCCAGCAACGCAGCGTTATCCACAGCTCCGGCAGGCAGCAGCAAATAGGCTTCCGTCGGGTGCAGGTTGCCGCTGGAGGGGTTGACCCGTAGCGCCCAGCGATTGCCACCGGCTTCCTTCCACGCCGAGATCGCCAGGCTGTCGTAAAGCAGCTGTGAGACGTTGGCGAGGTTCAGCGGCGCCGGTTGGCCGATGGGGCCGGCGAAGACACCGTCATACCCTGGCGATTCTTCCTGCGGCCGGTGCAGCAGCTCGATGCAGCGCGCCCCCGCATAGCGGCGGAAGGCGGCCGGCTGGGTCGCCCAGTCGAGCTGGCCCGGGCCGGGGGCGAAGCGCTCCGGGCGATGGCTGCTCAGTTCGTGGTAGGCGCGGACGCCGTCTTCGGATTTCATGGGCGGCGAATCCGGTACAGCACATGGGGGCGCAAGGCGTGGCCTTCCGGCAGGCGCGGGTGTTCGAAGTCGCCGGCTTCATCGCGAATCATCCCCAGGCGCTGCATCAAGCCCTGGGACGGCAGATTGGCCGGCACGGTGAAGGCCACCACTTCCTCCAGCTGCAACTGCTTGAAAGCGAAATCCAGCGCGGCGCGGGCCGCTTCCAAGGCATAGCCCTGGCGCCAATAGGCGACGTTGAAACGCCAGCCGATCTCCACCGCCGGGGTGAAGGCCGCCTCGAAGGACACCCGCGCCAGCCCGAGCACGCCGATGAACGCGCCATCCTCGCGGCGCTCGACTATCCACTGGCCGAAGCCATGCTCGTCGAAATGCTGGAGGATGCGCGCGGCCAGCAGGTCGCTCTCCTCGCGGCTCATGCAGGCGGGGAAGTGGCGCATCACCTGTGCGTCGGCGTTCAACGCGGCGAAGGGCGCGAGGTCCTCGGTGCGCCAGGGGCGCAGCAGCAGGCGCTCGGTAGTCAGGCTCGGGATATCCATGGTCGGCATCACGCGTCGGCAAAGGTGACCATGATACCCGTCCACGGACCTGTAGGCGGCAATCCGTCAGACCAGGCGCAATCGATTCAGCATCGAGCGCCATCATCTGGTATTTTTCTCCTACCTTCGCTGTCGGTCACTGCCTTGACCGTGCTTACGCAGACAGCCGCGCCGCCCGGGCGCACCTCAAAAAGACCAAGGAAACCCAATGACGACCTCCACCACCGGACTGCAACGCAGTACGGCCCTGGTGCTTTTCGCCCTTGCTGTCGGCGGCTTCGCCATCGGCACCACCGAATTCGCCACCATGAGCCTTCTGCCCTACTTCGCCCCGGCGCTGGGCATCGATGCTCCCACCGCCGGCCACGTGATCAGCGCCTACGCCCTGGGCGTGGTGGTCGGCGCGCCGCTGCTGGCGGTGCTCGGCGCGCGCCTGCCGCGTCGTACCCTGCTGGTACTGCTGATGGCGCTGTTCGCCGTCGGCAACGGCCTCAGCGCCCTGGCGCCGACCTACCACTGGATGCTGCTGTTCCGCTTCATCAGCGGCCTGCCCCACGGCGCCTACTTCGGCATCGCTGCGCTGGTCGCCGCCTCCATCGTGCCGCCGCACCGGCGCACCGTGGCGGTCGGGCGGATGTTTCTCGGCCTCACCGTCGCCACCATCATCGGCGTGCCGCTGGCCAATTGGCTGAGCCAGGCCGTGGGCTGGCGCTGGAGCTTCGCCCTGGTCGCCGCGCTGGGCGTGCTGACCATGATCTGCGTGCGCCTGCTGGCGCCCTACTCGCCGGCCGAGCCGGATTCCAGCCCGCTGCGCGAGCTGGGCGCGCTCAAGCGCGGCCAGGTCTGGCTGACCCTGGGCATTGGCGCCATCGGCTTCGGCGGCCTGTTCGCCGTCTACACCTACCTGGCCGACATCCTCGGCGCCGTCACCCACGTCTCACCGAGCATCGTGCCACTGGTGATGGCGGTGTTCGGCATCGGCATGACCCTGGGCAACCTGTTCATCCCGGTGCTCGCCGACCGCGCCGTGATGCCCACCGCCGGCGGCCTGCTGGTGTGGAGTGCGGTGGTGCTGGCGATCTTCCCGTTCACGGCGGGGAACATCTGGACCATCTCGATCTGCGTGTTCTTCGTCGGCTTCGGCGGCGCCCTGGGCACCGTGCTGCAGACCCGCCTGATGGACGTCGCCGAAGACGCCCAGGGCCTGGCCGCGGCGCTGAACCATTCGGCGTTCAACTTCGCCAACGCGCTGGGCCCGTACCTCGGCGGCCTGGCCCTGGCGGCCGGCTACGGCTGGACCTCGCCGGGCTGGGTCGGCAGCCTGCTGGCCATCGGCGGCTTCGTGCTGTGGTCGGTCTCGGTGGCTACCAGCCGCAGCGCCCAGCGCAACGCAGCGGTCTCCAACGAGGGCTGATGCAAAAAAGGGCCGGCGCAATGCCGGCCCTTTCGTAGGTGCTCAACCTCAGCGTACCCTGACGCCATGCCGCTGCCCCTGGTCTACCACGACGATTACAGTCCGCCTTTCCCGGACAACCACCGCTTCCCCATGGAGAAGTTCCGCCTGCTGCGCGACCACCTGGTGGACGGCGGGCTGGTGAGCGACGCCGAACTGTTGCGCCCGGAACTCTGCCCTGTGGATATCCTCGCCCTGGCCCACGATCGCGCCTACATCGAGCGCTATTGCAGCGGCGAGATGAGCCGCGAGGAGCTGCGCCGCCTCGGCCTGCCCTGGAGCGAAGCGTTGGCTCGGCGCACCGTGCGCGCCGTGGGCGGATCGGTGCTCAGCGCGGATCTGGCGCTGAAGCATGGCTTGGCCTGCCATCTCGCCGGCGGCACCCACCACGCGCACCATGACCACGCCTCGGGCTTCTGCATCTTCAACGATCTTGCCGTGATCAGCCTCTACCTGCTGGAAAGCGGCAAGGCCAACCGCGTGCTGATCTTCGACTGCGATGTGCACCAGGGCGACGGCACCGCGCGCATCCTGGAGACCGTGCCGGACGCGGTGACGGTGTCACTGCACTGCGAGAAGAACTTCCCCGCACGCAAGGCGCAAAGCGACTGGGACATTCCCCTGCCACTACACCTGGGCGATGCGGAATACCTGAAGGTGGTGCAGGAAGCGCTGGACTACCTGCTGCCGCTGTACCAGCCGGACATCGTGCTCTACGACGCCGGCGTGGACGTGCACAAGGACGACGCGCTGGGCTACCTGAACCTGACCGATGCCGGGCTGGCCGCGCGGGATGAGCATGTCATCCGCCGCTGCCTGGCCAGCGACATCCCGGTGGTGGGCGTGATCGGTGGCGGCTACGACAAGGACCGCCACGCGCTGGCCCGCCGCCACGGCATCCTGCACCACAGCGCCGCGCGGGTGGCGGCGGAGTTTCAGCTGGCGCGGTAGCGCGAATTGTTGGTGCACATGCGCGAGGGCAGACGCTGCTGTTCCCAGCGTGCCAGCTCATGGGCGGAGTAACCCAGAAGCGCTGCGGCGCGCTGCCGGCACTCGGCGGCGTAGTGTTTCTCGCAGAAGCGCATCACCTGCTCGGGCACATGGTGCTGCAGCAGTTCCTGCGCGCGCAGCGGTCCCGCGTACTGCAGGTAGCGCGGCAGAAGTCGGCTCCAGTTGGTGAACACGTATAGATTGTGCAGCGCTATCTGCAGCGACAGCAGCTCAAGAATCCGTTGCTCGAACTTCAGCTTCGAACCTGTCAGGTTCTTGTTCAGGCGCACCACCATATGAGCCACCGCCTCGTTGAGGAGCAAGCGGATGTCCTCGCTGGGAAGGCTGCGGATGACGATATCGAGGCCGCTGACCCGCACGCGGGTGTCGCTGCCCTCCACCCACAGGTGGGCCTCAAGAGAGCGAAGATAATCACGAACTTTCATCGAATGTGGGACCGGCGTTGCAAGAGGCCGGCATGCTGATGGATTCACAAAAACGCCAACATCGGCACAATCTCCATACGCTGTCGGAATTATCGCAATCAGCCTGATCTGAGAGTCGGAACGGTGGTTCTCAAGAATCACCGTCCGACAGTTCCACGCGCCTCCCAAGCCACCGAACTTTTTCCACCATCGCTGTGGAGCAGCCTGTGGATAAGCTGCGGGCAAGCGTGCCCAGTGCCGATGGCCAGGGCGTTCGCAACGGCTGGCTGGAAAATGTTCAGCCGGAGCATCGCGGCCCTGCGCTAGAATTGCGCACCGTTCGCAACTCCCGCCTGGCCGCTGCATGACCCACAATTCCGCGCTCGCTTCCCGTACCGCCATTGTCATCGGCGGCGGCCCTGCCGGCCTGATGGCCGCCGAAGTCATGGCGGGCGCTGGCGTACGGGTGGAACTGTTCGATGCCATGCCATCGGTGGGGCGCAAGTTCCTGCTGGCCGGCGTAGGCGGTATGAACATCACCCATTCGGAGGCCCGCGAGCCCTTCCTCTCGCGCTACGGCCAGCGCGCGCAGACACTCGCGCCGCTGATCGACGCCTTCGACAACGAGGCCCTCTGCCAGTGGATCCACGGCCTGGGCATCGAGACCTTCGTCGGCACCTCCGGACGCGTCTTCCCCCGCGACATGAAAGCCGCGCCGTTGCTGCGTGCCTGGCTCAAGCGCCTGCGCGATACCGGCGTGGTCATCCATACCCGCCATCGCTGGCTGGGCTGGGCCGCCGACGGCGCCCTGCTGATCGACGGCCCGGACGGCCAACGCGTCGTCAACGCGGACACGACCGTGCTCGCCCTGGGCGGCGGCAGTTGGCAGCGTCTGGGCTCCGATGGCGCCTGGGTGCCGCTGTTGCGCGAGCGCGCTGTGGATATCGCGCCGCTGCGCCCGGCCAACTGCGGCTTCGAGGTGGAAGGCTGGAGCGAATTCTTCCGCGACAAGTTCGCCGGCGCGCCGGTCAAGCCAGTGGCGCTCTCGCTGGCCGATAGCACGCCGCGCCAGGGCGAGTTCGTGGTCACCGCCGGCGGTATCGAAGGCAGCCTGGTTTACGCGCTGTCCGCCGGTATCCGCGAGCAGATCGAGCAGACCGGCAGCGCCACGGTGTATCTCGACCTGCTGCCCAACCGCAGCCTGGAGCAGGTCGCCAAGGCCGTGGCGCAGCCGCGCGGCTCCAAGTCCATGGCCAATCATCTGCGCGGCCGGCTGGGCCTGGACGGCGTGCGTGCCGGGCTCTTGCGCGAGTTGTCCACAGCCGCCGACTACGCCAACCCGCAACGACTCGCCCAACTGATCAAGGCATTGCCGCTGACCGCAGTGCGTGCGCGCCCGCTGGACGAAGCCATCAGCAGCGCCGGTGGTGTGACCTTCGAGGCGCTGGACGAACACCTGATGCTCAAGGCGCTACCGGGCGTGTTTTGCGCCGGCGAAATGCTCGACTGGGAAGCGCCCACCGGCGGTTACCTGCTCACTGCCTGCTTTGCCAGCGGCCGCGCGGCCGGGGCCGGCGCGTTGAAGTGGCTCGAAACGCAAGGCTGAGCGCTGCACTTTCTGGAACCATGGTGCTAGATTCTCGACTCCCACCCAGGAGTCGCCTGCATGCCGCTGACCTTCCGCCGCGCCCGCCCCGATGATGTCGATGCCGCCATCCCGCTGATCTACAGCTCCGGCCCCGATGCCTTCGACTACGCCTTCGCCCGCCCCGGCCGCAACAGCGCGCAGGACTTCCTGCGTTACGCCTTTGTCCAGGGTGGTGGCCAATTCGGCTGGCGCCAGCACTGGGTTGGCGAACAGGATGGCCAGGTGGTGGCGGCCGGCACGGTGTTCGGCGGCGAGGTGACCCTGGGCTACATGCTCGCGGCCACGCGGCAGATCCTCGGCTACTTCGGCCTGGGCGCGCCCGGCGTCATCCGCCGTGGCCTGCAACTGGAGAAGATCATCTGCCCGCCGCCCCGGCGCACCTTGTACCTCGCGCATCTGGGCGTCACGCCGGACCTTCGCGGCGAGGGGCTGGGCAGCCAGCTGATCGAGCACTTCCTGCAGATCGGCCGCGACAGCGACCTGCCCATCGCAGCGCTGGACGTTTCGGTGGCCAACCCCAAGGCACAGGCGCTCTATGAACGCTTCGGCTTCGGCGTGCAGGTGGAGCGGGCCTCGACGCTGCCGGGCGTGTCCAGCCATCGCTACATGCAGCGCCAGCTCTGAGTTAGACTCGCGGCCAGCCGCCCGCCAGAGGCGGCCTGATCCATTGCCGTCGTGAAAGCCTGCTCACGCATTAACCAGGAAGGTTGCCTCATGAGCACTGCCAGCGTTGAACTGAAAGTCTTCGTCCCCGCCCGCGATTTCGCACTCTCCCAGCAGTTCTACAAGGACCTGGGCTTCACCTCGCCGTGGAGTTCCGAGGAGCTTGCCTACTTCCACCACGGCGATCACTGCGCCTTCCTGCTGCAGAACTTTTACGTCAAGGAATTCGCCGAGAATCTGATGCTGCACCTGCTGGTGGAAGATGCCGACGCCTGGTACGCGAAGCTGCGCGACTCCGGCCTGGCCGAGCGCTACGGCGTCCGCCTTGGCGCACTGGAAGACCAGCCGTGGAAGATGCGCGACTTCACCCTGCACGACCCGAGCGGCGTGCTTTGGCGGATCGGGCATAACCTCGATTGAAGCGCGGGAGCCCGCTATTACAAGATCAAGAGCCCCTCACCCTAACCCTCTCCCGCAAGCGGGAGAGGGGACCGGCCGGTGCAGGATGAAACCTTGGCGTCAGCCGGCACGGGCGGCTCCCTCTCCCTCAGGAGCGGGGCGCGCAGCCAGGGCTGGGGTGAGGGGAATTCAGTGGCACGGACCCAGCCCGAAGAAGACAGTTGCTCCTGCAACAGCGCGCAAGGAAGGTTTGCCACCAACAAACCCTCAGCCCTTCAGGTACCACCCCCACGGCTGATCCGAGACGTACTCCGTCACCTGCTTCACCTCCAGGTAGTTCTCCAGCCCCCACACGCCCAGCTCGCGGCCGATGCCGCTGTGCTTCATGCCGCCCCAGGGCGCCTGGGTGAAGGTGGGTTGCGAGCAGTTCACCCAGACGATCCCCGCCCGCAGCCCATCCGCTACCCGCGCGGCACGCTGCGGGTCGCCCGACATCACCGCGCCGGCCAGGCCGAAGCGGCTGTCGTTGGCCAGGCGCAGGGCCTCGGCCTCGGTCTTGAAGCGCTTCACGCAGAGCACCGGGCCGAAGATTTCCTCGCGCCAGATCAGCGCGTCCTCGGCCGGCTCGTCGAAGATCGCCGGCTCCATGAACCAGCCCTGCTCCAGCCCCGCCGGACGCTTGCCGCCGGTGAGCAGGCGGGCGCCGCTAGCGCGGCCCTTGTCGACGAAACCGAGCACCTTCTCGTGCTGCCCCTGGCTGACCAGCGGGCCGAGCAGCACGCCCGGTTCCATGCCGTTGCCGATGGTGATGGCGCGGGTCGCTTCCACCAGACGCTCGATCAGGCGCGGGGCGATGCCCTCCTGCACCAGCAGGCGCGAGGTGGCGCTGCACACCTGACCCTGGTTCCAGAAGATGCCGAAGAGAATCCATTCCACCGCCGCCTCGATATCGCTGTCGTCGAAGACGATGAAGGCCGACTTGCCGCCCAGCTCCAGGCTGACGTTCTTGATGTCCTGGGCTGCCGCCGACATGATCCGCGAGCCGGTTGGCACGCTGCCGGTGAAGGCCAGCTTGTCCACGCCGGGATGCTGGCTCAGCGGCCCACCAGCCTCCGCGCCCAGCCCCGGCAGCACGTTCAGCACGCCGGCCGGCAGCCCGATCGCGTCCGCCGCGGCGGCCAGTTCCAGGGCGCTCAGCGGCGTCAGCTCGGATGGCTTGAGCACGCAGGTGGCGCCCGCTGCCAGGGCCGGCGCGACCTTCCACGCCGCCATCAGCAGCGGGTAGTTCCAGGGGATGATCTGCCCCGCCACGCCCACCGGCTCCTGGCGGATACGGCAGCGGAAGCGTTCGTCGGGCAGTGGCAGAGTCTGGTCCTGGCGCTCGTCCAGCTCCCGCGCCAGATCGGCGTAATAGCGGAAACAGCCGATGGCGTCGGCCACGTCCCATTGCGCCTCGGGCAGCGGCTTGCCGTTGTCGCGCACTTCCAGTTCGGCCAGCGAATCCTGGTTGCGTTCCAGCTCCCCGGCCAGCGCCTCCAGCCACTCCGCGCGCTCGGCGCCGCGGCTCTGCCCCCAGCCACGATTGAACGCGGTACGCGCCGCGCGCACGGCATGGTCGACGTCTTCCTCGGTGGCCGCCGGTACTTCGCGCAGCGGCTGGCCGGTGGCCGGGTCGAAGCTGGTGAAACGGCCGCCCAGGTCCGGCCTGACCCACTGCCCGTTGATGTAGAGCTGGTCGCGCATCCTCGAGTCTCCTTGAAGTCGGCCCTCAGGCGGCCTGAACGCCGGTGCGGCGGTTCTGCAGGTAGCGGGAGGTGAACAGCAGCGCCAGCGAGGCGCAGATGATCACCGTGGAGATGGCGTTGATCTCGGGCGTGATACCGCGACGGATCGACGAGAAGATGTAGATCGGCAGCGTGGTTTCCGAGCCGGCGACGAAGAAGGCGATGATGAAGTCGTCGAAGCTGAAGGTGAACGCCAGCAGGAAGCCGGCCAGGATCGCCGGGGCGATCTGCGGCAGGGTCACGCGCCAGAAGGTGTCCAGCGGCGGCGCGTAGAGGTCGGCGGAGGCTTCCAGCAGCGACTTGTCCATCGCCTCGACGCGGGTGCGGACGATCACCATCACCAGCGCCATGGTGAACAGCGAATGCGCCGCCACGACGGTGCCGAAGCCCATGTTGAGTTTCGGCAGGCCGATATCCAGCAGCGCCAGCAGCGGGTTCACCACGTCGAACAGGGTGATGAAGGCGATCAGCGTGGCGATGCCGATGACGATACCCGGCACGATGATCGCGCAGTAGGTCAGCGCGTCGAACAGCAGGCGCACGCGCTTGCCGACCCGCTGCAGGCCGAACACTGCGAGGGTGCCGAACAGCGTGGCGATCAGCGCCGAGCAGAAGGCGATCAGCGCGCTGTTGCCCAGGGCTTCCATGATGAACGGGTTGCCGAAGGCGCGGCCGAACCACTGCACCGAGCAGCACTGGAAGCTCAGCCCGCTGCGCCCGGCGTTGAAGGCGAAGAGCATGATCAGCGCGATGGGCGCGTAGAGGAACAGGTAGACCGAGGTGGAGTAACTGCGCAGCCACATGTCAGAGCACCCCGTCGTTGCGCGAGCCGCCATAGCGGGCCACGAGTTTCAGGTAGACACCGATGATCACCAGCATCATCGCCACCAGGGTCATCGCCACCGCGCTGCCGAACGGCCAGTTGCGCGATTGCAGGAACAGGTCGACCAGCGCGTTGCCAACGAAGAACACCTTGCCGCCGCCGAGGATCGCCGGGATCAGGAACTCGCCCATGAGCAGGATGAACACCAGCATCACCCCGGTGATCACCCCCGGCGCGGAGAGCGGCAGGGTGATCCGGCGGAAGGTCTCGAAGGCGCTCGCGCCGAGGTCGCCGGAGGCTTCCAGCAGGCGCTTGTCGAGCTTCTCCAGGGTCACATAGATGGGGAACACCATCAGCGGCAGGTAGCCGTAGACGATGCCGATCAGCACCGCGTAGGGCGTGTTGATCAGACGCACGTCGGCGATGCCGAAGCTCTCCAGCAGCGCGGGAATGCCGCGCCCGCTGAGGATGAAGATCCAGGCGTAGGTGCGGATCAGGAAGCTGGTCCAGAACGGCACGATGACCAGCGTGAGCAGCAGCGACTTATTGCGTCGCACCTTCACCGCCAGGAAGTAGGCCAGCGGGTAGGCCGCCAGCAGGCAGGCCAGGGTGCCCAGCGGCGCCAGGGTCAGGGTGTTCCAGAAGGCCTGGGCGCGGGAACCGAGGTTCAGGTAGTTCTCCAGCGTCAGCCCGCCGCCGTAGCCGCCCACGGCGCTGCGTTCGCCAAAGCTGAAGACCAGGATGATCACCAGCGGCATCAGCAGCAATAGCAGGAACCACAGGGTGGACGGCAGGAGCAGCAGGAGCGTGACGCGCCGGCCGAGGCTTTTCGCACGCGAGGCCGTGGGCGTCGCCTGGGTCTGCGGCAACGGGGCGCTGACAGCGATGTTCATGTTCGAATCCTTGGGCATGGGCATGCCGTTGCGGTAGGGCGAATAACGCCGGAGCGTTATCCGCCATCTCCCGCGCTCACGATGACAACGTTCCTCACGCCGCCTTGAACCGCGCCATCAGTTCGGCGCGCGCCGGGCTGGTGAGGGTCGCCGCGGCGCCGAACTCCAGCGGCGACAGACGCTCGGCCGCCGGGTACATGATCGGGTCGTCGAGCATTTCCTTGGAGAGCAGCGCATCGACACGCTTGTCCCCGCTCGGGTAGCCGTGGGAGAGCACCTCCAGCTTGTTGTGCTGCGGATCGAGCAGGTAGTTGATGAACGCGTAGGCCGCGTCGCGATGCTCGGCGCTCTTGGGAATGGCGAAGAAGTCGCTCCAGATTTCGCCGCCTTCCTTGCCCAGCACGAAGGTCATGTCCGGGTTGTCGCGGTGCAGCTGCGAGGCGTCGCCGGTCCAGGCCATGGCCATCCAGGCGTCGCCGTTGCGCAGCGAGGGCTGGATGTCGGAGTTGATCGCGAACAGGTGCGGCTTGGCCTGGATCAGCAGCTTCTCGGCCTCGGCCAGTTCCTTCGGGTCCAGCGAGTTGAAGCTGTAGCCGTAATACTTGAGCGCGTTGCCGATGGCAGTGAGCTGGTAGTCGTGGACGATGGTGCGGCCCGAGGCGCTAGTCAGCGTCAGGTCCCAGAACTGCTTCCAGGAATCCGGGCTGCCCTTGACCTTGCTGGCATCGTAGACGATGCCGGTGGTGCCCCAGTTCTTCGGCACCGCGTAGACCTTGCCATCCACCGTGCCTTGGGCCATGAAGCGTTCCTCGAAGGCCTTGGGGTCGAAGTTGGGGATGCGCGACAGGTCCAGCGGCTCGATCAGCCCGAGCTGCACGTAGGTGCTGATGGTGTAGTTGGTCGGCACGAAGACGTCCCAGCCGCTGCCGCCGGCCTGCAGCTTGGCGAGCATCTCCTCGTTGGAGCCGAATACGTTCATCTGCACCCGCGCGCCGGTGGCCTTGGCGAAGGCGTCGAAGTTCTCCTGGCTGTGGTAATTCGGCCAGGTGGCCAGGGCCAGGCGGTCGCCGATGTTGCTGCCCTCGGCCGCGTAGGCCTTGCCGGTCAGCAGGCCGGGAGTGTTGGCGGCGACCACGGCCATCGCCAGGCCGAGACCGGTCTTGCCGAGAAAGTCGCGTCGCGTGATGGAGCCGTTTTCCCAGCTGCGCATCGTCTTGATGAAGCTCTTCTTGTCCATCGTCACTCCCCGCCTATCTGCTGATTGTCGTTATGGTTGGATCGTCGGGCTGAGCCCGGTTCAGAGCGCCATGGCCAGGCCGCTGGCCTGGTTCCAGCCGACCTGCACCGGCGCGCCGTGCTCGAAGGCTTCCGCCTCGCCGCCGGCCTTGCGCGGCACGCGCACGCAGACGATGCCGAAGGCATCGGTGCGCACGCGGTATTCGGTGAGATTGCCCAGGTAGATGCGGTCCTCGACCCGGCCCTTCAGGCGCACATCGCGCTGCAGCTCCGAATCGGCGGCGGCAATACCGACCAGCTCGGGGCGCACGGCGATGCAGCCTTCGGCCTGGGGCGAGAGCGAGGGGCCAGTGGGTGTCGGCGGGCTGCTCAGTTCCAGCCCGGCCGGGGTGCCCAGCACCACGCGGCCAGAGTCGAGGCGGCGCACGGTGCCAGCGAAGAGATTGGACTCGCCGATGAAGTCGGCCACGTAGCGGCTCGCCGGGGTCTCGTAGAGCGCCTCGGGCGTAGCGGTCTGGATGATCAGGCCGTCCTTCATGATGCTGATGCTGTCGCTCATGGACAGCGCTTCTTCCTGGTCATGGGTGACCAGCACGAAGGTAATGCCGACCTCGCGCTGCAGGCGCAGCAGCTCGGACTGCATCTCCTTGCGCAGCTTGCGGTCGAGTGCCGCCAGCGGCTCGTCGAGCAGCAGCACGGTGGGCTTGTTCACCAGCGCGCGGGCCAGCGCCACGCGCTGTTGCTGGCCGCCGGAAAGCTCGTGGGGCTTGCGCGTGCCGAAGCCGGACAGGCGCACCATCTCCAGCGCTTCGTCGGCCATCCGGCGCTGCTGCGCGCGGTCCGGGCGTGGTGTGCGGTAGCGCAGGCCGTAGGCGATGTTTTCGGCCACCGTCAGGTGCGGGAACAGCGCGTAGTGCTGGAACACCATGTTCACCGCACGCTGGTGCGCCGGCACCCCGGCCACCGCCTGGCCGGCGAGCAGCACCTCGCCCTCGCTGGGCTGCTCGAAGCCGGCGATCATCCGTAGGGTGGTGGTCTTGCCACAGCCGGAGCTGCCGAGGAAGGAGTGGAAAGCGCCGCGCTTCACCTTGAAGCTCAGCCCGTTGACCGCCGGCACGCTGCCGTAGCGTTTGACCACGTTACGGAACTCGATATCGACATCCTGACCGCTTTCCATCACCGCGCTCCCACCTTGTTCTTGTTGGTGGTCACGCTAGCAATGGGGCTTTCGGGGTGTATATATCCCTCGGGGGATAGATGGCGGGATTGGATCGTGTCTACCAGATCAAAGGCCCCTCACCCTAACCCTCTCCCGCGAGCGGGAGAGGGGACCGTTCGGTGCAGGATGAAACCTTTGCTTCAGCCGGCACGGACGGCCCCCTCTCCCTCTGGGAGAGGGTTGGGGTGAGGGGAAGAGCGTGGCACGGATTTCGCCGGAGGTCTGCTCACCCCACCGCGCGCATCCCACCCGCCGCATCGCGCCCCGCCAGCTCGCGGATGAACAGCCCGAGCAGCTCCGACTGGCTGCCGATGCCGAGCTTGGCGTAGATGTTCTTGCGATGGATCTTCACCGTGCCGGGGCTGATATCCAGCTGCTCGGCCACCGAGGCGCTGGAGTGGCCGCGCAGCAGCAGCTGGACGATCTCCTGCTCGCGGGGCGTGAGCAACTGGGCGCCGAACTGGTCGAAGGCCTCGCGGATCTGGTAGTCCAGGTCCTGCGCCGGGCGCGGTTGCGCGCGGCGCAGCTCCCAGGCCTCGCGCACCACCTGCTCGACCACCGGCCGCGCGCATTCGAGCAGTTGCATCTCGTCGCGACTGTAGGCGGGGCTGGAGGCCTTGCGCATCAGCGAGAGCACGGCGGTGGCGCCGTCGGCCAGGTCGACGAAGAAGGCGATCTCCTCGGTCAGGCCGGTCTGCTGGTAGTAGGTCTGGTAGTACTCGCCCAGGTAGAAGTGGTCCGGCGCGAACTGTCGCAGGCGCCACAGCCCCGGCGCCTGGTGGCGGGTACAGGCGAGGTAGAAGGGATCGAGCAGGTAGGGGCCAACCTGGTAGTCCTCGACGTAGACGTGACGGACGTCGGCCGGGAAGGTGTCGAACAGGTCCAGCGGCCGGTGGTTGCCTTCGTAGACGAAGAGCACGAAGTTATCCACCGCACAGACCTGCTGCAGCCACTGGCTGAGGCCGAGCAGGCGCGGGCGACCGGGGGCCAGCGAGAGCAGATGGGCGACTCCGCCGGTCCAGGCTTTGAGTTCCTTGTGGCGCATGGGCTGTCGTTCTTGTTGTGTGCGCGATGGGCACACTATAGGCGTTCGGGATTCCACACGGAAATGCAGCTTTTGCGCCACACCCCGCAAGGCCCCGCCGAGCCTGGAGACAGCCCCGAATCAGCCCTTGGCGGCGCACCGCGATGAAGCAGGCGCGCGCCTTAACGGCTCAGGGCCGACGACCGCCCTTGCCGCCCGGCTTTCCAGCAGGCGACTTGCCGGAAGGAGACTTGCCGCCTGCCGGTTTGCCGCCAAGACCGAAGCCCGGCGCCTTGCGCACCGCCTTGACCTGCGGCTTGTCGTCCAGCAGCGAACCCAGGTGGACCTTGCCCGGTTTGCCTTCCGGCACCTTGGGTTGCTTGGGCTTCTTCGGCTTCTTCGTGATCTGGCCGCCAGGGGCGGTGACGGGCACCCGGTGTTCCGCCTCGAAGCCATCTTCTTCCTGGCGCTGCAGGGTCTGGCCGATCAGCGTCTCGATGGCCGCCAGCTGCTGCACTTCGTCGGCGCAGACCAGCGAGATCGCCTGCCCGCTGGCGCCGGCGCGGCCGGTACGGCCGATGCGGTGCACGTAGTCTTCGGGGACGATGGGCAGGTCGAAGTTGACCACCAGCGGCATTTCCTCGATATCCAGGCCGCGCGCGGCAACGTCAGTGGCAATGAGGAAGTCCACATCGCCGGCCTTGAACCGCGCCAGCGCGCGCAGGCGGGACGGCTGCGGCTTGTCACCGTGGATCGAGTCGGCGCGGATGCCTTCTTTCTGCAACAGGCCAACCAGTTCGTCGACGCCCTTGCGGGTCTTGGCGAACACCAGGGCCTGGCGCCAGCCCTGCTCGCGCATCAGGTGGAGGAACAGCTCGGCCTTGCGCTTCTTGTCGACGGTGACCAGGTGCTGCTTCACCGTCTTCGCCGCCGTGTTGCGTGGCGCCACGTCGATGGTCAGCGGGTCGCGCAGCAGCTCGCGGGCCATCTGGCGGATAGCGTCGGAGAAGGTCGCGGAGAACAGCAGGGTCTGCCGGCGCTTGGGCAGCGCGGCAAAGACTTCGTCCAGCTCGCGGGCGAAGCCCAGGTCGAGCATGCGGTCGGCTTCGTCCAGCACCAGGGCCTGCAGCTGGGTGAATTTCAGGGCGTTCTGCCGGTACAGGTCGAGCAGGCGGCCGGGCGTGGCCACCAGCACGTCGACGCCCTTGCGCAGCTTCATCATCTGCGGGTTGATGCTCACTCCGCCGTAAGCCACAGCGGTACGCAGCGGCACGTGCTGGCCGTAGGCGCGGAAGCTTTCGTGGACCTGCTCGGCCAGTTCACGGGTCGGCACCAGCACCAGCGCGCGGATCGAGTTGGCCGCTACTTGCGGGCCTTCGTGCAGCAGTTTCTGCAGCAGCGGCAGGGCAAAGCCGGCGGTCTTGCCGGTACCGGTCTGGGCGGCGGCGAGCAGGTCGCGGCCCTTGAGCACGGCCGGAATGGCCTGGGCCTGGACCGCCGTCGGGTTCTGGTAGCCGAGCCCGTCGAGGGCGCGCAGGAGGGGATCGATCAGGCCGAGGGTGGCGAAGGTCATGGAGCGCTCGCAATACGAATTCGGAATGGGCGGCATTGTAGCCGCAAGGCTCAGGAACGCAGCAGCAGCGCGCCTTCGATGGGCACGTAGCGGCTGGCCGCGCGGATCAGCGCCTGGGCGGTGAGGCCCGGCACGCCGTAGGCGGTGGCATCGGTACCGCCGGCGCGGACGCGGTCGAGCAGCAGGTCGAAGTCACCGTCGCCGGAAGCCAGCACGACTTCGTCCACGTTCGGTGCGGCGTCGAGGATGTCGATGGTGATGCCCACGTCCCAGTCGCCCTTGGCCGAGCCGTCGGCGCGCTGGATGTAGGGCTTGAGCTTCACGGTGAAGCCGAGCTTGCGCAGGATCTGCTGGAACTGCTGCTGCCGGGCATCGCCCCGGTCGATGGCGTAGGCGTAGGCCTGGACGATGGTGCCCTGGGCGCTCAGCTCGGCCCACAGGGCGGCATAGTTGAAGTGGCAGCCGTAGGCCTGACGCACGGTGTAGTAGAGGTTCTGCACGTCGGCGAACAGGGCGATGGTCTTCAACGGTGGCTCCGGGACTCGAACAGCGGGGGCGCATTATCGGCACAGCGGCGCGCCCCCGCCAGTCCCGGCGGGCGGGCGGCTCAGCTGAACATGTCGCCGTCGTCGCCGCCAAAGAAGCCCGAATCGTCGCCAAAGCTGCCGCTGTCGTCGTAATTGGCATCGCTGAAACCGTTGTCGGCATAGCGATCGCCGTTCTGCAGGGAGTCGTCCGGCAGCGAATCATTGAAGCTCGAGGGCTCCGGCTGTACCGGCTGCTCCTGGATCACTTCGACGATTTCCTGCGGCTGGCTGCTGTGGAACAGGCTGGTCAGCGCGTTCGCCACCATCACGCCGCCCGCCACACCGGCCGCGGTTTGCAGCGCGCCACGCAGGAAGCCGCCACCTTGCGGCGCCGCCTGGGCCGCCGGAGCCTGGGCCGGGCGCCAATCATTCGGGTTGCTGGTGGGATTGCTGGCGTAGTTCGCATTGCCGCCGCCGGGTTGGGAAAAGCGCGTCTGACCCCAGCCGTCCGGGCGCTGCTGCGGCTGCGCCGGGCGTTGCTCCTGGCTCTGGCCGCCGCCGAACAGACCGGCGAGGAAGCCGCCACTGCTGGGGCGACTTTGCTGGGCCTGGGCTTCGAGTTCCTTGACGCGCTGGTCCAGACGCTTGATCGCCGCCTCCTGGATCAGCATCGCCTGGGCCATGTAGTACGGCGCGGCAGGCTGCTGTACCAGGTGCTGGTTGATCTGCGCCTCGGCCTGGGGATCGCGCGGCGCGGTCTGCGCCTCGGCGTCGCGCAGGCGGGTGAACAGACCATCGATCAGGGATTGCTCTTCGGAATTCATGGCGGGCCTCGAGTGAGCGGGTGGTTCGAGCAAGGTTGCTTGCCCTTCGAACATTGGATCAGGTCGGAAAAAAACAAGTTCCGGTCGCAGAATTCTCGCGCCTTCTATCTGAGGGTTTGCTTAAGTTAGAGTCGAAGCCCTCGGACAGTATCGGGTTACTGATGAATCCCCTCTCCATCCTTCGCGACACCTGGTATTTCTTCTCCCGCCACGTGGGCACCCTGGTGCCGCTGTGCCTGCCGTGGATCGTCATCGAGACGCTGGTCCAGCAGCAGATCAACCTCGCCGCCGGCTCGCAGAACTTCGCCCCCTGGGGCATGGCCGCGGGCCTGGTGTTCTATCCGATCTACACCGCCAGCCTGATCCTCTACATGATCGATGCCGGCGAAGGCGCGGAGCGCGGCGTGCGCGAACTGTGGAGCGCGGCGCTGCGCCTGTGGCCGGCTTTCGCCTTGCTCTCGGCGATCACCTCGCTGCTGATCGTGGTGGGCCTGTCGCTGCTGGTGCTGCCGGGCATCTTCATCATGATCAAACTGGCATTTTCCGAGTTCCTGCTGGTGCAGCGCGGCCAGACTCCCATCGATTCGATGCGCGAGAGCTTCCGCCTGACCACCGGGCACTTCTTCCTGGTGCTGGTGACTTCGCTGGCGATTCTCGCGCCGGTGTGGATCGCCGAAGGCTGGATCAACGATATCGGCAAGGACTCGCCGGTCGCCGGAGTCGCCTTGCACTCGCTGAGCGGTTTCTTCCAGTTGCTGCTGACGGTGGCGGCGTACCGCATCTTCATCCTGCTGCCCGAACGCGACAGCTGAGGCGCCGCAAAATGCGGCAACCAATCGCACGGCAAACCGCACGCCGAGCTTCTACGCTGGTGTCTTCTGCCTATCACCGGAGTCTCCCGTGAGCGACCAACCGAGCTATCCGCCCAGCTGCATCTCGCACATTTCCATCGGCACCAACGACTACCCGCGCGCCAAGGCCTTCTACGATGCGGTCCTGCGTACCCTGGGCTGCCAGCAGATCATGGAGCACCCCGGCGCAGTGGCCTACGGTCGCGAGTTCCCGGAGTTCTGGGTACAGAAGCCCATCGACGGTCGCCCGGCCGGCGTCGGCAACGGCACGCACTTCGGCTTCATGGCCAACTCCCGCGAGCAGGTGGATGCGTTCTATCGCGCGGCAATCGCGGCCGGCGCCACTGACGACGGCGCGCCCGGCCCGCGCCCGCTCTATGGCGACCCGTACTACGGCTGCTTCATCCGTGATCTGGATGGGCACAAGATCGAGGCGTCGTTCTGGGACATGTCGCTGGCGGGCGGCGGTTTCGACAGCCACTCGCATTGATGCGCCCCCCGCACTGCGCATAACCCGGAACGGGTTATCCGCCAGACCGGCGGATAACGCCGCGGGCGTTATGCGCCCTACGTTGCCAAGCGGTGTTTCTGCGCTCGGCCCGGCCCTCACCCTAGCCCTCTCCCAGGGGGAGAGGGAACCGCTCGGCGCAGGATGAAATCATGGTGTCAGCCGGCACATTCGGCCCCCTCTCCCTCCGTGAGAGGGCTGGGGTGAGGGGAAAGCACGGGCACAGAGCTCCCCGAAAGAAAACACTGCCCTAACAACAATGGTCAGTGCCCCGGCCTGAGCCCCGACATCTTCGGCACCAGCAACTTCTCGAACAGGCGCGGGAAAAACCGCGCCAGGATGCGCGCCCGCCAATTGACGTTGGACAGCACCAGCAACCTTCGCCGCTGCAGCGCTCCCTGGTAGATCGCCTCGGCCACGTCGCGCGGCGAGGCCACCTCCGCGCCCAGCACCACCGCCGGCTGGCGGATCACCGAGCCATCGCCCACCAGCGCATTCTTGCGCAGGTCGGTGGCAGTGAATCCGGGACAGGCCAGGGTGATCGCCACGCCGGTACCGTCCAGCTCCATGCGCAGCGTGTCGAACAACCCGTGCAGCGCATGCTTGCTGGCGTTGTAGGCGCTGCGGTAGAGCAATGGCGCAAAGCCGGTCAGCGAACTCAGCACGACGATCTGCCCGCGTCGCTCCAGCAGGCTGGGCAATGCCGCCTGGGTGCAATGCAGCGCGCCGTAGAAATTCACCGCCATCACCCGGCGGAACACCGCCAGCTCCGTCTCGATGAATAGGCTGCGGTGGGTGATGCCGGCGTTGTTCACCAGCACATCGATACCGCCGAAGCGCTCGATGGCCAGCGCCACGCTGCGCTGCACCGACTCGGTGTCGGCGATGTCGCAGCGCAGGCCGAGGGCTTCGACGCCCAGGTGCTCGCGCAGGTGCTGCACCAGGCTATCCAGGGCGGACTGATCGAGGTCGAGGATCACCGGGTGCGCGCCCGCCTGGGCGAAGCGCAGCACCAGTGCGCGGCCGATGCCGGAACAGCCGCCGCTGACCAGCACGACCTTGTGCCGATAGATCTGCTGGGCGAAGAACTTGCGTGGCATGGCGACCTCCCGGAGCTATGCCCGTCGCCTCGCGAGGCCTCTCCCGCCACCGGCCAGAAGGTTGCGAGATGCTTCGCGAGGCAAATGCGCAGGTGAAATGCGCGGTCACAGACACTATCCTCTGGACCCAACAAGCATAGCCCCTGGTCACCCATGAGCCCTTCGCTGCCCAGACGAATCCTGTTCCTGCTGTTCATCGTCCTGTTGCTCGCCGTCACCGCTGCCGCCTGGCTGCTGGCCTGGCACCCCGCCGAACGCGAACCCGTCGCCGCGCAATGCCGCGTGCCGGCGCCGCAGCTGCAACCGGGGCAGGCATTGAAGGTGATGACCTGGAACGTCCAGTACCTGGCTGGCAAGCGCTACATCTTCTGGGACGACCTGCCCGACACCACCGGCCCGGACGACAGCCCCAGCGCCGAGGACATCGCCTACAGCCTCGACGAGGTCGTGCGGGTGATCCGCGACGAAGCGCCGGACATCGTGCTGCTGCAGGAAGTCGACGACGGCGCCGCCGCCACCGGCAAGCAGGACCAGCAGGCGCTGATCGGCGACCGCCTGGCCGACCTCTATCCCTGTTCCGCCGCCACCTTCGACTGGAAGGCGCGCTTCGATCCCAACCCCCACGTATTCGGCAGCGCCGGGCGCAAGCTGGTGACCTTCAGCCGCTTCCAGATCACCGGTGGCGAGCGCATCGCCCTGCCACAGCGCTCGTCGATCCCGCTGCTGCGCCTGTTCGCCCCGCAACCGGCAATGCTGCAGAGCAACCTGCCGATCCGTGGCGGCGGCCAGCTCAGCGTGGTCAACACCTGGCTGCAACGGCCCAACGGCGACGACACCCCGCAGCGCCAGGTCGAGGCCGTCGAGGCGCACCTGAGCACCCTGCAGGCCGCCGGACGCCCCTGGCTGCTGGGTGGTGATCTCGGCCTGCTGCCGCTGGGCCAGTACCCGTACCTGCCGGAAGTCCTGCGCGCGCCGTACCGCGCCAACAGCGAGCTGAACCTGCTGGCGGCGCGTTTCCCGGTCATCCCGGCGGTGGAGGAGTCCAGCGGCGCCGACCAGGAAAACTGGTACACCCACTTCCCCAACGACCCGCGCGTACACAAGCCCGACCGCACCCTCGACTACCTGATCCACAGCCCCAGCCTGAGCCGGGTCGAGGCGGGAGTGCGGCGCAGCGACACCCTGCGAATCTCCAACCACCTGCCGCTGGCGGCGCGCTTCCTGCTGCCGCACTGAGCGGCACATTTCGACCGGCTGCACGTCCTGCGCGGGCAAATCTGGACAAGCGCGGCACGGCGGCCGCATGCTCGGCTCGCTTCGAACAAAAACTATAACGAGCATCCCAGGCCATCCATGCATTTGAGCCGCCTCGCCGGGCTGACCCTCGCCCTCCTCTGCCTCCATGCCACCGCCGTGGAGCGTCCCACACTCGCCGACCGCCTGCCGCGTCCGTTGCCGGCGCTGACCGTGGGCTACTACGAATTCCCTCCCTACACCTACACAGCCCCGGACGGCAGCACGCGCGGCAGCGGCGCCGAGATGGTCCGGCGCATCCTGCTCAAGGCCGGCTACCGTGCGGATTTCCGCCCGCTGCCCAGCGCCCGCCTGTACCTGGGGTTGCAGGATGGCAGCGTGCAGCTCTGGGCCGGCGCGCCTGGCAAACAGGAACTGGCCGGTAGCACGCTGGAATGCGAGCGCACGCTGGGCCACGTCGAGCTGAACCTCTATCACCTGCCCTCGCGCCCATCGCCGAAGATGCCCGAAGGCCTCACCGGCAGCCGGGTGATCCTGATCAGCGGCTACAGCTACTGGCGGCCGATCACCGACCTGCTGGCCGACCCGGCGCTGAAGCTCGAACTGCACCGCACCAGCACGCACACCGCCGCGCTGCAGATGCTCGAACGCGGACGCGGCGATTTCCTCATCGACTACCAGACCCCGGTGGAACAGGCTCAGCGCGAACTGAACATGGTGCCGCTGGCCTTCGACCACCTCTACAGCGTGCCGACCAAACTGATCGTCTCGCGCCGAGCGCCGGACGCCGAAGCGCTGCGGGTCCAACTGGACCACGCCTACGACGAATTGCAGGCGGCGGGATACGAGATGAAGTTGCCCTGAGCAGGGTTTCGCGGGGCGGCATTGCGCAGGAGCGGACTCCGTCCGCGATCGATTCCGTGCCGCGCAAGAGCATCGCGGATGAATCCGCTCCTACAAGATCAAGAGCCCTCACCCTAACCCTGGGCGCGCGCCCCGCTCCTGAGGGAGAGGGAACCGTTCGGTGCAGGAGGAAACCAAGGTCTCAGCCGGCTCGGATTGCCCCCTCTCCCTGAGGGAGAGGGCTGGGGTGAGGGGGATGCGTCGGTACGGACCTCCCTGAAGAAGACAGTTGCCCCCACAAGATCAAGAGCCCCTCACCCTAACCCTGGCTACGCCCCGCACCTCAAGCGTGCGAGGGAACCGTTCGGTGCAGGAGGAAACCAAGGTCTCAGCCGGCTCGGGCTGCCCCCTCTCCCTGAGGGAGAGGGCTGGGGTGAGGGGGATGCGTCGGTACGGACCTCCCTGAAGAAGACAGTTGCCCCCACAAGATAAAGAGCCCCTCACCCTAACCCTGGCTACACGCCCCCGCACCTCAAGCGTGCGAGGGAACCGTTCGGTGCAGGAGGAAACCAAGGTCTCAGCCGGCTCGGGCTGCCCCCTCTCCCTGAGGGAGAGGGCTGGGGTGAGGGCAAGCCATCGCTGCGCCCCTACCCCTTGCGCGGCTTCGCCCGCGCCGTGGGCTCGGCGATCAACGGGTCATCCGGCCAGTAATGCTTCGGATAGCGACCCTTGAGGTCCTTCTTCACTTCGGCATAGGTACTGCGCCAGAAGTTGGCCAGGTCCTGCGTCACCTGCACCGGCCGCTGCGCCGGAGAAAGCAGGTGCAACTTCACCGCCACGCGGCCCTGGGCGATGCGCGGCGTATCGGCGAGGCCGAACAGCTCCTGCAACCGCACAGCCAGCACCGGCGGGAACTCGCTGTAGTCCAGGCGGATGTTCGAGCCGGACGGCACCTGCAGCGAGCGCGGCGCCAGCTCGTCCAGGCGTTGCGGCAGTGGCCAGGGCAGCTGCGCATGGAGAATCCCGGCCAGCTCCAGGTTGGCGAAGTGCGACAACCGCGAGACCTTGCCCAGGTAGGGCAGTAGCCAATCCTCCAGCGAAGCCAGCAGCGCGGCGTCGCTGACGTCCGGCCATTCGCTCTCTCCTTTGCCTTCCAGATCGAGCCGGCGCAGCAAGGCGATGCGCGCCTGCCATTGGCGCAGCTCCGGTGTCCACGGCAGCAGCTCCAAGCCCTTGCGCCGCACAAGGCCGAGCAGAGCGCGACTGCGCGCCTCGGCATCGAGGTTGGGCAGCGCCTCGGTGGACAGCACCAGTTCACCGACCTTGCGCTGACGCTCGGCGCGCAGCACTCCTTCGCGCTCGTCCCAGTCCAGCTCGTCGTGGACGCTGACCTGCTCGGCCAGGATCGTTTCGAACAGCGCCGGCTCCAGCGCCGCCGCCAGGTAGATGCGCTCCTCGCGCTGGCCCTGGCGGCTGCCGAGGTCGGCGATCACCAACCAGGCTTCCTTCATCAGCGCATCCGGCTCGCCGAACAGCGCGGCGCGACCGTTGGCCAGGCGGTATTCGCCGCCACCCGCGCGACGCTGGCGGGCGATACGGTCCGGGTAGGCGAAGGCCAGCAGGCCACCGAGCCAGCGCGGATGATCCGGATCGCTCACCGGTTCGCGGGCCGGTCCACGCAGGTAACCCTTGAACTGCCGCGCCAGCTGGCGAACCCGCTGCACCGCGCCACGGCTGGCGCGCGGGCCGTTCTGCTCACCGGCCAGCAGAGCGATGCGGTGGTGCAGGTCGGCGTCGTTGCCGCGCAGGATGTCGCGCTCGCCCAGCAGGGCGGCCAGATCACAGGCCAATTGCCCTAGTCCCAGCGCATGGCCGCGCAACAGCAGATGGGCGATTCGCGGATGCGCCGGCACCTCGGCCATGGCTTGGCCATGCGCGGTCAAGCTGCCGCCGCCGGCGCGGGAGGCCAGCGCACCGAGGCGCTCCAGCAGGTCCTGAGCCTGCGCATAAGCGGCGGCAGGCGGCAGATCGAGCCAGACCAGTTCCTGCGGGGCGACGCCCCAGCGCGCCAGTTGCAGGGCGAGACCGGCAAGGTCCGCCTGAAGGATTTCCGCCGCGCCGTACGCCGGCAGTTGATCGTGTTGCGCCTCGGACCACAGGCGATAACAGGCGCCCGGCTCCAGTCGTCCGGCACGGCCGGCACGCTGGGTGGCGGAGGCGCGGGAGATACGCTGGGTGTCCAGGCGTGTCATGCCGCTGCCCGGATCGAAACGCGGCACCCGTGCCAGCCCGGCGTCCACCACGACGCGCACCCCGTCGATGGTCAGGCTGGTCTCGGCGATGTTGGTCGCCAGCACCACCTTGCGCTTGCCCGCTGGCGCGGGCTCGATGGCGGCGCGCTGGGCGTCCAGCTCAAGCTCGCCATGCAGCGGGCAGATGAGGATATCGGCGCGGCCGGCTAACGCCTCGCCCAGTTGCTCGGCAACGCGGCGAATTTCCGCCTGGCCGGGCAGGAACACCAGCAGGCTGCCGGATTCGTCGGCCAGCGCCTGCTGGACCGTCTGCACCACGCGCGGCTCGATGAACTCACCGGCCTGCCACGGACGGCCCCAGCGGATATCCACCGGGAACATGCGCCCCTCGCTGCGCACCACTGGCGCGTCGTCCAGCAGTGCGGACAGACGCTCGCCCTCCAGCGTCGCCGACATCACCAGCACCTTGAGCGGCGGCTCGTCGCGCAGCAGCGCGCGACCGTTGAGGGTCAGCGCCAAGGCCAGATCGGCATCCAGGGAGCGCTCGTGGAATTCGTCGAAGATCACCAGCCCCACGCCTTCCAAAGCCGGGTCGTCCTGCAGGCGGCGGGCAAGGATGCCTTCGGTGACCACTTCGATACGTGTTTTCGGGCCGACCTTGCTGTCCAGGCGGATGCGGTAGCCGACGGTCTCGCCGACTTTCTCCCCCAGTTCGCTGGCCAGCCGCTCGGCGGCGGCACGGGCAGCCAGGCGGCGCGGTTCCAGCATCAGGATCGACTGCCCGGCCAGCCACGCCTCGCCCAGCAGCGCCAGCGGCACGCGGGTAGTCTTGCCGGCGCCGGGAGGCGCTTCCAGCACCACCTCGTGGCGCGCGGCCAGGGCCTGGCGCAGGGCGGGAAGGACGCTGTCGATGGGAAGGGCGTTCATGCCGGCTCCTGGAACTCGAATTTCATAAGGCGGTAACCCGGATTACGCGGGCGGCGGCGATTATAACGGGCGAACCGCGATGCCAACTCAGCAGTCATAGAAGCAACGAGAACGCTGGCTAGTGCGAAACTGCCAGCAGCCGTTCAGGACTCGTTGTTATAGTTGTCCGCATCATCCTCCCGGAGGTTTTTTCATGCGTCTTGCCACCCGTGTGTCCTGCGCCGTTCTGAGCGCCGCCCTGTTCAGCCAGCTGACCGCCTGCGGCACCCTGTTCTATCCCGACCGCCGCGGCCAGATCGATGGCCGAATCGACCCGGCCATCGTCGCCTTCGATGCCATCGGACTGTTGTTCTACGTCATCCCGGGCCTGATCGCCTTCGGCGTAGACTTCGCTACCGGCGCGATCTATCTGCCCGATGCGAAGTACTCCGTCGCGCCGGAAAAGCTCAAGGATGCCGTGGGTGAAGACGGCACCGTGGACAAGGCTAAACTCAAGGCGATCCTCGAGCGTGAAACCGGTCGCAGCCTGCCCCTGGACGATCCGCGTCTGATCCAGCGCAGCGGCGACCTCCAACAACTCGCCAGCCTGGGCCTGCGCCCGGAGGCCTGATATGCACGGCGCTCTCGCTTCACACCTTCAGCAACTCCTGGCGTACCACCAGTGGGCCTACGAACGCATCCTGGAGGCCGTCGCGCCCCTGGATGAAGAGGCCTACCGCGCGCCGCGCGGGCTGTTCTTCGACAGCCTGCACGGCACCCTCAACCACCTCGCGGTGGTCGATCGCATCTGGTTCGCCCGTGTGCAGCGCGAGCCCTGGCAGTTCGAGCGGCTCGACGCCGAGGCGGCGCCTGATCGCGCCGGCCTCGCCGACTTCCTCAATGACGGCGTCGGCGCCTGGCGCCTGTGGCTGAGCAAGCAGAGCGACGCTACCCTCGGCACCCAGCTGGACTACCGCAACATGGCCGGGCAGGAACACCGCCAGAGCCTGGCGAACATCGTCCAGCACCTGGTCAACCACGGCACCCACCACCGCGGGCAGATGAGCGCGGCGATCACCGCGCTCGGCCACAAGGCGCCGCTGCTGGACTACATCTACTTCCTGCCCAATCGCCTGGACAGCTGATGCTCAAGCACGCCAGCCACGCCCACCTCATGCGGCTGGCGACCTTTGCGTCGCTCGGCGTCGCGACCACCCTGATCGTCGCCAAGGCCATCGCCTGGTGGCTCAGCGGCTCGGTCAGCTTGCTGGCTGGCCTTACCGACTCGCTACTCGACGGCGCCGCGTCCTTCCTCAACCTGCTGGCGGTGCACTACGCCATCCGCCCGGCGGATGACGACCACCGCTATGGCCATGGCAAGGCGGAGTCCTTGTCAGGGCTGGCCCAGGCGCTGTTCATCGCGGTCAGCGCCGTGCTGGTCGGCGCCCAGGCCATCGACCGCCTGCAGCACCCCGAACCGGTGGAAGCCGCCGGCTGGGGCATCGCGGTGATGATCCTGTCGCTGGTGCTCACCGCCGGCCTCCTGCTGGTCCAGGGCTATGTGGTGAAGATCACCGGCTCCAACGCCATCCGCGCCGACTCCCTGCACTACCGCTCCGACCTGCTGCTCAACAGCAGCATCCTGGTCGCCCTGGTGCTGGCAAGCTTCGGCTGGCAGCAGATGGATGCCATCTTCGGCCTGGGCATCGCCTTCTATATCCTCTGGAGTTCGTTCCAGATCGCCCGCGAGTCCGTAGCCGTGCTGATGGACGAGGAACTGCCGCCGGACGTCAGCACGCGCATGCTCGAACTGGTGCGCGAGGTGCCCGGCGTGCTCGGTGCCCACGACCTACGCACGCGGATTTCCGGCACGCACTGGTTCGTCCAGCTGCACCTGGAACTGCCGGGGTCGTTGACGCTGCTGAAGGCGCATCAGCTGTGCGACGAGGCGGTGCTGGCGATCCACAAGGAGTTCCCGCGGGCCGAAGTGCTGGTGCACGCCGATCCGCAGGAAGTAGTGGGCAAAGAGACGATCAGTTGACGCTGTAGCCACGCCCGCTCAGACAGGCTCCCAGCGCGCGGCGGTAGTTGTCCGCAACGTAAGCCGGCGGCGCGTAGCTTGCCGACGCCGGGTCGAAGCCACTCTGCTGCACCGCCCAGCCATGGCACTCGTAGCGGTCGCGGGCCTGCTGGTCCGGACCCTGGTTGTACATCGGATACGCGATCACGTCGTAGCCCGTCTGCGCGACGGCCACTGGCTGTTGCTGGGGCGGCGCCACCACTTCGTAATCCTGCGAACTGGCCTGCCACAGGTAGTAGGTACCCGCCGCCAGGAAGTAGCCGATGCTGCCGATCCACACCTGCTCGGCGTAGGACGGCAGGTAGCGCACGCGCACGCCATAGGGCGGCGTTACCACCACGTAGCGCGAGCCATAAGGGCGATACCAGTAACCGTCGTTGAAGTAGTAATCGCTGCCGCGATAGGGCACGCGGTAATGTCCTGGCGGCATGCTGCCGGTGACGTAGCCAGGCCGCCAGTAGGACGGGTGCGGGCCCCAGTTGCCGTGGTTGGGCGGCGGGCGACCCTGCCAGCCGCTGGCCGGCGGGCTCACCTCATGGGAGCCGAACTTGCCGTTGTTGTCGTGATCGGCGGGCGGGCGGTTCTGCCATTGGCTGTCGCCATAGCCCGGCGGGCGGCCCTGCCCCTGCCCCTGCCATTGGTTGCCGTTGCCGCCGTTGTGGCCATTGTTGCCGTTCTGGCCCGGAGGACGACCATGCCACTGGCCATCGTTGTTGCCGTTATTGCCCGGTGGTCGACCGTGCCACTGGCCATCGTTGTTGCCGTTCTGGCCCGGAGGCCGTCCCTGCCACTGGCCATTGTTGCCGCCACTGGGCGGACGCCCTTGCCAGCCGCCACCGGAGTTACTCGGGACATCGTGGGAGCCGAACTTGCCGCCGCCGGAGTTACCGGCGTTGCCTGGGTTTCCAGAGCCGCCCGAAGGCCGCCCCTGGCCGCCGCCCTGGGCGGGCGGTTGGCCTTGCCCGCCGCCTTGCACGTCCGCACCGCCAAATCCGGCAGCCGCAGCCGTCTGCATGGCCACCGCCAGGGAAAGCACAGCCAACGAGGCGAACTGCCAGATACCCGACTTCATGGATTCCTCACTTCGGCTCCTGCCGAAAACAGTGATGTGACAATGCCATAGACCACGGCGCGGAGTCCGCATTGCAAGGCGCTGGGTAAAGTCAGGGTAAAGACGGCGGGAAGAAATCGCGGGCAAGAAAAAAGGGAGGCTCGTCAGCCTCCCTTCCGGAATCTCGTCCTGCTCGTCGCTGTTGGCGCCGGCTCACCTCGCTCCGCCTTCTGGGCAGTGCGTAGCCCGGTGGCCGGCGCGATCCTGTGGGGTCGGCGGGCCGCGAAGCGCCTGATTGGGCGGATCGCAGGGGGACGTAATGTCCGGGCTGTGAATCTGGAAGAAATAGTACGGCGACAGAGCGGATAAATGATTGCTAAGATTGCTCAGACAGGCACCACCTGAGCAACAAACAGCTAAAAATTACGCCAAAAGCGCAATTCATTTAATTTCCGAGGCTTTCATGGACAAGCTGGACCGCTACGACCTGCGAATTCTTGCCGAACTGCAACGCGATGCGCGCATCTCCAACCAGGAGCTGGCCGAGCGCATCGGCCTGTCGCCCTCCCCCTGTTCGCGGCGGGTCAAGCAGCTCGAAGACGACGGCTACATAGTCCGCCAGGTCGCCCTGCTGGACAGCAAGAAGCTCGGCCTGAGCCTCACCGCCTTCGTCCTGATCGGCATGGACCGCCACACACCCGAGCGCTTCGAGCATTTCCAGCAGATCATCGGCAAGTGCCCCGAAGTGCTGGAATGCAGCCTGGTGACCGGGATGGACGCGGACTACCAGCTCAAGGTGATGGTGCCGGACATGGAGCACTATCAGCACTTCCTGCTCGGTACCGTGACGCGTATCGAAGGCGTGACCAGCGTTCGATCCAGCTTCGTGTTGCGCAACGTACTGGCCAGCACCGAGTTGCCGCTGGATCACCTGCGCGCCTGATCGGCTTTCTGCAGGAGCGAGCTTGCGCCCCTGCGACACAGCAGCGCACCCTGCGTCCCGCCGAACGAAATCGATACCGGAAATTTCCCCGCCAGCACGGCCGCGGCGGGAAGTTTCGCGGCATTGCGTCCGTCGCGCAGGAGGAACTGGTCAATTTCTGAACGGCTCTGATCAACAAAGGGCCAGGTGCGTATAATGCGCGCCTTCTCCACCACCACCCTCAGTCCCGGCGCCCCACGCGACACGTCCGTACCGGGCAGGAGCAGCAATGAACGAAAGTTTCGAAGACTGGATGATGTATGGCCTGGTGACCGGCCTGATCCTGTTCATGGCCTTCATCGTCTGGGACCTCGCCAAGAAGTCCAAGGCCGGCCGCATGGGCACCATGGTGCTGTTCTTCGCACTGGGCCTGGGCGTACTTGGCTTCCTGATCAAGTCCGTGGTCGTCGCCGGACTCGAAGGCGGCTTCTGACGCCCGCCCCGCCCCGGACCTTCAGAGTTCGGGGCTGACTTCCCGCCACTGTCCCGGTTGCAGGCCGTCCAGCTGCCACGGACCGATACGCACGCGCACCAGGCGCAGGGTCGGCAAGCCGACCGCCGCCGTCATCCGTCGTACCTGGCGGTTGCGACCCTCGCGGATCACCAGCTCCAGCCAGGCCGTGGGCACCGACTTGCGGAAACGCACCGGCGGGTTGCGCTCCCACAGCTGAGGCTCCTCCAACCGCCGCGCCTCGGCCGGCAGCGTCGGGCCATCATTGAGCTGTACGCCCTTGCGCAGCTGATCAAGCTGTTCGTCACTGGGTTCGCCTTCCACTTGCACCCAATACGTCTTCGGCAGCTTGTGCTTGGGATCGGCGATGCGCGCCTGCAAGCGGCCATCGTTGGTCAGCAGCAACAGGCCCTCGCTGTCGCGATCCAGCCGACCGGCGGGATAAACGCCCGGCACGTCGACGAAGTCCTTCAGCGTTGCGCGGCCATCGCTGTCGGCAAACTGCGTCAGCACGTCGAACGGCTTGTTCAGCAGGATCAGCTTCGGTTGCGCCGGCGGCGCCTTGGCCACGCGGCGGGGCGCGGGGCGAGGAGCGGGACGGCGATTGGCGGGACGTGGCGGACGGGGCATGGTGAAAAGACTGGTAACCGAGGATGGGGGTACGGCGAATGCCCGGCATGCTAGGTTGTGCCGAGCCCTCACTGCAAGAGATCGCAAGAGCACGCCCATGAGCCACCCCACCTGGCTGATCACCCTGCGCAACCTCAGTGGCCGCCTCGGCGCGCGTTACCGGGGCCCGCGGACCGCTCATTTCGACGGACAGCGCTTCCACAACCTCGACCGTCAACCGCACAACGGCCTGCGCGCCTTCCTCAAATGGCAGCGTGAGCGCGGCCGACAGGCGGAGTGGCTCGCCCAGCCCGGCCGCGACACCCGCGCTGAGACACCGGCCCGAGTCGAAGGCGACGAACTGCGCGTCACCTACATCAACCACGCCACCCTGCTGATCCAGCACCGCGGCCTGAACATCCTCACCGATCCGCTGTGGTGCGAGCGCACCAGCCCGTTCAGCTTCGTCGGCCCCAAGCGCGTGCACCCACCGGGCCTGGCGCTGGACGAGCTGCCGCCGATCAACCTGATCCTGGTGAGCCACAACCACTACGACCACCTCGACATCGGCAGCCTGCAAGCCTTGGCTCAGCGATTCCCCAGCGCGAAGGTCGTGACCGGACTGGGCAACGGCGAGCTGATCCACGCCTGCGGCTTCAAGGACATCGTCGAACTGGACTGGTGGCAGAGCCTGCCGATGCCCGAAGGCATGCTGCTGACCGGCGTACCGGCACAACACTGGTCGGCGCGCTCGCGGCGCGACACCAACCGCACCCTGTGGATGGGCTTCGTGCTGGAATCACCGGATGGCCCCGTGCTGTTCCCCGGCGATACCGGTTTGGGCGAGGAATTCGGCCTGATGCATCAGCGCTTCGGTCCAATGCGCTTCGCCGCCCTGCCCATCGGCGCTTACGAGCCGCGCTGGTTCATGCGCCACCACCACATGAACCCGGACGACGCCGTGCAGGCGCACCAGCAGTTGGATTCGCAGTGCAGCATGGCGATCCACTTCGGCACCTTCCGCCTGAGCGACGAAGGCCAGTTCACGCCGGTCAGCGACCTGGCCGTGGCACTGCAACAGCGCGGCGTGGCCCCGGAACGCTTCCGCGCGCCGAAGCCGGGCGAACAGTGGCTGGTTCCGCCGATGCCGGATGCCTCTCTGTAGCTGCGAGCTGTCGCGGACAAGGTCCGCTCCTACGGTCGGCACTGGGTAGGACCTTCAGGTAAGCCCGTGCCAATGCATTCCCCTCACCCCAGCCAGGGTCAAGGTGGCCCCCGCGCCGATGCCCTGTAGGAGCGGACCTTGTCCGCGATCGCTCGGCGCCCGCACCGATGCCTCAAAAGATCGCGAGCAAACTCGCTCCCACGAAGAACAGTCTCAGTTCTCGCGAACCCGCTTGCTGCAGCAATTGCGATAACGCTTGCCGCTGGTGCACGGGCACGGCTTGTCGCCTCGCCCGCCCAGCTCCAGCCAGCTTTCCAGGCGCTGGCGCATGGATTCGCGGACTTCCCGACGCTCGTCGTCCATCTGCGGTTTGCTCAGCTCACGGCTGAGCCAGAGGTAATCCTCCAGCAACTCGTCGCGCTCCAGCGCATGCAACTGCTCAGCCAGCGGCACGCCTTCGTAGCGACGCTTCGGGTCGGGCAGGAAGGCGATGGCCTCGCCACCCGGCAGCACGTTCCACAGGCGCCCCTGGGCATCGCGCCAGCAGGCGCTGAAGCGGGCACGCAAGGCGAGCCCCGGCCACTCTTCCAGGCACCAGCCATCCACGCGCTCACCACCCAATCCTTCCACTGCCTTGCCGACCGAGAACCAGGGCTCGCCAGCGATGCTATCGGGCAGCGGAAGCGGCGCGGCGACTTCGGGCGAGCCGTTTTCCACCAGGCGGCGGGCGAAGCGGCGCAAGGGATTGGTCAGGTGCGAGGGGGCGCGGAAAGGCATGCAATCACCAGCGAAAGAGGTCGGCGAAGGTCCGACCGGAGGGGCGCGCCACGGTTCCCCGCGGCGCGCGAGGCGAGCATTCTAGGCCCGCCTCGGGTTGCGTCAACGCGCGTCGTTCAATAGCTGCGCGTGGAGGTGGGCTTGGCCCCGGCGCCCAGCTCGCGCAGCAGGTCATCGAGCAGCGAGGAAGCCCCGAAACGCAGATGCTCCGGAGTGGCCCAGTCGGTGCCGAAACGCTCCTCCACCAGCGCTCGATAGACCTGGGCATCGGCCAGCGTGCGCAGCCCGCCGGACACCTTGAGTCCGATCTTGCCGCCCGTCTCCTCAATGCATTCCAGCATCACCCGTACGGCATCCGGCGTGGCGTTCACCGTCGCCTTGCCGGTGCTGGTCTTGAGGAAGTCGGCGCCGCCGGCGATGGCTTCTCGACAAGCGGCGCGGATCAGATCCGGGTCCGCGAGTTCGCCGGTTTCCAGGATCACCTTGAGCCGGTGGTACGGCCCGCACAGCGTCTTGCAGGTGCGGATCAGCTCCACCGCGCCAGTTGCCTCGCCAGCCTTGAGCTTGCGCCAGGGATAGACCAGATCGATCTCGTCGGCACCTTCAGCGAGGGTCTTGCGCACTTCCTCTACCACATCCGCCAGTGAAGCATTGCCAGCCGGGAAGTTGCACACGCTGGCGACCTTCACGCCCCGTCCACCCAGGGTATTGAGCGTGCGACGGGCCACATGCACCAGCTTCGGCCAGACGCACACCGCTGCCACTTCGCCATATGGCGTCAGCGCGCGGCGGCAGAGTTCGACGGTGCTTTGCAGGTCGTCGCGCTCATTCAGGGAGGTCAGGTCCAGCAGGACGAGCGTACGGCCCGCCGGGGTCTTGCGAGGATCGGTCATCGGCAACTCTCCATCAGCTCTCCTCATGCTGCCACGGAGCGACCACGGCCGTACCGTGAATCGCCCCGCGCCATGTCGCAGATCAGCGGAACGGCGGCTCGTCGAAGCTGCGCAGCTTGCGCGAGTGCAGCGAGTTGAGCTGGGTGCGCAGCAGGTCGACCGCGGCGATGCCGATCGACAGGTGTTGGCTGACCGCGCGCTGGTAGAACGCCGTGGCGGCGCCGGGCAGCTTGATCTCGCTGTGCAGCGGCTTATCCGACACACACAGCAGCGTGCCGTAGGGCACCCGCAGGCGGTAGCCCTGGGCGGCGATGGTGCCGCTTTCCATGTCCACCGCGATGGCCCGCGCCAGGTTGATCAGCGGGCGCTCCTGGGCCCAGTGCAGCTCCCAGTTGCGGTCGTCGTAGGTCAGCACGGTGCCGGTACGCAGGCGGCGCTTGAGCTGGTCGCCGCGCTCGCCGGTGACCAGCGCGGCAGCTTCCTGCAGCGCCAGCTGCACTTCGGCCAGCGCCGGGATCGGGATGTGCGGCGGCAGCACGCGGTCGAGAATGCCGTCGCGGCGCATATAGGCGTGCGCCAGCACGTAGTCGCCAATGGTCTGCGACTGCCGCAGGCCGCCGCAGTGGCCGACCATCAGCCAGCAGTGCGGGCGCAGCACGGCGAGGTGGTCGGTGATGTTCTTCGCGTTGGACGGGCCGACGCCGATGTTCACCAATGTCACGCCATCGCCGTCCTCGGCGATCAGGTGGTAGGCCGGCATCTGGAATCGATGCCACTCGACGCTGGCGACGATGGCGTTGGCCTCGCCGGCATCGGTGCCGCGCTCGATGATCACGTTGCCCGGCAACACCATGCGCACGAAGCGCGGGTCATCGCGCAGGCGCTCAAGGCCCAGGTGGATGAACTGGTCGACGTAGCGGTGGTAGTTGGTCAGCAGGATCCACGGCTGCACATGGCGCCAGTCGCTGCCGGTGTAGTGCACCATGCGGCGCAGGGAGAAATCGGTGCGCGCGGCATCGAACAGCGCCAGCGGCATCGGGTCGGCGTTCTCCCACTCGTACAGGCCATCGGCCACGCCGTCGGACGTGGCCGACAAGTCGGTGCTGGGGAAAACCCGCGCCAACTCGGCGGCGGTCACGCCGGAACCGCCCAGCTCGTCGCCGCTTTCCACCACGTAGGGGTAAGGAATGTTCTGCTGGCTGACGCCGACTTCCACCCGCACGGTGAAGTCTTCCATCAACGGACGCAGCTGCTCGAGCAGGTATTTGCGGAAGGCCTTGGGCTGGGTGATGGTCACGGCGTAAGTGCCGGGTACCTGGACCTTGGCGTAGGCGCGGGTGGTAGATGGCACTTCGCCCTGGCACAGGTAGGTCACCCGCAGCAGCGGGTAGCGGAATTGTTCGCGCTGCTGCGCGTCGGGGACTTCGCGGTCCTTCAGGTACCGCTTCAGCGCCTGGTTCAGGGCGCCGGTGGCGCGCTCGTGGAGCACGGCCAGTTGATCGACGGCCTCTTCGGCGGTCTGGGCGACGAAGAAGTCATCGCCAGTCGAGAGAGTCATGGTGGGCATCCTGTCTGAACGATCAGCTCCATCTTGCCTGCTTCCGTGGCGGAAGGGGATGACAGATTTCGTGCTGGCAGGACGAGCGGGAGGGTTAAATCAACCTGATGACAGAAATATGTTGTGGCGGGTGCGGTTCAGCCCCGCAAGCGCGGGGAACACATGTGGGCCAGGGACTGGGCTGCGTCGTAGACCGGTTCATCCCCGCATACGCGGGGAACACTTCTCACACAGCAACCACGCCTTCGCCAGCGGCGGTTCATCCCCGCATACGCGGGGAACACTCGACCGCTGTCGAGGAACCCTGGGATCTCGACGGTTCATCCCCGCATACGCGGGGAACACTCTTCCAGCAACCTATTGATCCATAGGTCTTTTTTCAACCCGAAAATTTCTACCGAAATTTCCTTACGCCAGATGCGGCGTCGCCCGTGCCACCAGCGCTTCCACATCCACTCCGCGCGGCAGGGTGCCGTAGACGCGGCCGCCGTCGTCCAGGCGGCTGGCGATGAAGGCGTCGGAAACCACCGAGTTGCCCGCCTCCAGCAGCAGCTTGGCCTGCAGGGCGACGGCGACGTTTTCGGTGAGTTGGCGGGCGCGGTACTGGATGTCCTGGGTGTCGGCGAAGGACGCCTTGAGGTTGCCGATAAACGAGGCCAGTCGCGCATCGCCGTGGCCGTCGCCGAGTTCGGCGAACAGTGCGTCGAGCACGCCAGGCTCCTTGGACAGGGCGCGCAGCACGTCCAGGCACTGCACGTTGCCCGAGCCTTCCCAGGTGGAGTTGACCGGCGCTTCGCGGTACAGGCGCGGGAGGATGGTGTCCTCGACGTAGCCAGCACCGCCCAGGCATTCGGCGGCTTCGTTGATCATCGCGGGGGCGCGCTTGCAGATCCAGTATTTGCCCACGGCGGTCACCAGGCGGGCGAACTTGTCTTCCTGGTCGTCGTGCAGGTGGTCCAGGGCGCGGCCCATGCGCATGGTCAGGGCCAGTGCGGCTTCGCTTTCCAGGGCGAGGTCGGCCAGCACGTTCTGCATCAGCGGTTGCTCGGCCAGCACGCGGCCGCCGACCTGGCGGTAGGCGCAGTGGTGCGCGGCCTGGGTCAGCGCCTGGCGCATCAGCGAGCTGGAGCCGATCATGCAGTCGAAGCGGGTCATGGCAACCATTTCGATGATGGTCGGCACGCCGCGTCCTTCCTCACCGACCATCCAGGCCAGCGCGCCACGGTATTCCACTTCGCTGGACGCGTTGGACCAGTTGCCCAGCTTGTTCTTCAGGCGCTGGATGTAGAACTCGTTGCGAGTGCCGTCCGGGCGGTGGCGCGGCAGCAGGAAGCAGGTCAGGCCCTTGTCGGTGTAGGCCAGGGTGAGGAAGGCGTCGCACATCGGCGCCGAGCAGAACCACTTGTGGCCGACCAACTCGTAGGCCTGGCCCGGACCGGGAATGCCCACCGGATAAGCACGTGTGGTGTTGGCGCGGACGTCGGTGCCGCCCTGCTTCTCGGTCATGGCCATGCCGATGGTGGCGCCGGCCTTCTGCTCGATGGGCAGGTTGCGTGGGTCGTACTCGGTGGAAAGGATCTTCGGCAGCCACTTCTCGGCGATGTCCGCTTGCAGGCGGATGGCGGGCACGCTGGCGAAGGTCATGGTCAGCGGGCAACCGGTGCCGGCTTCGGCCTGGCTATGCAGGTAGCTGAGGCCGGCGCGGGCGACGTGGGCGCCAGCGCGCGGATCGGTCCAGGGCATGGACGGGATACCAGCCTCGATGGAGGCACGCATCAGCTCGTGGTAGGCCGGGTGGAACTCGATGAGATCGACGCGGTGGCCGTAGCGGTCATGGGACTTGAATACCGGTTTGTTCTCGTTGGCCAGGAAGCCCGCCGCCATCAGCGGACCACCGGCCAGCGCGCCATAGGCGTCGAGCTTCTGCTCGGCGAATCCGCCGCCGAAGCGACGCACCCACTCCTGCAGCGGCAGGTCGATGCGATAGAGGTTGGCGCCATCCAGCGGCGGCACCTGGTTGGTCACTTCGTGGGTTTCGGCGTACTGGTGCAGGTTCATGGCTGGTCCTCCTTTGCAGGCGTGGGCGGGACAGGCGTGTGCGCACCGACGGCGCGCAGGCAGAAGTTCACGAGGGCGTCGCTGACGTCCTCCAGGGAAATCGTGGAATCACCCGCATCCCGCGCTGCACGGGCCGGCGGCGAGAGCGGTCCGATCAACGCCTCGGCGATCGCGCCGACCAGGCAGGCGGCCGTCAGTTGCACCGGCTGGGGATGGAATTCGCCGGCGGCGATGCCCTGCTCCAGCAGGGTGACGAACAGCGCGGCATAGGCTTCGCGGTAGATCAGGCGCTGTTCGTCCACTTCCGGATCGACCGGTTCGGCGATCAGCGCGAAGGCCAGTTGGCGGCTGCCCCAGGCGCGCGCGGCGAACTGGCGCAAGCCACGGTCCAGGCGCTGCGCGGCATTGCCGGGATCCTTGAGCAGCGCGCCCAGCGTGTCGACCTCGTGCTGGCTGGCGCGGGCGAAGACCTCGGCGGCCAATTCACCCTTGCCGCTGAAGTGCCGATAGAGGCTGCCAGTGGCGATACCGGCGGCGTCCGCCAGGCTCTGCATGGTCAGTGCGGCGAAACCGCCATCGACGACCCGCCCGAGCGCCAGCGCCAGGATGCGCTCGCGCAGCGCGCTGTCCTTCTGCAACCGGGCCTGGGTTTGTCGGTACGCCATGATCTGAATCCTGATTCACTGCATGGAAATCAGTGAATCACGGTTCAGACTTTGCCCGAAAGGGACATTCCAGCCACGGGTGGAGCGGTTTCCGCCACCCCACCGTTGCGCCTTGTCGAATCAGGCGAAGCCACCCAGCTCAGTCAGATCGTGCAGTTGCCAGCTCGCCGCGATCAGACGGGCCGCTTCGGCTTCGTCACGCCGCCCGGCGAAGGCCAGCAGGCGGCGGAACTTGTCTTCCAGCTCAGCTCGGCTCAAGCCGTTGCCCGGATCGCCCTTGGGTTCGTCGATGGCGCCGTGCAACCGGCGGCCATCGGTGGTGAGCACGTCCACGCGGCCCAGCCAGCGTTGCGGATAGGCGCCGTCGACCTCGGCATCGAGCTGCATCTCGACCTTGTCGCGGAAGGCAGCCACGTGCGGATCGTTCATGGCGAATTCCTCGAACTCCACCAGACCGGCCTTGCCATGCACGGCGATCAGCCCCAGCACCGTGCCCATGGAGAACTTCGCCTGGTGCACCGACTGCGGCACGACCACCCGCCCCAATACATCGATGGCGCCCTGGTGCACGCGGGTGGTGACCTTCGCGATATCGCCATGGCCCAGCCCCTCGCGCTGCATCAGCGCCAGCAGCGCATCGGCGGCCGGGTGGGTGTGGCGGCAGGAGGCGTGGAACTTGAAGGACGTCTCGGTGAGTGCCCAGCGCGTGCCCAGGCCATCCACCAGACGGCTCGGATCGGCATCGCTGGACATGCCGGCAGCCAGGCCCTGATCACCTTCGAGAATGTTCTGCGCCCCCGTCAGCCCGTCGGCTGTCAGGTAGGCGGCAAGCAGGCCATCGGCGGCGGCCTTGGCGGTGTGCAACTGTTTGGAGTCGGCGGCATCGAGGAGGAACTCCCAGAGCCCTGCCGCCTGGGTACCGGCGCTGCCCAGGCAGTGGACGAACTGCCGGCTGTCCAGGCCGAGCAGCTTGCCCACGGCCACGGCGGCGGCCAGGGTGCCGACCGTGGCGGTGGTGTGGAAGATGCGGTAATGCGAGCGGCCGAGGAACTCGCCGATGCGGATGCCCGCCTCGTAGCCGGCGACGCTGGCGAGGATCAGCTCGCGGCCGGACTTGCCGAGCTCCTGGGCAGCGGCCAGCGCAGCCGGGAAGACCACCGTGGCCGGGTGCAGCACCGAGCTGTTGTGCAGGTCGTCCTGCTCCACCAGGTGCGAGCTGGCGCCATTGACCAGGGCGGCGAAGTAGGCCGAGGTGGCGGAGCCATCCACCAGCACGCGACTGCCTCCGTCCGCCGGCCCCATGCGCCGGGCGTAGCGCTGGAATAGCGGAATGGGGTGACGATCCTGGCTGGCCAGCGCCGAGCCCAGCCAATCGAGGAAGAGTTCTTCGGTACGAGCCACCACCGCTGGCGGCAAGTCTTCGTAGCGCAGGCCGGCGAGGAATTCGGCGAGGGCATGGATGTTGTTCATGGTCGGGCTCCCGGGGAGGTTAAAGGAACGGAGCGCGGCGTAATCGGCGCCCCGGTGGAATGCACACGGCGCGTCTCACCACAGCGGCATCTGGTAGCTGACGATCACCCGCGTTTCGTCGATATCGTTGCCGAAGTCGCTACGGAAGGAGCCGTTGCGCACCTTGAAGCCAAGGTTCTTCAACGGGCCGTTCTGCACCACGTAGCCGATGTCGGTATCGCGCTCCCATTCCTTGCCGCGCCCCTGGCCGTTGAGCAGGTCGATGTGATCGCCCTGCAGGTAGCGCGTCATGAAGGTCAGCCCGGGCAGGCCGAGGCCGGCGAAGTCGTAGTCGTAGCGCGCCTGCCAGGAGCGTTCGTCCTTGTTGGCGAAGTCGCCGATCTGCACGAAGTTGGTCAGGTACGGGTCGGTGCCGCTGAGGTAGGCAAAGCCGGTGTCGCCGGACATGCGCTGGTAGCCCACGCCGAAGCCGCTGCCGCCGATGCGGTAGGTGAACAGTGCGTTGAGCGCGCTGTTATCGACATTACTGCCGCCATCATCGGTGGAGCGCGCCCAGCGGAGGTCGGACTTGAGCGATTGGCCCGCGGCGATGGGCAGCATATGGACCACGCTCAGGTAGTGCTGCCGGTAGAAGTTTTCCAGGCCGCCGTAGTGGTAGCTGGTGCTGAGGTTGTCGGTCCAGCGATAGGTGCCGCCGGCGAGGTTGAAGCGGTCGCTGGTGGTGTGGCTGCCGAGCACGATGTTGCGCTTGTTGCCACGGGTCATCGACAGGTCTTCGTCGTTAGTCGAGTCGCGTTGCTTCACCTGGCGCAGCTGGCCGAGCTGCGCGGTGAGGCCGTCGATTTCGTTGATCTCCGCCAGACCGCCCTGGAAGGTCTGCGGGTGCAGGCGCGTGTCGTTGTATTGCACCACCGGCAGCTTCGGTAGCAGCGTGCCGACCTTCAGGGTGCTTTTCGAGGCGCGCAGCTTGGCAGTCACGCCCAGGTCGCTGTAGTCGTCGGCGGCGCGCTTGTCGCTGGCCGAGTACGGCAGCAGGCCGGAGCCGGTGCGATCGGGGCTGGAGTCCAGCTTGATGCCCAGCAGGCCGAGTGCATCGACGCCCACACCGACGGTCCCCTCGGTGTAGCCGGACTCGAAGCGCAGCAGGAAGCCCTGTGCCCATTCCTCGGATTTCGACTGGGCGGCACCGCTCTGGCGATAGTCGCGGTTGAAGTAGAAATTGCGCAGTTCCAGGCTCGCCTTGCTGTCCGCGATGAAGTCCGCGTGGGCGAACAGGGGCAGGCAGGCGAAGCTCGACACGAGCGCCCGTACGGGAAGATTTTTCATTGTTGTTGTCTCTTCGTCAGGTGAGGTTAAGGCGGCGTCGCTGCTCCTTGGTGAGTTCTGTGCGAGATCCGGCCCTCTCCCTAGCCCTCTCCCTGAAGGGAGAGGGGACCGTTCGGTGCAGGTTGAAACGATGGCATCAGCCGGCACGAGTAGCTCCCTCTCCCTTCAGGGAGAGGGCGGGGGAGAGGGCGAGCCCGGGCACAAGTCTCCAGAAGTAGCGCTTGCTCCACGCCGCCACATGGAAAATCACTGGATAAGCAAACCCTCCAATCGCTCGCGGATCAGGCCGCGTGCCTGCTCGACGATGCCGCGCAGCAGTTCCTCGCAGCTCGGCTCATCATCGATCAGTCCCTGGACCATGCCGGCCGACCAGATGCCCAGGTCGGTGTCGCCCTGTTCATACACGGTGCGCCCGCGCAGGCCGCTGACCAGCGTGGCGATGTCGGCATAGGTGGCGTTGCCGCGCGCCTCGATGGCCAGCACTTCCTGGCTGACGGCGTTGCGCGCGACCCGCGCGCTGTTGCGCAGCGAGCGCATGATCACGTCTGTGGAGCGCTCGTCCGCTGCGCGAATGGCCGCCTTGACCTGCGGATGGATCGGACACTCGCGGGTGCTCAGGAAGCGCGTGCCCATGTTGATCGCGTCGGCTCCCAGCGCCAGCGCCGCCACCAGTCCCCGGCCGTCGGCGAAACCGCCGGACGCAATGATCGGCACGCGCAACCGGTTGGCCGCGGCGGGCAGCAGGACCAGACCGGGAATGTCGTCCTCGCCCGGATGGCCGGCGCACTCGAAGCCGTCGATGGACACCGCGTCGACACCCAATTGCTCGGCCTTGAGCGCATGGCGCACGGCCGTGCATTTGTGGATCACCTTGACCCCGTGCTGGCGGAACTCGGCGATGTGCTCGCCGGGGTTGTTCCCGGCGGTTTCGACGACGCGGATGCCGCTCTCGATGATGACTGCGCGGTACTCGGCGTAAGGGATCGGCTTCTGCGTCGGCAGCAGCGTCAGGTTGACGCCGAAAGGCTTGTCGGTGAGTTCGCGGCAGCGCGCGATCTCGTCGGCCAGTGCCTCGGGCGTCGGCTGGGTCAGCGCCGAGAGCGTCGCCAGCCCGCCGGCATTGGCCACCGCCGCCGCCATCTCGGCGCGCCCCACCCACTGCATGCCGCCCTGCATGATCGGGTGTTCGACGCCGAAGGTTTCAGTGAATCGGGTCTTGAACATGCGCCTGCCTCCGAAAGGTCAGATCGGGTCCCAGGAGAACACGTCCGGGCTGCGCGCCAGGTCCATGAAGCTGCCGCGCAGCGCCGGCATGCCGTGCTCGGCGATGCTCTGCGGGGTCCAGCCGTTGTCGCTGTGCACGCTGCGCAGCGGGCGGCTCTGGCTCATCAGGAAGATCTCGTGGTTGCGCGCGGCGAACACCTGGCCGTTGACCGCACTGGCGGCATCGGAGGCGAGGTACACGGCCAGCGGCGCGTTCTTGTCCGGGGTCATGCGCTGCAGGTTTTCCACCCGCGCTTTCTGCTCCGGCGTCTCGGCCGGAATGGAGTCGGTCATGCGGCTCCAGGCGAAGGGCGCGATGCAGTTGGAGCGCACGTTGTAGCGCTGCATGTCGAGGGCGATGGACTTGCTCAGCGCAACGATGCCGAGCTTGGCCGCCGAGTAGTTGGCCTGGCCGAAGTTGCCGATCAGCCCCGAGGTGCTGGTCATGTGCACGAAGGCGCCGCTGTTCTGCGCGCGGAAGTGCTCGGCAGCGGCACGGCTGACGAAGAAGCTGCCGTTGAGGTGCACGTTGATCACCGACAGCCAGTCCTCGGCGCTCATCTTGTGGAAGATGGTGTCGCGCAGGATGCCGGCGTTGTTCACCACGATGTCGACGCGGCCGAAGGCGTCGATGGCGCTGGCGACAATGCGTCGCGCGCTGTCCCAGTCCGACACGCTGTCGGTGTTGATGGCGCCGTCGCCGCCGCGCTGGCGGATCAGCCCGAGGGTTTCCTCGGCCGGCGAGGCCGAACCGCCCTCGCCCTGCAGGGACACGCCGATATCGTTGATCAGCACCCGCGCGCCGCTGTCGGCCAGGGCCAGGGCGATCTCGCGGCCGATGCCGCCACCGGCGCCAGTGACGATCGCTACCTTGCCTTCGTTGAGTCGTTGGGTCATTGCTCGTTCCTTACTTCAATTCGTGTTTGAGGTTCGTTCTGCGCACGATCAGCTCGGCAGGCCGAGCACGGCCTTGGCGAGGATGTTGCGCTGGATCTCGTTGGTGCCGCCGTAGATGGTGGTCGGCCGCGACTGGATGAAAATGCCCGCCGGGTGCAGTTCGGGATCGTCGGCGTACGGATGCAACAGCGCCGAGTCGAGGCCGGCGATCTCCAGGCCCAGCTCGCTGATGCGCTGGTACAGCTCGGACTGGTGGATCTTCAGCAGGGAAACGTCCGGGCCCAGTTCCTCGCCGCGCCGCAGGCGTTCGGCGAAGCGCTCGTAGAGCGCCTTGTGGCAGTCCAGGTCCATGCTCAGCGCGGCGAAGCGCTGGGCGAACACCGGGTCGTCCCACAGGCCCTGATGGCGGGCCAGGCGCACCAGGCGTTCGAGGGCGAAGGTGGCCTGCTTGGGCGAACCGAGGAAGATGCGCTCGAAGCCCAGCAGTGCCTTGGCCATGCCCCAGCCGTGGTTGACCGCACCGACGAGGTTTTCCTCCGGCACGCGCACGTCGTTGAAGAACACCTCGCAGAATTCGCCCTGCAGTTCGAGGTTGAGGATCGGCCGCACCTCGACGCCGGGGCTGTCCATCGGCACCAGCAGGAAGCTGATGCCCTGCTGCGCCTTGGCGCTGCGTTCGGTGCGCGCCAGCACGAAGATCCAGTTGGCCTCGGTGCCCATGGTGGTCCAGGTCTTCTGGCCGTTGATCACCCATTCGCCGTCGCGCAGCACCGCCTCGGTGCGCAGGCTGGCGAGGTCGGAGCCGGCATTGGGCTCGCTGTAGCCCTGGCACCAGATGTCCTCGCCACTGAGGATGCGCGGCAGGAAACGCTCGCGCTGGGCGTCGGTGCCGTAGCGGATCAGCAGCGGGCCGAGCATGGTGATGCCGCTATCGGGCAGGCGCGCACAGCCGTAGTTTTCCATCTCCTCGATCATGATCAGCTGCTTGCCGGCGGAGAGGCCCATGCCGCCGTGTTGCACCGGCCAGCCGGGGCACAGCCAGCCCTGTTTCGACAGCGCCTGGTACCACTCCCAGGTGTCGTCACGGCCCAGGCGGTGGGCCGGGTTGCGGATGCGTTGCGGGTAGTTGGCGGCGACCCACTCGCGCACCAGCCGACGGAATTCGCCATCGTCGAGGGCGTTGTAATCGGTCATGTCTATGTCCTCGGCTCAGTGGCCTTTGAAAGAGGGCGAACGCTTGTCGAGGAAGGCCGCTTTGCCTTCGGCGTGGTCGGCACTGAGGAACAGCTGGCTCTGGAAATCGCCTTCGCGTTCGAGCAGCAGTTCCAGGCCATCGGCCAGCAGCGCCTTGGTCAGCGACAGCGCGAGCGGCGCCTGTTGTTCAACCTTCGCGGCCAATGCCAACGCGGCATCCAGCGCGGCACCCGGCGCGCAGAGCTGGTCCACCAGACCGATACGCAGCGCTTCCTCGGCCTCGATCACCTGGCCGAACATCAGCACTTGCCGCGCCCGACCGTTGCCGATGCGCGCCGGCAAGGTGTGCAGCTGACCGAGATCGGCGATCAAGCCAACCTTGCCGAATCCGGCGGCAAAGCGCGCCGTGCCGCCGCAAACCAGGCTGTCGCAGGCCAGCGCCACGGACAGCCCGGCGCCCACCGCCCAGCCTTCGATGGCGGCGATGATGGGCTTGCCCATGCGCAACATCTGGCGGACCAGATCGGCGTTCTTCTGCATGCGCACGCGGCCGGCGTTGAGGTCGGTGACGTGCATGTCGCTCAAATCGCCACCGGCACTGAAGACTTCCGCCGAACCGGTGAGCACCACGCTGCGCACGACGGGATCGGCGTCCGCTTCACGCAGCGCGTCGAGCAGCTCGGCACGCAGTGCGGGAGACAGCGCGTTGCGCCGCGCCGGATTGTTGAAGCGCAGCAGGCGCACCGAGCCGTGGGTTTCCTGCAACAGCATCTCGCTCATCACGCCACCTCCGCATGCAGCAGGGCGATGTAGCGCGCCCGGTGGAAGGCCAGCGAGCCCTGGCTGTTGAGCAGCACCATGGCGCGGCGCAGGAACAGGCCGATGTCGGCTTCGTCGGTGTAGCCGATGCCGCCGTGCAGCTGGATCGCCTGGCGGGTGACCAGCATCGCGGCCTCAGCCGCGCGAACCTTGGCGGAGGACACCAGGCGCTGTACCTGGGCGGTCGGCGCACCGTCGTCCAGCGCGGCGGCCGCTTCGCCGACGATGGCGCGGGCCAGTTCGATCTGCAGCTTGAGGTCGACCATGCGGTGCTGCAGCGACTGGAAGCTGCCGATCTCACGGCCAAACTGCCGGCGCACGCCGAGGTAGTCGCGGGTCTGCGCGAAGGCCGCATCCATCAGCCCGACCAGATAGGCCGAGCAGGCCAGCGCCGCTTCATCGAGGGCTGCGGGCGTGGACTCGACGCGTTGCGCCGGCGTGCCGTCGAAGCGCAGGCGCGCCAGGTGGCCGCCGTCCTGGGTGGGTTCCTGATACAGGCTGAGCCCTTCGGCATTACGTTGCACGAGAGCGAAACCACTATCGCAGGCGACCAGCCAGGCATCGGCGGCCGCACCGAGCGCCACGTGGGCGATCTCGCCGCGCAGCTGGCCATCGCGCAGCACCGGCAACGCGGCACTCGCTTCATAGCCGATACCGGCGGGCAAGATCAGTCGTTCGCCAGCCAACAGTGCATCGCGCTCGTCCGCAGGCAGCAACGGAGCGACCAGACTTGCCTCGATCAGCGGCTCAGGCAGCAGGCCACGTCCAAGCTCTTCCAGCAGCGCCGCGTACTCGGCCATGCCCAGTCCGCTGCCGCCCAGTTCTTCCGCCAGGCGCAGGCCCGGCCAGCCCATGGCGCAGACTTCGCCCCAGGCGTCGCGGTCCACGCCCGTCGACTGGAAGCGCAGGCGGCGCACCCGTCCCAGGTCGCCGCCGCGCGGGACCAGGGAGGCGGCGCTGTCACGGATCAGCCGCAGGCGCTCTTCGCGCTCCTCGGCCATCGCGGTGTGGTCGGTCATTTCATCATTCCCGTGTCGGTTGAACAGCTCCGGCCGCCGCGGGCCGGTACTTGAAACTGCCGGTGGCGCTGGCGATCAGCTCGCCGGCCTCATCGAAGATTTCCGCCGCGCAGAAGCACAGCGTGCGAGTGCGCTTGAGCACCCGGCCGACGGCGTTGATCTCGCCGCGGGTGCTGCCCATGAAGTGGGTGGCCATGTCGATGGTGACCATCGAGCAACCCGGCATCTGCGCGCGGATCGCGCCGGCCATGGCGGCATCGAGCACGCTCATCAGCACGCCGCCGTGGAAGCTGTCGATGTAGTTCATCAGCTCCGGGCGGTGGCGCAGGCGTACCCGCACCACCTCGCCATCGACCCAGCGCTCCAGGCCTAGGAACTCCTGGAAGGTGTATCGATCGCGGGGGAACATGTCCGGTCCCGGTGCATTGGCGGCGCGGGAGAGATCGGTCATCGCAGGCTTTCCTCCGTAACGGGTTGGCCCAGTGGGCGGGCTGCGCTGTGCGCCGGCGCATGCGCGGGTGCGGGTGCGGGTGCGCTGGGCTGCGCTGTGCGCGCTTCGCGGTTTGGGTCATACAGGCGGTTGGGGATCATCAGCGCCGGGATCAGGCCGGTGATCACATAGGTGATGCCCATCACCAGGAAGCCCGCACCGATGGACACGTGCGAAGCCAGCAGGCCGATGGCCGCCGGAGCCACCGCCGCGCCGATGCGGCCAAGGTTGTAGGACGTGCCGACGGCGGCGCCGCGCACCTGGGTGGAGAAGCTCTCGGTCATGTAGGTGGCCAGCACGCCCACCGGTACGCCGTAGATGAAGCCGAACAGCGCGAGGATCCAGACGATGTTGTCCGGGGTGTGCCAGAACACGATCACCGGCATGAAGATCGCGGTGCCGATGGCGCCAGCGGCGAAGGTGGCGCGGCGACCGAAGCGGTCCGAGGCGATCCCGGCGAGCACCTTGCCGAGGATCATCGCGGTGTAGGTGCCGACCATGTAGCCGGTCATGGACTTGAAGTTCATGCCCAGCTCGCTTTCCAGGTACGAGGGCATCCAGTTGTTGGTGCCGTAGTAGCCGAACAGCAGGAAGCACGAGGTCAGGCTCCACAGCACGAACATGCGTCGCGTGGACGGATCGACCAGCAGTTGGCGCATGCCGCCGCTGGCGACTGCTTGCCGGCGTCCGCTGTCGGCCTGCTGCACCCGTTGCGCGCGGGCCGCCAGCCAGGACGGCGACTCCGGCACCCAGGGCCGCAGCGCCAGGCAGATCAGCGCCGCGCCAATGGCGGTGAAGAACAGCGCGCGCCAGCCGTAGTCGGGGATGATCAGCCCGGCGAGGACGGTCGCCACCAGGTAGCCCACGGTCCAGCCGGCCTGCATGGTTGCCAGGATGGTGGTGCGGTACTTCGCGGTGACGAACTCCGACATCAGGATGTTGCAGGCCACGAACAGCGAGCCCAGCCCCAGCGAGGAGACGAAGCGGATCAGCGCGAAGGCCCAGAAGTTGTGCGCCAGCCCGAGCAGCGCGGTGCCCAGGGAGAACACCAGGATGGTCCAGGTCACCACCCGCACCCGACCGAAGCGGTCGCACGCCCAGCCGCCGTAGATACCGCCGATGGCCATGCCGGCCAGGGTGACGCTGCCCAGCGAACCGGCCTCGAAGTTGGAGAGACCGAATTCCGCCTTCAGGCTGTTCAGGCTGTAGGCGAGGAACATCAGGTCCGCGCCATCGGCGAGCAGACCCAGGAAGCAGAAGAGGAAAGCGATCACCAGGGTCCGCCGCGGTATCGCGGTGCTCTGGGCCAAGCTGTCGGGTGCGTTCATTGTTGTTGTTCTCGCAGGTTGGTTGAGGTCGTCGTCGCGCTATGCCCGCCCGGCGTGTTCTCCCATCTCCGGGGTCAGGCGCACGCGGCCGTTGTCCAGCACCACCACGTCGCGCTCGACGACGCGGGTGCGGAAGGAGCCGTCATTCCAGATTTCGGTACGCAGGGTTTCGCCGGGAAACACCGGTGCGGAGAAGCGCACCTGCAAGTGGGCGAAACGCTCCGCGCGGTAGTCGGCGAAGCCGCGCAGCAGCGCGTGGAAGGCCACGCCGAGGGTGCACAGGCCATGCAGGATCGGCCGCGGGAAGCCACCACGAGCGGCCGCCGCAGGGCTGGCATGGATCGGGTTGTCGTCGCCGTTCAGGCGGTAGTGCAGCGCCTGCTCGGGGCGAGTCGGCAGGTCGATGACCAGGTCCGGCGCCTGCTCGGGCAGACGGTGCGGCTGGCTCAGCGACTGGCTGTCGCCGCCGAAACCGCCATCGCCGCGCAGGAAGGTGGTGCCGCGGGCAATCGCCAGCACCTCACCGCTTTGCGCATCGCTGACGACCTTCTCGCTATAGAGCAGCGCGCCCTTGCCGGCGCCCTTGTCGACCAGCCCGGTGACGCGGGTGCGGCCGATCACTTCGCCTTCCACCGGCAGCGGCTTGAGCCATTCGATGCTCTGCTCGCCGTGGACCAGGCGCAGGGCATCGACGCCGGTGTCCGGATTGCCCAGCCAGAAGCCGGGATGACCCAGCACCACCGCCATGCAGGGCAGCGCCTGGAGATCGCGGTTGGCGTCGACGAAGGTCAGCTGGTGCTCGTCCATCGGGTCCGCGCCGAGCCCGACCGACAGCGCATAGAAGGCGCTGTCATGGCGGCTGAAGCGCTGGCGTACTTCCGGGATCGGGTAGTTCAGCAGATGCTCAGGATTCAGCGCCATGGGCCACCTCCTCCACTTCCAGCACCGCGTCGGCGGCCCAGGCGCCCTGCCCTTCGGGCATGGCGAAGACCGGGTTGAGGTCCACCGAACGCAGGCGCGGGCCGGCCTCCGCAGCGAACTGCGAGAGTTGCGCCAGCACGCGCGACAGGGCCTTGATATCGGTCACCGGACGACCACGGGCGCCCAGCAGCAGCGGCGCGCCCTTGATGCTGCGGATCATCTGCTCGGCCTCATCGACGCCGAACGGGCAGCGACGGAACACCACGTCCTTGAGCACCTCGACGAAGATGCCGCCAAGGCCGAACACCGCTACCGGACCGAACTGCGCGTCACGCTGGATGCCCATGAAGCACTCGACGCCGCCCTGCAGCTGACGAGCCACCAGCACGCCGTCGAGGCGAGCGTTCGGCGCATGTTCGGCAGCGCGTTCGAGCAGCAATGCGTAGCCGTCGCGCACGGCCTGGGCGCTGCCGACGTTGAGCAACACGCCGCCGATTTCCGACTTATGCAGAATGTCCGCCGAGGCGATTTTCAACACCACCGGGAAGCCGATCTGTTCGGCGAATGCGGCAGCTTCCGCAGCGCTTTTCAGCACACGTTCGGGCGCCGATTCGATGCCGGCGCGCGCCAGCAATTGCTTGGCCTCAGCCTCACCGGGCGTGCTGGGCGGCAGCTCGACGCCGCCGGGCACAGGAATCCTGCGCAGCGGCCGGGCGAATGCTTCGCCCAACTGGCCCATGGCCTGGATGGCGCGCACGGCGCGGGTCGGGTCTTCGAACAGGGCGAAGCCGGCCTTCTGGTACGGCGCCAGCTCCTCGCCCTCGCCCATCACCGAGACCACGAACAGGCGGTCCGGGTGATCGACCTTGATCCGCGCGAACTGCTCGGCCAGGCGCGGGCCGATGGAGGCAGCAGTACCGGCCTGGGTGAAGAAGGCGATCAGCGAGCGATAGCCGCCGTCCACCACCATGGACTCGGTGAAATCGTGCACCAGGCTCAGGTCGTTGAGCGCCTGGGCCGTGCAGTCCACCGGGTTCAGCGGCGAGGCATAGTGCAGGCGCTGCTTCAGGCGTGCCTGGGCCGCTTCCGGCATCGGCGGCATGGGCAGGCCGACGTCCTCGGCGGCGTCGCTGACGATGATCCCGGCGCCACCGCTGACGGTGATCATTCCTAGGCTGTTGTTCACCGGGTAGATGCGCTGCGTGGCGAGGTAGGCGATGTCCACCAGCTCTTCGGTGGTGCGCGCGCGGACCACCGCGTAGTCGGCCAGAACCGCGTCGAGCACCTTGTCGTCGCCGGCCAGGGAGGCGGTGTGCGACATGGCCGCACGGCCGCCCAGCTCGCTGCGCCCGACCTTGTGCAGGATCACCGGCTTGCCGGCGCGATGGGCCGCTTCGAGCGCGGCGAGGAAGCTGTCGACGTTGCGGATGGATTCGGCGTAGGCCATCACCACGTCGACCTCCGGCGATTCCACCAGCCAGCCGATGGCATCGCCCAGGGTGACGTCGGCCTCGTTGCCGGTGGCGACGCAGATCGGTGTACCCAGCCCGCGCTGCCGCGACAGACCCAGCAGGTGCGCGCCGTAGGCGCCGGATTGGGTGGCGATGCCGACGCGCCCGGCCAGCGGGATGCCGCGCTCCAGGCTGGTGGAGAAGAAGGCGTAGTAGCCCAGGTTGGCGTTGAACACGCCCAGGGCGTTCGGCCCCAGCAGGCGCATGTTCGCCGCGCGGGCGGCTTCGACGATGGCGTCCTGCATGGCCACGCCTTCCTCGCCGACTTCGCTGAAGCCCGAGGAGAACACGATGGCGCTGCGCGCGCCCTTGCGGCCCAGCGCCTGGACGGTTTCCAGCACCTGCGGTGCCGGCACCGCGATGATCGCCACGTCCGGCGCCTCGGGCAGCGCGTCGACACTGGCATAGGCCGGCAGGCCCTGGATCTCGGTGCGATTGGGGTTCACCGGCAGGATGCGGCCGGTGAAGCCGTTGCGCAGCATGTAGGCGATGGGGCGGCCACCGATGCGGTGCGGGTCGCTGGAGGCGCCGACCACGGCGACCGAGCGCGGCTGGATCAGCGGGGTGAGACTGGCGAAGCCTGTGTGTTGCAAGTGACTCACTGACATGACGTTCCACCTGAACAAGTAGCGGGTGCCGGCCGTTCGTGTGCCGGCGCGAGGGCGAGTGCGTCCACGGCGGGCCGTCTGCAACGGCCACCGGGAGCGACGAACCCAAATCTCAGAGCACGTTCTGGGTGCCGAGCAGCGCGGTGACCTGGCTGGACAGCGTGCCGCCGTTGCCGTGCAGCAAGGCGATATCGGCCTTCTTCAACTGGCGCTCACCGGCCTGTCGGCGCAGCTGGGTAACCGCCTCGATGATCAGGAACATGCCGTACATGCCCGGATGCACACAGGACAGCCCACCGCCGTTGGTGTTCACCGCCAGCTCACCGCCGGGGGCGATGCGCCCGCCCTGGACGAAGCGGCCGCCCTCGCCCTTCGGGCAGAAGCCGAGGTCTTCGAGGAACAGGATCGTATTGATGGTGAAGGCGTCGTAGACCATCACCAGGTCGATATCCGAGTGCTTCACGCCGGCCATCTGCATGGCGCGTGGACCGCTCTCGGAAGCGGCAGTGACGGTGAGGTCGGGCATGGCAACGATGGAGCGGTGCCACTGCGCGCCGGCCGCGCCGAGGAAGTAGATCGGCGCCTTGGGCAGGTCCCGCGCACGCTCGGCGCGCACCATCACACAGGCACCACCGCCGTCGGTGACCAGGCAGCAGTCGGCCTTGCTCAGCGGGTCGCTGACCATCCGTGCGGCGAGCACGTCATCGATGCTCAGCGGGCCACGGGCGAAGGCCTCGGGATTGAGGTTGGCCCAGCCCCGCGCGGCGACGGCCACTTCGGCCAGGTGCTCGCGGGTGGTGCCGTATTGATGCATATGCCGACTGGCAGCCAGCGCATAAGCAGTGATCGGGTGGCGCGGCTGGTAGGGCGTTTCGTGCCACTGCGGCTCGCTCATCGACACCAGCTTGCCGCCAGCGGTGCGCTGGTTGGAGCCATAGCAGATCAGCGCCGCGTCACACAGGCCGGCCTCCAGGGCCAGGGTTGCCTGCAGAAGATGGAGCTCGAAGCTGGAGCCGCCGACGTTGGTGCCGTCGACGAATTTCGGTTTGATGCCCAGGTACTCGCAGACCGAGAGGGTCGGGAAGGCATGGGAGCTGGTGGCCGAGAACACCGCGTCGATGTCCGAAAGCTTCAGCCCGGCATCGGCGATGGCTTTCATCGAGGCCTGGCCGAGCAATTCCATGGCGCTATAGCCGTGGGCTTCGCCGATACCGGCGCTGCCGATGCCGACGATGGCGGTCTTGCCACGCAGGACCTGACTCATGCTTGCACCTCCGCGAGAGGCTCGAAGACGACGACGGCGCCACTCTCCTGCTGGGCAATGCGCGCCTTGACGCGGGCGCCGATGGGCAGGCTGAGATGCCCTTCGATACGCGACATCATGCGTACACCTTCATCCAGGTCGATCAGGGCGACGTTGTAGTCACCGCTGCGGGCGCGATTGACGGTCAGGGCATACAGGGTGCCCAGGCCACTGGCGGGAACCCATTCCAGGTCCGTTTCGCCGCTGCCGGGCACCTGGGTGCGCGGGTAGAACACGTATCGGCCGGTGGAGGCGCTGCGCTGCAACATGAAGCGACCCTGGGCGAGGAAGGCGAGGTACTGCGCCTCCGGCCCTGGCATGTTGCGGTCGGGGAAATCCACCATCGAGGTTTCTCCTTTGTTCTTGTTCTGCCTTTGTTGCAAAGTGCGTTACCGCCCATGCCAAGCCAGCTTCACGGAAGCCGTTGCAGGCGTCGCAGGGTCAGAATACATTCACAATACTGAATGTCAATCAGAATACAGAATATGACCACTGAAAAGACCGTCGAAGAAAGCAACAGCAAACGCACCGGCAGCGCCAAGGATGTCGGCGCCGTCGTGAATGCCATCCAGATCCTTCGCCACCTGGCCAATGCCGAGGGCCCCGAGGGCGCGACCGCCATCGCCCGCGCCACCGGCATCAGCCCGAGCACCACCTTCAATATCCTGCGCACCCTGACCAACGAGCAGCTGACCTCGTTCGACAACGACACCAAGACCTACCGCCTTGGCCTGGGCCTGTCGGAGCTGGCGGTGAGCTTCATCGGCCGCAGCTACGCCGACCTGATCCAGCCGGAACTGGAACGTCTGAGCACCAGCCACCAGATCCTCATCGCCCTGTGGCAGGTGACCGACGACGCGCACATCCGCGTGATCGCCGTCTCCGCGCCACCCGTGGCCCACGTCAACGTCGCCGTCGGCTCGCGCCTGCCGGAACTGGTGGGTGCCGCCGGGCGCTGCATCGCCGGCCTGCGCAACCTGCCGGACGATGAGCTGCGCCGCCGCCTGACCCGCGTGCGCTGGGAGAGCCCGCCCGGCTTCGAGGAGTTTCGCAATGACGCCATCGGCGCCCTCGAACTCGGCTGGGCCATTGACCAGGACCACCTCTACCGCGGCGTCAGCATGGTCGCCAGCGCGATCATCGACCACGACCGGCAGCCGCGCTTCGTCATCTCCGGCATCGGCATCAGCGCGCAGCATGAGCGGGAAAAACTGGAACAGATCGGTGCCAGCCTGCACGAGACAGCACGCTTCATCAGCCGCTCACTGTTTCCCCAAGGGAGCGCCAGTAAGCCGGAATGACAGAAAATATATTCAGCATACGAAATGTCATTCACAAAAATGACAAATTTCAGCTGAATATCCGGCCTGGACCCCGCAGACGGGCAGCAAAATCCACCGCCCGTCTCGGCATTGCCACCCGCGACCCTGCGCCAAGGTCGCTCGGTTCCCGATGCGACTGATGGCAGCGATATTCGCAGCCCAGCCCCCACAGCCGCGAATATCGCCGGTATCATGGCAAGTCCTGGTGGAGTCCTGGCGGTACCATCAAGCGGGGGACGTCGCTCCCCCCGCGTAGCGGAATCCTGGTGATTCAGGCAGCGCCCGCCGTCAGGGTCCCGAAATCACCATGCGGATGCTCGCCCGCCATGCCCTGGCAGACGAATGGCCGCAGGCAATCCCATTGAATGAGGCAACCATGGCACAGAACGACATCGATTGGGGCGCGCTCGGATTCGATTACATCAAGACCGATTTCCGCTACATCTCCCACTGGCGCGATGGCCTCTGGGACGACGGCAAGCTGACCGAAGACAACACCCTGCACATCAGCGAGGGCTCCTCGGCGCTGCATTACGGCCAGCAGTGCTTCGAAGGCCTGAAGGCCTACCGCTGCAAGGACGGCTCGATCAACCTGTTCCGCCCGGACCAGAACGCCGCGCGCATGGCCCGCAGCTGCGCCCGCGTACTGATGCCGCAGGTGTCCGAAGAGCAGTTCATCGACGCCTGCAAGCAGGTGGTCCGCGCCAACGAACGCTTCATTCCCCCCTACGGCTCCGGCGGCGCCCTGTACCTGCGTCCGTTCGTGATCGGCGTGGGCGACAATATCGGCGTGCGTCCGGCCCCGGAATTCATCTTCTCGGTGTTCTGCATCCCGGTCGGCGCCTACTTCAAGGGCGGCATGAAGCCCCATGACTTCATGATCTCCACCTTCGACCGCGCCGCGCCCCACGGCACCGGCGCCGCCAAGGTCGGTGGCAACTATGCCGCCAGCCTGCTGCCGGGCTCCCAGGCCAAGAAAGCCGGCTTCGCCGACTGCATCTACCTCGACCCGGCCACCCACAGCCGCATCGAGGAAGTGGGTTCGGCCAACTTCTTCGCCATCACCCACAACGACGAGTTCGTTACCCCGCGCTCCAGCTCCGTACTGCCGGGCATCACCCGCCTGTCGCTGATGCAACTGGCCGCCGACCGCCTGGGCCTGAAGGTGATCGAGGGCGACGTGGAGATCAACGACCTGGCGCGCTTCAAGGAAGCCGGCGCCTGCGGTACCGCGGCGGTGATCACCCCGATCGGCGGCATCCAGTACCAGGACAACCTGCACGTATTCTACAGCCGCGAAGACGTCGGCCCGGTGACCCGTCGCCTCTACGAAGAACTGACCGGCATCCAGACCGGCGACGTGGAAGGCCCGGACGGATGGGTCGTCAAGGTCTGAGCCTGACAGCTCGCTGAAACAGAAACGCCGCGATGCCGAGAGGGATCGCGGCGTTTTTCTTTGGATCGACAGAGGGATTTGTCATCGCGTAGGAGCGGACTCTGTCCGCGATGCTATCCGGCGCGATGCGAACCTATCGCGGACGAAGTCCGCTCCTACGCATAGTCCAGCCTCAGGCGTGACTGGGCAGCGCCGGCTGGCACAGCAGCCAGTCATGCAGCAGCATCTGCAACTCCTCGAACTTCACCGGCTTGGCCATGTAGTCGCTCATTCCGGCGGCCAGGCAGCGCTCGCGGTCGCCGCTGTGGCTGTGGGCGGTGATGGCCAGTACCGGCAGGTCGCCACAACCCGGCAGGGTGCGGATCGCCCGGCACGTGGCGAAGCCGTCCATCACCGGCATCTGGCAGTCCAGCAACACCGTGTCGATGGTTTCGCGGCGCAGCAGTTCGATGGCCTCGGCGCCGTTGTCCGCCGTGCGCACCCGATAGCCGAGCTTGAGCAGCATGCCGCGGATCACCAACTGGTTGATGGCATTGTCCTCCACCACCAGTACCGTGCACTGCTCCGGACTGCGCAGCGCCTGGCCGCCCGCGCGGCGCGGCGGCGGGGCGATGTTCTGGGCGGGTTGGCCGACCTGGATGTCCAGGCTGAATCGACTGCCCTGCCCCGGCTCGGACTCGTGCACCAGCTCGCCGCCCAGCAGCGCCACCAGCTTGCGGCACAGCGCCAGGCCGATGCCGAGACCACCGTATTCACGGGTCAGCGAACCATCGAGCTGGAAGAAGCGCTGGTACAGCGCACCATCCGGCGGGGTGGAGAAACCGATACCGCTGTCCTGCACCTCGATGCGCAGGGACAGCCCTTCATTGTTCGCCACGCCCCCGACACGCAGGTTCACGCCGCCCTGGCGGGTGAACTTGATGGCGTTGTCGATCAGGTAGCCCAGCGCCTGCGCCATCTTGCCGGCATCACCTTCGAGGGTGTCGGGCAGGCTCTCGTCCAATTGCAGCACGAAACGCAGCCCGCGCTCCTCGGCGCGCGGCGCGTACTGCGCGCGCAGGCCGTCGCACAGCCCACGTAGGCTGAACGGCTCACGGCGCGGGTAAAGCTTGCCGGCCTGCAGCTCGATCAACGCGAGGATGTCGTTGACCATGCGCATCATGTCCCGCGCCGAGCCGGTGGCGGTCTTGTGGTACTGGGCCAGTTCGATGTCCATCGGCACCGTCTGCATCAGCTCCAGCGAGCCGATCACCCCGCTCATGGGCGTACGCAGTTCGTGGGTGACGGTGGCGAGGAACTCGTCCTTCAGGCGGTTGCTGCTGGCCAGCTCCAGGTTCAACTGTTCCAGCTTGCGACTGGTTTCCTGGAGGATGCGCGTGCGCTCCTCCTTCATGGCATTGATGCGGTCGGCCAGCGCCAGGGATAGCAGTCCGACTTCCAGCGCCGAGCCGATCTGGCTGGCGTACATGGTGAGGAAGATGTTGGGCAGCAGACCCAGCACCATCAGGGTATTGATCACCCCGCCAAGCAGGAAGGCGCTCCAGGCGAAGATGAAGTAGCGCGCCACGCGCATGCCGCGCAGCCAGGCGACGATGCCGGCGCTGAAGATCACCACGGTGAAGGCGAGCGCCAGGTAAGTGGCCAGGCGCAGCGCAATCGCGTAGCTGACGGTCAGCGCCAGGATCATCACCAGCGCGCCGACAGCCATCAGGACGCGCAGGATGCGGTCGATCCACAGGCTGTGCTCGCGGGTGTGCAGGAAACTGCGGGCGAACTGGCAGCCGAACAGCCCCGCCGAGCCGATCAGGAAGGGCGTGGAAGCATTGGCCCACCAGGGGTTGTTGGGCCAGAAGTACTCGATGCCCGCGCCATTGACCGATATCTGGTAGAAGCCGAACGAGGCGATATAGAGGATGTAATAGAGGTAGCTGGTGTCGCGGACGCTGAGGAAGATGAACAGGTTGTAGATCAGCATCACCAGCAGCACGCCGTAGATGATGCCCAGCACATAGATGCGTTGCGGCTGCTCTTCCAGATAGGCCTTGGGCGACCAGAGCGTCAGCGGCGCCTGGATCGAGCCCTGGCTTTCCAGGCGCAGGTAGACGCGCAGCGGCTTGCCGGGCTCGAGCTTGAGGTCGAACAGGTAATTGTTCTGGCGGATCGGCCGGCTGTCGAACGGCAGGGTGTCGCCGGTGCGCTGGGCGAGCGTGAAGCCGCCATGGCCGTCGGGCAGATAGAGATCGAGCTTGTCCAGCGGCGGGTAGGCCAGTTCCAGCAGCCAGTTGGCCGGATCTTTCGAGGCTTGCGGCTGGTAATCCAGGTCCAGGCGCAGCCAGAACACCGAGCGGGAATAGCCGGCATTGAGCACATCGCGCTCATGGCGGCGGAAGCTGGCGGCCAGCGCCGGTGAGCTGATCTCTGCGATGTCGGCGGTGCCGCGCACGTCCTCGAAGACATCCATCGCCCGCCCCAGGGGCAATTGCCCGACGCGCTCGTCGAAGCTGATGGCGCTCGCCACTGGCGAGAGGATGAGAAGGATCAGGAAGATCAGCCAGTGCCGCATGGTGCCCCGCAGTGCCACCGACAGCCGCGCCGGAGATCCCCATCTCTCGTTCTGGCGCGCCGTGAAGGCGTTGTGTTGGAATCGGCGAACTCTACCACAGGCCTTGTGCCCCGTGGCATTCGACCACTCGGCCAGAGCGCGGCCAGGCGATGCGCAATGGACCGTTCGGTCAGCTCAGCGCCCCGTTTTGGTGATAAGCTCCCGCGCCATGAAAACACCTGCCTCCCGTCCCGTAGTGCTCTGCCTGTCCGGCCACGACCCGAGTGGTGGCGCCGGCCTGCAAGCCGATATCGAAGCCCTGATCGCCCAAGGCTGCCACGCCGCGCCGACCGTCACCGCACTGACCGTTCAGGATACCGTCAACGTTTCCGACTTCCGCGTGCTCGACCGCGAGTGGGTGCTGGCCCAGGCCAACGCCGTGATCGCCGACCTGCCGGTGGCGGCGGTCAAGCTGGGCATGCTCGGCTCGGTGCAGATGGTCGACACGGTCGTCGAGATCATGCAATCGCTGCCGGGCATCCCGCTGGTCTGCGACCCGGTGTTGCGCGCTGGCGGCGGCGGCTCGCTGGGTAAGGACGATGTCGGCTACGCCATGCGCGAACGCCTGCTGCCAATCGCAGCAGTGGCCACGCCGAACCTGCCCGAAGCGCGCATCCTCGCCGAACTGCCCGAAGGCACCGCGGACGAGTGCGCCGACAAGCTGCTGCCTTATATCCAGACCCTGCTGATTACAGGCGGGCACGGCGATGAGTCCGAGGTGCACAATCGCCTGTACACCCGGGACGGCCAGCGCCACACCTTTACCTGCCAGCGCCTGCCCGGCAGCTACCACGGTTCGGGCTGCACCCTGGCGAGCACCCTCGCCGGTCGCCTGGCCCTGGGCGAGGAGCTGGTGAGCGCGGTGCGCAGCGCCCTGGACTACACCTGGCGCACCCTGCGCGACGCGGAAGCGCCCGGCCACGGCCAGTACGTGCCGCGCCGCCTGCCGCTGGACTACTGCTCTTAATATGTCGGTGCCCGCGAGGGCGGGCACCCGGATCGAGGTTGCGATGAAACTGCGCGGACTCTACGCCATCACCGACAGCCAGCTGCTCGACGGCGGCCGCCTGCTGCCCTACGTCGAAGCCGCCCTCAAGGGCGGCGCCAAACTGCTGCAATACCGCGACAAGTCCGACGACGCTTCGCGCCGCCTGCGTGAAGCCGAAGCGTTGCGCGATCTCTGCGCGCGCTACGGCGCCACGCTGCTGATCAACGATGACGCCGAACTGGCCGCGCGCCTGAGCGTCAGCGTGCACCTGGGCCAGACCGACGGCTCGCTGGCCGCTGCCCGCGCCCTGCTGGGCCGCGATGCCGTCATCGGCGGCACCTGCCACGCCAGCCTCGACCTGGCCGAGAGAGCCATCGCCGAGGGCGCCAGCTACGTCGCCTTCGGTCGCTTCTTCGCCTCCCAGACCAAACCGGGCGCCTCCGCCGCCAGCCTCGAACTGCTGGAACAGGCCAAGGCCCGCTTCAACGTGCCGCTGGTGGCCATCGGCGGCGTGACCCTGGAAAACGCACCCGAGCTGATCGCCCGGGGTGCCGACATGATCGCCGTGATTCACGCCCTGTTCGCCGCCGAGTCCCCGGCCGAAGTCGAACAGCGCGCCCGCGCCTTTAGTCAACTCTTCGAAACCCGCTGAGCGCCCACGCGCCCGGCCCTTCACAGCTTCGCGAGGTACACCATGTCCCGTTCCGAAACGCTTTTCGCCAATGCCCAGAAACACATCCCCGGTGGCGTGAACTCGCCGGTGCGCGCGTTCAAGAGCGTCGGCGGCACCCCGCTGTTCTTCAAGCACGCGGAAGGCGCCTACGTCGTGGACGAAGATGACAAGCGCTACGTCGACTACGTCGGCTCCTGGGGCCCGATGATCCTCGGCCACAGCCACCCGGACGTGCTCGACGCCGTGCGCAAGCAGCTCGACCACGGCCTGTCCTACGGCGCGCCGACCGCGCTGGAAGTGGAAATGGCCGATCTGGTCTGCTCGCTGGTTCCGTCCATGGACATGGTGCGCATGGTCAGCTCCGGCACCGAAGCCACCATGAGCGCCATCCGCCTGGCCCGTGGCTATACCGGCCGCGACAGCATCATCAAGTTCGAAGGCTGCTACCACGGCCACTCCGACAGCCTGCTGGTGAAAGCCGGCTCCGGCGCCCTGACCTTCGGCGTACCGAACTCCCCCGGCGTACCGGCGGCCTTCGCCAAGCACACCCTGACCCTGCCCTTCAACGACATCGCCGCCGTCGAGAAGACCCTGGGCGAAGTCGGCAAGGAAGTGGCGTGCATCATCGTCGAGCCGGTCGCCGGCAACATGAACTGCGTGCCGCCGGCCCCCGGCTTCCTCGAAGGCCTGCGCAGCCTGTGCGACCAGCACGGCGTGGTGCTGATCTTCGACGAAGTGATGACCGGCTTCCGCGTCGCCCTCGGTGGCGCCCAGGCGCACTACGGCATCACCCCGGACCTGTCGACCTTCGGCAAGATCATCGGCGGCGGCATGCCGGTGGGCGCCTTCGGTGGCAAGCGCGAGATCATGGAGCAGATTTCCCCGCTCGGCCCGGTCTACCAGGCAGGCACCCTGTCGGGTAACCCGCTGGCCATGGCCGCCGGCCTGACCACCCTGCGCCTGATCAGTCGCCCCGGCTTCCACGACGAGCTGACCACCTACACCACCCGCATGCTGCAAGGCCTGCAGGAGCGCGCCGACGCCGCCGGCATCCCCTTCGTGACCACCCAGGCGGGTGCCGCGATGTTCGGCCTGTACTTCACCGGCGCGGACGACATCGTCACCTTCGACGACGTGATGACCAGCGACGCGGAACGCTTCAAGCGCTTCTTCCACCTGATGCTGGACGCCGGCGTGTACCTGGCTCCGAGTGCCTTCGAGGCCGGCTTCACCTCCATCGCCCACGGCGAAACCGAGCTGAAACTGACCCTGGACGCCGCCGAACGCGCATTCGCCGCGCTCAAGTAAGCCCTTGCGAAGGCGCCCGGCCGGGCGCCTTTCGCCCGCTGCTTCTTTATTTCCGCGTTACGCTCCACCTTGCATCGCACGCCTTCCTGATAGAAAAATCAGAAAAGAAGGTAAAGACTTTGTAAGGAAGCGCCGGCTTATTTCATAATGTGAAGGCCGGCGCATTTCGCTGGCCGGGTTTTGCCCGCCCCGATTCTGGAGGCCGTTTCTCCCCATGTACCGTTCCGGTCGTACGCTGCTCGGTTGCCTGTTGCTCGCTCTCCCCCTGTTCACTCAGGCGGGCGGCAATTCGCTGCTGATTCCGGCCACCGGACGCTGCACCCTGAACACCGTGCCCGAACAGCTGCAGCAGGCGCTGGCCAGCTGCCAGCAGGCCGCCAACGCAGGCGACGCCCAGGCACAGTTCGAACTAGGGGAATTCTTCTATACCGGAGAACGCGCCCCGCGCGACTTCCAGGCCGCCCTGCACTGGTACGAGAAAGCTTCGCTGCAAGGCCACGCCGACGCACAGCTGCGCCTGGGCACCATGTTCTTCCGCGGCGAAGGCGTGAAGGCCAACAACGTGCAGGCCTACATCGTGCTGAAAATGGCCGCCGTGAATGGCGCCGAAGACGCCATGGACAGCGCCGACCTGGTCGCCGAGCAGATGAACAAGGACGAACTGGACATCGCCACCAAGGTGCTCGGCCAGATCTTCCGCAACTACCTGATCGAACTGCAGACCGCCGGCAACACGCCGTTCTCACCGCTGCCCTGAGCCGCTACGTCCAACTCAAGAGCCCCTCCCCCCAATCCTGGCTACGTGCATCGCTCCCGCGGGAGAGGGGGCAGTTCGCGCAAGCAACGCCGTAGCGCTCGACTCCCTCTCCCTCAGGGAGAGGGCTGGGGTGAGGGGAAAGGACAGGCACAGAGCTACCGGAAGGCAGCAACGCCTGCATGGTGAAGTGGATCAGCTGTCCTTGCCGGGCATCGGCATGGGGAACGGCATCACGTTGCCGGTGATCTTGGCGTCGCTGATCTTCGCGGTGCCCAGGCGCTCCACCTCGTCGATGCGGATGATCGAGTGCAGCGGCACGAAACTGCGGATGACGCCATCGAACTGCGCCTTGAGCTTCTCCTCGCTGGGGTCGACCACCACCTGGGTGCGCTCGCCGAAGACGAACTCCTCGATCTCCAGGAAGCCCCACAGATCGCTCTGGTAGATCTGCTTGGCATACATCTCGTACACCTGGCCCTGATTGAGGAAGACCACCTTGTAGATCGGGTTCTCGCGCTTGCTCATGAACGAAGGATGACAGCTTTGCAAAAAGGGCACGCAGGATAGCACATGCGTGCAGCCAGCCATGCGCCGGCAGGTCGACAGCACTAGAATCAGCGGGCATTTGCCAAGGACGCGCCATGCCCACCTACTCTCCAGCTCGTTACTCCACCGCCCTACTGATCGCTCTCTGCCCCCTCGCCGCCTCCGCTGAGCCGGCCTGCTCGCCAGCAGCACTTGCCCGCCCACTGGTGAACCACCTGTTTGCCCGAAAGGACTACGGCGAAGCGATTGCGCGCCTGGAAGCGGCCATGGACAGGCAATCCCAGTGTTCCAGCGTGCCTGACCGCAACTGGTACTGGTTGCGCAGCGACCTCGCGCTGGCCTATCTGAAAGCCGGCAGGGAGCAGGATTGCCGCAAGCAACTACAGCCTCTGATCAACAACCCACGCAGCTCATCCGACGTGAACACTGTCTTTCCCGAGGATGCCAAGCTGATTCGCGCACTGGAGACCAACCAGCGCTTGTGCAACGAAGCCCATGAAAAGCGCCTCGCAAACTTCACTAAGACGGCCTGCCAGACTTTGATCCCGGGCGCGCTGGCCAGAGCACTGACACCATACGGCACCTGCATGGCAGTACTGCCAGCCCCATCCAATACATCAGGCGCCTGCCCAAGCCTGGTGGAGTGGCAAGGCGGCAAGCAACTGCGCCAACTGCACCTGGTCGCAAGTGATGACAACTCACCCTTGGGCGACGCGTCGCTCTGCTGCAAGATCCACTCAGTCCGTGTCGCGCGGGCCGACGGAAAGCTCCTGCTGCGCCTGCAGGGCGAGGGGCGCGACTGCTTCGGTGGCACCGCCTATGACGTGCTGGATGCGACCTACGAACTCAACGGCAGCGAGCTAAAAGCGCTGGATGATTTCTCCCTCACCTACTGACGCGGTAGCTGACGTATCTGTCCGGGCTTATAATGCGCGGTCATTTTTTAACCAGACAAAGAAAGACTCCATGGCCAAGAAGCTTTTCATCCAGACCCACGGTTGCCAGATGAACGAGTACGACAGCTCGCGCATGGCCGACCTGTTGGGTGAGCATCAGGCCCTGGAAATCACCGAGAAAGCCGAAGAAGCCGACGTCATCCTGCTCAATACCTGCTCGATCCGCGAGAAAGCGCAGGAGAAGGTGTTCTCCGAGCTGGGCGCCTGGCGCACGCTCAAACAGCAGAACCCCAACCTCGTGATCGGTGTCGGCGGCTGCGTGGCAAGCCAGGAAGGCGCGGCGATCCGCGAGCGAGCGCCCTATGTCGACGTGGTGTTCGGCCCGCAGACCCTGCACCGTCTGCCGGAAATGATCGATGCCGCCCGCGCCACCCGCCAACCGCAGGTGGACGTGTCCTTCCCGGAAATCGAGAAGTTCGACCGCCTGCCCGAACCCCAGGTGAACGGCCCGACCGCCTTCGTCTCGGTGATGGAAGGCTGCAGCAAGTACTGCACCTTCTGCGTGGTGCCCTACACCCGTGGCGAAGAGGTCAGCCGTCCGTTCGACGACGTGCTCGCCGAGGTGATCCACCTGGCCGAGAACGGCGTGAAGGAAGTCACCCTGCTCGGCCAGAACGTCAACGGCTACCGCGGTCAGACCCACGACGGTCGCATCGCCGACTTCGCCGAGCTGATCCGCGTGGTCGCCGAGGTCGATGGCATCGAGCGTATCCGCTACACCACCTCGCACCCGCTGGAATTCTCCGACTCGCTGATCGCCGCCCATGCCGAAGTGCCGCAGTTGGTGAAGTTCGTCCACCTGCCGATACAGGCCGGCTCCGACCGCATCCTCGCGGCGATGAAGCGCAACCACACCGCGCTGGAGTACAAGTCGCGCATCCGCAAGCTCAAGGCGGCGGTGCCGGACATCTGCATCAGCTCGGACTTCATCATCGGCTTCCCCGGCGAGACCGAGAAGGATTTCGAGCAGACCATGAAGCTGGTGGAAGACGTCGGCTTCGACTTCTCCTTCTCCTTCATCTACAGCTCGCGCCCGGGCACCCCGGCCGCCGACCTGCTGGACGACACCCCGGACGAAGTGAAGAAGCAGCGCCTGCTGATCCTCAACAGTCGCCTCAACCAACAGGGCTTCGAGATCAGCCGACGGATGGTCGGCACGATCCAGCGCATCCTCGTCACCGACTACGCCAAGCGCGACCCGGGCCAGCTCCAGGGGCGCACCGAGAACAACCGAGTGGTCAACTTCCGTTGCGACAATCCGCGCCTGATCGGCCAGTTCGTCGACGTGGAAATCTACGAAGCGCTGCCCAACTCCCTGCGCGCCACCCTCGTGGAAGCACGCCACTGAAATTCGACCGTTGAAGCCCTCGAAGGCGACCGAACTTTCGTAGTCGGTCGCCTGGGGTTATCCTTCGACCATCTCCCCATGAAGCACGGCGACTTAGACAGCCCTTGAACGCCCCCCTGGATATCCATCGTTTCATGCTCGAGCCCTTCGAGGGCCGCAGCTTCGCCAACCTGTGCGGACAGTTCGACGAACACCTGCACCAGATCGAGAAGCGCCTCGGCATCGAGATCCGCAATCGCGGCAACCAGTTCGAACTGGTCGGCGACCCCGAGCGCACCCAGGCAGCGGAAAACCTGCTGCAGCGCCTCTACCGCGAAGTGCAGAACGGCACCGAGATGACGCCCGACCTGGTTCACCTGTTCCTGCAGGAATCCGGCCTGGAAGAACTCGCCGTCGAGCCCGTCGTCCCGCTGGTGACGCTCAAGACCCGCCAGGCACACATCCGTCCGCGCGGCGCCAACCAGCAGCGCTACGTCAAGGCCATCCTCGACCACGACATCAACTTCGGCATCGGCCCGGCCGGCACCGGCAAGACCTACCTCGCCGTCGCCTGCGCCGTGGACGCCCTGGAGCGCGAGCAGATCCGCCGCATCCTGCTGGTGCGCCCGGCGGTGGAAGCCGGCGAGAAGCTCGGCTTCCTGCCCGGCGACCTGTCGCAGAAGATCGACCCCTACCTGCGCCCGCTGTATGACGCGCTGTACGAGATGCTCGGCTTCGAGACCGTGGCCAAGCTGATCGAACGCCAGGTCATCGAGGTCGCGCCGCTCGCCTACATGCGCGGCCGCACGCTGAGCAACAGCTTCATCATTCTCGACGAAAGCCAGAACACCACGATGGAACAGATGAAGATGTTCCTCACCCGGATCGGCTTCGGTTCCACCGCGGTGATCACCGGCGACGTCACCCAGGTCGACCTGCCGAAAGGCACCCGCTCGGGCCTCAAGCACGTGATGGAAGTGCTGCGCGACGTCCCCGGCATCAGCTTCACCCACTTCAAGTCCAAGGACGTCGTGCGCCACCCGCTGGTGCAGCGCATCGTCGATGCCTACGACGCCTATGAAAACCGTCTGACCGGCGTAGAAGGCCAGGGCAACAAGAATGCTTGAACTGGACCTGCAGGTCGCCTCCGAAGCGGCCGGCCTGCCAAGCGAAGCCGAATTCAGAACCTGGTGCGAACTGGCCCTGCGCCAGCGCCAGAATGATTCTGAACTCACCATCCGCCTGGTGGACGAACCCGAAGGACGCGAGCTGAACAAGACCTGGCGGCACAAGGACTACGCCACCAACGTACTGTCCTTCCCCGCCGATGTTCCCGATGAGTTGCTGGACATCCCGCTGCTCGGCGACCTGGTGATCTGCGCCCCCGTGGTCACCCGCGAAGCCGCCGAACAGGGCAAGTCCGCCGAGGCCCATTGGGCCCATCTCGTCATCCATGGCTGCCTGCACCTGCTCGGCTACGATCACATCGACGATGTCGAGGCCGAGGAGATGGAAAGCCTGGAACGGGAGTTGCTGGCCGAACTGGGTCATCCCGACCCGTACGCGGCCGATGAAGAATAAAAGCCACCGAGCAAGGAAAAGATGAGCGAAGACCGATCGAGCAATGGGCACAAGTCGTGGTTGGACAAGATCACCCAGGCTTTTGCCCATGAGCCGAGAAACCGCCAGGAGCTGCTTGAGCTGCTGCGCGAAGCCCACGACAACAAGCTGCTGGACAGCGAGGCGTTGTCCATTGTCGAAGGCGCGATCCAGGTGGCGGACCTCCAGGTCCGCGACATCATGATCCCGCGTTCGCAGATGATCACTATCAAGTCGACGCAGGTTCCCGCCGACTTCCTCCCCGCCATCATCGACGCCGCGCACTCGCGCTACCCGGTGATCGGCGAAAGCCTGGACGACATCATGGGCGTCCTGCTGGCCAAGGACCTGCTGCCGCTGGTTCTCCATGACCAGAACCACGCCTTCAACATCAAGGACCTGCTGCGCCCGGCCACCTTCGTGCCCGAGTCCAAGCGCCTGAACGTGCTCCTGCGCGAATTCCGCGCCAACCGCAATCACATGGCCATCGTCATTGACGAATACGGCGGCGTGGCGGGACTGGTGACCATCGAGGACGTGCTGGAGCAGATCGTCGGCGACATCGAGGACGAGCACGATGTCGAGGAAGACAGCTACATCAAGCCGTTGCCCAGCGGTGATTTCATCGTCAAGGCACTGACCCCGGTGGAGGCCTTCAACGATTTCTTCGGCGCTGAATTCTCCGACGAGGAATTCGACACCGTCGGCGGCGTGGTGATGAGCGCCTTCGGCCACCTGCCCAAGCGCAACGAAACCACGGAATTGGGCGGTTTCCGCTTCCGTGTGCTGAATGCGGACAGCCGCCGCCTGCATCTGCTGCGCCTCACCCCGCTGCAAGACTAACGGGTAAGCACCCTGTAGGAGCGAGCCTGCTCGCGAACCCACTCCCCCACGAGGGCCGTTCGCGAGCAAGCTCGCTCCTACAATCAGCCCCGACCTTTCCTGCAACACCCTGCCGCAGTCAGCTCATGGCTTTTGGCTTTCACCCCCATAGCCTACCGTTCGTCTCTCCATTACTCTTGCGCATCGCTTAACCGCAACAAGGATTCCCGATGCGCTGGATCACCCGCCCCGGCCTGCCAGGCCACCTGCTCGCCCTGGCCGCTGGCGCGCTCACTCCGCTGTTCCTGGCTCCGTTCGGCTACTGGCCGCTGGCGGTGCTCTCGCTGGCCCTGTTCTACCTTGGCCTGCGCGGCACCCCTCCCGGTTCGGCGCTGTGGCGCGGCTGGTGGTACGGCTTTGGCGCCTTCATCGCCGGGACCAGCTGGATCTACTTCAGCATCCACAACTTCGGCGGTGCCTCGGGACCTCTGGCCGGCTTCCTGGTAGCGGGCTTCAGCGCTGGCGTGGCCTTCTTCTTCGCGCTGCCCGCATGGGTCTGGGCACGCTTCTTCCGCCGCAACAACGCCCCGGTCAGCGATGCACTCGCCTTCGCGGCACTGTGGGTGGTGCTGGAGCTGTTCCGCAGTTGGTTCCTTACCGGCTTCCCGTGGCTCTACGCCGGCTACAGCCAGCTCGAAGGCCCGCTGGCCGGACTCGCACCGCTGGGCGGTGTCTGGCTGGTGTCGTTCAGCATTGCCCTCTCCGCCGCGCTGATCATCAACATCCCCGCCCTGACCCGGCGCCCGGCGCGCCTGGTCACCGGCCTGGTCCTGCTGATCGCCCCCTGGGCCGTCGGCCTGGGCTACAAGGGCCACGCCTGGACCACCCCTGCGGGCGCCCCGCTGAAGGTCGCCGCGCTGCAAGGCAACATCGCCCAGGAAATGAAGTGGGACCCGAAGGCCATCACCCACCAATTGGAGCTGTACCGCGACCTGACCGCCGAGCAGAACGGCGTCGACCTGATCGTCTGGCCGGAAACCGCCGTCCCCGTGCTCAAGGACCAGGCGACCGGCTACCTGGAAATGATCAACGGCGTCGCGACTGCCAAGAAAGCCGCTCTGATTACCGGCGTGCCGGTGCGCGAGAAGACCGCCGACGGCATCCGCTACTACAACGGCATCACCGTGGTGGGCGAAGGCAGCGGCAACTACCTCAAGCAGAAACTCGTTCCCTTCGGTGAATACGTCCCGCTGCAGGACCTGCTGCGCGGCCTGATCGCCTTCTTCGACCTGCCCATGTCCGACTTCGCCCGCGGCCCGGCCGACCAGCCGCTGCTCAAGGCCAAGGGCTATTCCGTGGCGCCGTACATCTGCTACGAAGTGGTCTACCCGGAATTCGCCGCTGAGCTGGCCGCACAAAGCCAACTGCTACTCACCATCAGCAACGACGCCTGGTTCGGCACCTCCATCGGCCCGCTGCAGCACCTGCAGATGGCGCAGATGCGTGCGCTGGAAGCCGGCCGCTGGATGGTGCGCGGCACCAACAACGGCGTGACCGCACTGATCGATCCGTTCGGCAAGCTGACCGTGCAGATCCCGCAGTTCCAGCAAGGCGTGCTGCACGGCGAGGTGGTGCCGATGCAGGGCCTGACGCCGTACCTGAAGTGGCGTGTCTGGCCGCTGGCCATCCTCAGCGGCGTGCTGCTGGTGTGGGCGCTGGTGCGCCGCCGGACGCATCCGGAAGAGCGCCGGCTGTTTGGCTGACTCCAACGAAAAAAGGGCCTCATCGCGAGGCCCTTTTTCATCGTGCTGCCAGATCGACTGGCACGCTTTTGTAGGAGCGGAGCTTCTCCGCGATCACCGCGATAGCGAGGCAATACCCAGGGCACCGGCCTACCGGCCGGACCGCGGATAAGATCCGCTCCTACGAAGAGCCTGTTCGGCAGTAATCGGCGCTAGCGGTAGAACAACCGATACCCGACCAGCCCGATGGCCTCGTTGAGCAACTGCCCGCTCTGCCAGATCGCCCGCCCTTCCGGCAGCCAGCCGCTCATGGGCACCGCATCGTCCTTACCGATATAGCCCGAAGACGCCGGCACGACTTCCAGCCCGGCCTTCTCGAAGCTCCAGATCGAACGCGGCATATGCAGGGCGCTGGTGACCAGTACCACGCGCTTGATCCCGGCCTCGCGCAACATCTCTGCGCTGAACAGGGCGTTCTCCCAGGTGGTACGGCTGCGCCCTTCCTCCCAACGTACCGGCACGCCGTAATCATCCAGCAGGCTCTGCGCCATGATCCGCGCCTCGGAAGGCGGCGTGCCGTAATGCAGGCCGCCGGAGGTCAGCACCGGCAGGCCGCTGGCCTTGGCCAGGCGCGCCGCGTAGCGAATCCGTTCACGAGCCATCAGGCCGGGCTGGTCCTCCTCCCAGGCACGATCGCCGCGAATCCGGCCAGCGCCCAGGACGACGATGGCGTCGGCGCGCTGCGCCAGCGCTGCCCACTCCGCCTGCTTCAACGGTTCCTGCTGCTCCAACTGACGTGCGCCCCACTCCACGGTGATCGGCAGGCTCATCACCAGCAGACCCAGGAAGCCCGAAAAGAAGCAGAACACCGAGACGCGCGGATAGCGGCGACGCAGCACGAACCCCAGGAGCAGCAACAGAAGCAGCAGCCCTGGCGGCATGAAAATCTGTTTGAGGATGAAGCGGATAGGCATTGGCGACTCCTTGTCGAGCGCCAAGCCTAACGGATAGGGGAACGGTCAGCGCGCCCTGGAGTTGCGGAACAGCTGCGAACCGCAGGCGGTGCAGGGCAATACGCCCTGGCTGCGACTCCATGCCACCGGGCTACCACACAACGCGCATTGCAGCGACTGCGGGCGTGGTACCAGACGCGGCCGGCTGGGCGGCACGGGATGACGCGGCGGCCGCGGCGCCCGCGTGGCTCCGCGCTCCAGCAATGCCAACTCTTCCGCCGCGGCATGCCAGCCGCGCAGCCAGTTCACATCCTGGTCGAGATAGGCCCGGATCAGCTCCATTTCCGCACTGCTCAAGCCGCGCAGCTCCAGTTCCACGGGACACTCGTCGCGTAATCGCTCGGCGGTATCGGCTTCATCCAGAGCCAGCGCGAGTCGTTGCAACAACCGCTCATACAGACCGGAACCCGAAGCACTTGCGCGATGCAGCTCAGCCATCAGTCACCTCAAGACAGGCGGAAACCTCCCGCCTTCAGGCAAAGCTTAGCGGGCCACCCCCGCAGGCACCGAGCGTGCGACAAACGGCGCGGGCTACCGGCTCGGGTGGGGGTCATGTATGCTACGAGGCTTTCTGTAGCCGCCCGGCCCGTGTTTTCTCAGGGGTCGGTGGAGCGGAGGGCCACTCGACCTCCCCGGTTGCGCAATTCTTTTCCGTACAGGTTCAAATCGCGCCATGCACGAGCAATACCAGCCTCTCGAGATCGAATCCCAGGCCCAGAATTTCTGGAACGAACACAACTCCTTCCGCGTCGACGAAGTCGCTGCCAAGGAGAAGTTCTACTGCCTGTCGATGTTCCCGTATCCGAGCGGCAAGCTACACATGGGGCACGTGCGCAACTACACCATCGGTGACGTGATCAGCCGCTACCACCGCATGCAGGGCAAGAACGTCCTGCAACCGATGGGCTGGGACGCCTTCGGCATGCCGGCGGAAAACGCCGCGATGAAGAACAACGTCGCGCCGGCGGCCTGGACCTACGACAACATCGCCTACATGAAGGCCCAGCTCAACAGCCTGGGCCTGGCCATCGACTGGTCCCGCGAAGTCACCACCTGCAAGCCGGACTACTACCGCTGGGAACAGTGGCTGTTCACCCGCCTGTTCGAAAAGGGCGTGATCTACCGCAAGAACGGCACCGTGAACTGGGACCCGGCCGACCAGACCGTACTCGCCAACGAGCAGGTCATCGATGGCCGTGGCTGGCGTTCGGGCGCGCTGATCGAGAAGCGCGAAATCCCGATGTACTACTTCAAGATCACCGCCTACGCCGAAGAGCTGCTGTCCAGCCTCGACGACCTGCCGGGCTGGCCTGAACAGGTCAAGACCATGCAGCGCAACTGGATCGGCAAATCCCGCGGCATGGAGATCGCCTTCCCCTACGACCAGGCTTCCATTGGCGAAGCCGGCCAGCTGAAGGTCTTCACCACCCGTCCTGACACCCTGATGGGCGCCACCTACGTCGCCGTGGCCGCCGAGCACCCGCTGGCCACCCTGGCCGCCGAGCGCGATCCGTCGCTGCAGGCGTTCATCGACGAGTGCAAGCGCGGCGGCGTCGCCGAAGCCGACATCGCCACCCAGGAGAAGAAAGGCGTCGCCACTTCCCTGTTCGTCGAGCACCCGCTGACCGGTGACAAGCTGCCGGTGTGGATCGCCAACTACGTCCTGATGACCTACGGCGAAGGCGCCGTGATGGCTGTTCCGGGCCACGACGAGCGTGACTTCGAGTTCTCCAACAAGTACGGCCTGCCCATCGTCCAGGTCATCGCCAAGGTCGAAGGCGACAACGACTTCGAAACCGGCACCTGGAAAGAGTGGTACGGCCTGAAGGACGAGTCGGTCATCACCGTCAACTCCGGCAAGTACGACGGCCTCGGCTACCAGGCTGCGTTCGACGCCATCGGCGCCGACCTCGCCGCCAAGAATCTCGGCCAGCAGCGCACCCAGTTCCGCCTGCGCGACTGGGGTATCAGCCGCCAGCGCTACTGGGGCTGCCCGATCCCGATCATCCACTGCGACGCCTGCGGTGACGTGCCGGTCCCGGCCGACCAGTTGCCGGTGGTCCTGCCTGAAGACGTGGTACCGGACGGCGCCGGCTCGCCGCTGGCCAAACTGCCGTCGTTCTACGAGTGCAGCTGCCCGAAATGCGGCCAGCCGGCCAAGCGCGAAACCGACACCATGGACACCTTCGTCGAGTCGTCCTGGTACTTCGCCCGCTACGCCTGCCCGCAGTTCGAAGACGGCATGCTGGACAAGAAGGCCGCCAACTACTGGCTGCCGGTCGACCAGTACATCGGCGGCATCGAGCACGCCATTCTCCACCTGCTCTACGCGCGCTTCTTCCACAAGCTGATGCGCGACGAAGGCCTGATCGACTCCGACGAGCCGTTCAAGAACCTGCTGACCCAGGGCATGGTGGTCGCCGAAACCTATTACCGCGTCGCCTCCAATGGCGGCAAGGAATGGTTCAACCCGGCGGACGTGGAAGTCGAGCGTGATGCCAAGGCCAAGGTCATCGGCGCGCGCCTGAAGACCGACGGCCTGCCGGTGGAAATCGGCGGCACCGAGAAAATGTCCAAGTCCAAGAACAACGGCGTGGACCCGCAGGCCATGATCGACGCCTACGGCGCCGACACCTGCCGCCTGTTCATGATGTTCGCCTCGCCGCCGGACATGAGCCTGGAATGGTCCGACTCCGGCGTCGAGGGTGCGAGCCGCTTCCTGCGCCGCGTCTGGCGCCTGGCCCAGGCCCACGTCAACGCAGGCCCTGCCGGCGCCGTGGACAAGTCCGCCCTGGACGACGCACAGAAAGCCATTCACCGTGCCATCCACCTGGCCATCCGCCAGGCCAGCCAGGACGTGGGCCAGCACCACAAGTTCAACACCGCCATCGCCGCCGTGATGACCCTGATGAACGTGCTGGAGAAGGCCCCGACCGAATCCGCCGCCGACCGCGCCCTGCTGCAGGAAGGCCTGGAAACCGTCGCCCTGCTGCTGGCCCCGATCACCCCGCACATCTGCCACGTGATCTGGCAGGAACTGGGCAAGGACGGCGCCGTGATCGACGCCAGCTGGCCGCAGGTCGACGAAGCCGCCCTGGTGCAGGACAGCCTGCAACTGGTGGTCCAGGTCAACGGCAAGCTGCGCGGCCACATCGAAATGCCCGCCAGCGCCAGCCGTGAAGAAGTCGAGGCTGCCGCCCGTGGCAACGAAAACGTCCTGCGCTTCACCGACGGCCTGACCATCCGCAAGGTCATCGTGGTGCCGGGCAAGCTGGTCAATATCGTCGCCAACTGAATCAACGCTGGAAAATGAGCAATCGCCCGTGGCACCTTCGTGCCACGGACCAACAGGAGTGAGGAAGCTTGATGAAACGTATCCTGACCAGCCTTGCGCTGATCGGCCTGGCCAGCGTTCTGACCGCTTGCGGTTTCCATCTGCGCGGTCTGGGCGATACGACCTTTGCGCTCAAGGAAGTGGATCTGAGCGCGCGCAACGCTTACGGCGAAACCGTCAAGCAACTCCAGCAGGTGCTCGAAGGCAGCGGCGTGAAAGTCATTTCGCGTGCGCCCTACCACGTCATTCTCGCTCGCGAGGACGTGACCACCCGCACCGTCAGCTACACCAGCTCGGCGCGTAGCGCGGAGAACCAATTGACCAACACCCTGGACTACGAGATCCGTGGCGCCGACGACCTGCTGCTGATGAACGGCCAGGTACAGGTGCGCAAGGTCTACGTGCAGGACGAGAACAACCTGATCGGCTCCGACCAGGAAGCTGCGCAGATTCGCGAAGAAATGCGCCGCGACCTGGTCCAGCAAATGGCCATGCGCCTGCAGATGATCACCCCGGCCCAGCTGGATGACCTGCAACGCAAGGCGGAAGCCAAGGCCAAGGCCGAAGCTGACGCCGCGAAGGCCGCGGCCGAAGCCGCCAAGGCCCAGCCGCAGCAGTCGCCGATCGAATTCAAGAAAGCCGACTGACAGACAGGGGCCGGACACACCGGCCCCTTTTTCATCATGAAGCTGAATCCCGGACAACTCGCCAAACACCTGCAGGGCAACCTGGCCTCGGTCTATGTCGTCAGCGGCGACGAGCCGCTGCTGTGCCAGGAAGCCTGTGACGCCATTCGCGCAACGTGCCGCCAGCGCGACTTCAGCGAGCGCCAGGTATTCAACGCCGAAGCCAACTTCGACTGGGGCCAGCTGCTCGAAGCCGGCGCCAGCCTGTCGCTGTTCGCCGAGAAACGCCTGATCGAACTGCGCCTGCCTTCCGGCAAGCCCGGCGACAAGGGTGCGGCCATCCTCCAGGAGTACCTCCAGCGCCCGCCGGAGGACACCGTCCTGCTGGTCAGCCTGCCCAAGCTCGATGGCAGCACGCAGAAGACCAAGTGGGCCAAGGCCCTGATCGACGGCGACGTCGCGCAGTTCATCCAGATCTGGCCCATCGACGTGCACCAGCTGCCGCAGTGGATTCGCCAGCGCCTGTCCCAGGCCGGCCTCGCCGCCAGCCAGGAAGCGGTGGACCTGATCGCCGCGCGGGTGGAAGGCAACCTGCTGGCCGCCGCCCAGGAAATCGAAAAGCTCAAGTTGCTCGCCGATGGCCAGCAGATCGATGCCGCCACGGTGCAAGCCGCGGTCGCGGACAGTGCGCGCTTCGACGTCTTCGGCCTGATCGATGCCGCCCTCAACGGTGAAGCCGCCCACTGCCTGCGCGTGCTCGAAGGCTTGCGCGGCGAAGGCGTGGAGCCGCCGGTGATCCTCTGGGCGCTGGCCCGGGAAATCCGCGTGCTCGCCAGCCTCGCCCAGCAGTTCAGCCAGGGCGTTCCGCTGGACAAGGCCTTCAGCCAGGCCCGCCCGCCGATCTGGGACAAGCGCCGCCCGCTGATGAGCAAAGCCCTGCAACGGCACACCGCGCAACGCTGGAACCAGATGCTGCAGGACGCCCAACTGATCGATGCACAGATCAAGGGCCAGGCTCCCGGCAACGTCTGGAACAGTCTCGCCCGCCTCGCCCTGCTGGTCGCCGGCCAGCGCATCAGCCTGCCTTCGGCCTGATTGCGCTTTCCACGGTGCAGCCGCGCGGTCAGCCGGTGAGTCATCGCGGACGGAGTCCGCTCGGCAAGATCAAGAGCCCCTCACCCTAACCCGATCAAACCCCGCGCGATATTGCAGAACCTGCCCCTGCAGGAGCGAGCTTGCTCGCGAACCGCCCAATGCCAGGAGTGGTCAGGACCGCGCCGGCACTGCCCGATGCGCCTGCCCCTCCGCCCGGTCCAGCGCCACGCCGCGAGTATCCCGCCCGGTGCTGATCAGCACGCAGATCAGTACCGCCACGGTACCGGCGACGATGGCCATGGCCGTCCCGTAGCTGTAGCTCTTGGCGATCTCCGCCTGCAGCGGCGCGTTCACCGAGGCGATCAGGTTGCCCAACTGATAGACAAAGCCCGGCAGCACCGCGCGAGTCCCCACCGGCGCCAGCTCGTTGAGATACGCCGGAATCACGCCCCAGGCACCCTGCACCATGAACTGCATGAGGAAGGCGCCCGCGCCGAGCGCCACTGCGCCGTGGCTGAACGCCCACAGCGGAATTACCGGCAACGCCAGCAGCGATCCGCAGATGATCGCCTTCTTGCGCCCGATCCGCTCGGAGAGGCTGCCGAACAGGATGCCGCCGAGGATCGCCGCGATGTTGTAGACCACCGCGATCAGGCTGACAGTGTGCGTATCAAAACCGTGCTGCACCTTGAGGAAGGTCGGGTACAGGTCCTGGGTGCCATGGCTGAAGAAGTTGAAGCAGGCCATCAGCAGTACCGCGTACAGGCACAGTTTCCACTGGCTGCGCAGCACCGGCCAGAGCGGCGTGGACTCCTTGCGCTCGCGCGCCGCCAGCCAGATCGGCGACTCCGGCACCTTGAACCAGATGAACGCCACCAGCAGCACCGGCACGCAGCCGACGATGAACATGCCGCGCCAGCCGAGCATCTCGAAGAACAGGCCATAGATGATCGAGGCGATCAGGTAGCCAGCCGGATAGCCCGCCTGGAACAGGCCCGACACCATGCCGCGCGAGCGCTCGGGGATCGTCTCCATCGCCAGCGACGACGCAACGCCCCAGATACCGCCCATGGCCACCCCGTAGACCACCCGCAGGATCAGGAACGTCATCAGGTTCGGCGAGAATGCCGACGCCAGCTCCAGCACGGAGTAGATCAGGATGTTGACCATCAATACCGGCCGCCGCCCGTAGCGCTCTGCGGCGCGGCCGAACAGCAGCGCGCCGATGGGCCGCACCGCCAAGGTCAGCAGAATGGCCAGCGAGACCTGCGGCAGGTCGACATGGAAAGTCTGGGCGATGTCGGTGAGAACGAAGACCAGCAGGAAGAAATCGAAAGCATCCAGCGTCCAGGCGAGCACCGAGGCGATCACCACATTGCGCTGGGTCGGGGACCATTGCTGCATGACGCATCTCCAGCCGATGACGCCGCGCTCCCTGCACGCCAGGGCGATAGTTAGCCAGCTATTAAGCTAGCCGAGGCTATCGATTGCCCACAGCCCGTCCATCTGAAAAGGACTGTTACAATTTTTGCGACAATCCGCCGCAGGGCTGGCGCCCGGCCCGTGACAGCACGCCGGGCCGGATCAGCGATGAGTCCCCGTGCGCAGCACGCTCACGTTCACTCCCACTCGCGTACCTGGCGCACCTCCACGCACCCCAGCCGGCCCGGCGGAATGCCGGCGGCGATACGCTGCGCCTCGTCCATGTCGCTTGCCTCGATCAGGTAGAACCCACCCAATTGCTCGCGGGTTTCAGCGAAAGGCCCATCGGTGACCGCCAGCTTCTCGCCCTGGCCACGCAAGGTGCGGCCAGTCATCGTCGGGAGCAGCGCATTGGCGGCAATGTAGTTGCCACTGCGGCGCAGTTGTTCGCTGTAGGTCATGCAGTCGTCGACGATGCCGCGCAACTCGGCCTCCGGCAGCTCGGCCGCCTTTCGTTCGTCGAAATAGATCATGCAGAGAAATTTCATTCATCAGTCCTTCAATGGAGAAAGTCACGCAGCCAGCGTAGTCCGAATCGGAACTGACTCACGAAATATCCATTTGGTGACCGCCCGGTCACGAATGCATGCAAGTATTTGCCCACCTACCTCTCCCGCTATCAAGCACTCCGATGGCTATCCCGTCCTTTGCACTACGCAGCGCCATACGCGAGGCTGCGCGCCTGGCCTTTTCCCTGGTTCGCGCGGATCACGCGCACCAGCGCTTCTACTACTTCGCCCTGGTGACGACCGCCAAGGCGGCCTGTCCGGTCCCCTGTGCCTGCAGCGTGGAAGGCCTGATCAGTACCCTGACCGAGTACAGGCAGAATGGTTACTACTACGACGTGGAGGACTTGCGCTGGTCTGTCGTGGACTCACCGTACTTCCTCTACGGCGATGAATACTTCGAGGGTGTTCGCGAGATGTTCGACATGCCCGGCCATGGCGCCACCCGCCCCAATAACATGCGAGGAAAGGACATCGCCCTGCGGCTGACGGCCATGGAAGGTGCGCTGCACGACCTGGACCGCGAAGGCTTCTTCGGCAAGGGCGAGGACCGCGAAAAGGTTGTTATCAACGTGGTCATGACGGAGGGTGAGCAGGACCGGATCATGTTCGCGCGGGCCGGCAACCTGAACCCCGCCAAAAGCCTGGGCGTGATGCAGCACGACCTGTGGGGGTGATGGCGTAGCGGTGGACAAGCCGGGGAAACAGGCGGAAGATGCGCCCGCCGGCACTCCGGCCGGTATCGATGAGGAAAGCCCCATGGCGAAGAAATCCAAACGGCCGAACAAGGCCAAATCCCTGGTCGCGCAACCCCTGTTCCGCAGCCGCCAGGAAACGCCCCTCAAAGGCAAAGGCAGCTACCGCCGCGAAGCCTCCCACAGTTGGGAGGCTTCTTCGTTTCTGGCGGCGTAAAAGCCAGCAGAAAAGCTGAACCATCCCCGCGTTTTCGCTTTCAACCGGACAGCCATCCCCTGGAGGTCCAACCATGAAAGCCCCCCTCATCGTCGCCATCCTCGCCCTCCCCTTCAGCCTCTCCGCCCACGCGTTCTGCTCCGACCAGGAAGCCGAGGCCAAGGGTAAGCAGGTTGCCGCCAAGGTCACCGAAGTCACCCGCAGCGATCCCCAGCGCGCGCAGAAGCTCAACGAGAAACTGGCCGAAATGAAGAAGTCGCGCTCCAGCGAACAGCGCCCCGACGACTGCGCCGCCTACGACGACATGCTCAAGGAACTGAACCAGAGCGCGCCCAAGGTCGACCAGGAGACCGGCGCGAAGCCGAAATCGTGACATCGGACGGCAGCGACAGCGCCATCCGTTACCGGCCGGCGACAACGAACCCAGTGCGGGAATTTTCCCCGCGGTTTGTCATCGAACCCTGCATAGCCCGCGCCTGCGCCTGACGCAGACGCGTCACAGTGGCCATGCTAAGGTGGCCGCTCCCCTGCCCGTTTCCGAGGAGAGCAATGCGCAAGCCTGTTTCACCTGTTGTCGGTCAACGCTGCCTGCTCGCCGTCACCCTGTCCCTGGCCGCTTTCGGCCTGCTGTCATCCTGCGCCGAGGCGCCGACCCGTGGCGCGCCTTCCGCAGTCGCCCAGGCGCAACCATCCCAGAGCTTCGACCAGTGGCGTGACGGCTTCCGCGCGCAGGCCCTGGCCGCCGGCATCAGCGCGCAGACTTTCGACACCGCCTTCGACGGCATAGAACCGGACGACTCGGTGGTGACCGCTGACCGCAGCCAACCCGAGTTCACCCGTCCCGTCTGGCAGTACCTCGACAGCGCGGTATCCCCCGCGCGGGTGCGCAATGGCCAGGATCACCTGCTGCAGAACGACGCCGCGCTGCAACGCATCGAGGCGCGCTACGGCGTCGAGCGCCAGGCCGTCGTGGCCATCTGGGGTATGGAAAGCAACTTCGGCGCGCAGATGGGCAGCAAGAACGTCATCCGCTCGCTCGCCACCCTCGCGTATGAGGGCCGCCGCCCGGACTTCGGGCGTGACCAGTTGATCGCCGCGCTACAGATCCTCCAGCACGGCGATGTCCCGGCGAGCAGCATGATCGGCTCCTGGGCCGGCGCCATGGGCCAGACGCAATTCATCCCGACCACCTACCAACGCTACGCCGTGGATTTCGACGGCGATGGCCGGCGCGATATCTGGGCGTCTTCCACCGACGCACTCGCCTCCACGGCCAACTACCTGAGCGCCTCCGGCTGGCAGCGCGGTCAGCCCTGGGGCTTCGAGGTGCGCCTGCCGCCAACCTTCGACTATGCCCAGGCGGACATGGAGATCCGCAAGCCGCTGGCCGAATGGCAACGCCTTGGCGTGCAGCCGGCGAGCGGCAACCTGGCGGTCGACCCGCAGACCAGCGCCTCGCTGCTGCTCCCCGCCGGTTACCGTGGCCCGGCCTTCCTGGTGACGGACAACTTCCGAGCCATCCTCAAGTACAACAACTCCACCTCCTACGCGCTGGCCGTGGGCCTGCTGGCGGACAGCCTGAACGGCGGCGGCCAGTTGGTCGGGCACTGGCCAGTGGGCGATGCCCAGCTCAGTCGCACGGATCGTGTCGAGCTTCAGCAGCGCCTGAGCGAACGTGGCTTCGCGGCCGGGAGCGCGGATGGCGTGATCGGCGCCAACACACGCCGGGCTCTGCGCGACTACCAGAAAACCATCGGCGAACCAGCCGACGGCTACCCCACGGCAGACGCCTTGCAGCGATTGCGAGCGCCCTGAAAAAAAGCGCCCCATTGGGGCGCTGGAGTCAATGACCAAGCCAAACCTTGGCCCCACGGAGTTGTTGAACCCAGTGGGGCGCCGCGTCACTTCCCCCTGATCCTGAAGGGCCACATCGGGCTGGTTCGCGGCAGATTGTCGATGTGTGCCGCGAACTCCTGGATCAGTTGGAACAACCGCAGGACGAAGCCACATTCGTAGCTGTAGCGCGCCAGCCCGCTCTTCACCCGGTTCCGCCCATGAATCAAACCATTCCAGGGAGCAGGGCCCTCGGCGCCATTCAGACTGCGCTCGGCAGCCAGCATGCCGAGGCGAAGCTCATCCACATGCATCTGCTGGTGCGGGCCGAGAGCGATTTCCCGGCAATACGGTGTAGCGCCCACCGACTCCCTGGTGATCCGCTGGTGCAGACTGGCCTGCCAATAGGCTTGCTGTACCTGCTCGGACAACTGAGCCAACAAGTCGAGCGCGGGAGCGAGTTCTCCGCAGAGTAGATGCTCGCGCAAACTCTCGAGGTTATGCATAGCCAGCTCATAGTGCCGCTGGCCAGGGTCGGAAAGTCCCATGCGATGTCACCTCCCCATTACGCGCTGGCGCGGATCCAGCGCCAGCGCGGAAGAGAGGCGCACCACCGGTTCAACGAAACCGGGATCAGGCTTTCGCCCGAGGGCGCGGAGCAAGTCCCCCATAGCAGTCAACTGGTGGGAGGACGCTTCGAAGAGGTGCTCGGAGGGCGCCAAGGCATTCACGAACGGGACGTCATCGTAAGACTGCGCGGACAAAGGTACGGCGCGAACGTCAGATATTTCGTACCCGCGTGATGAAGACCACGGAGTGATAGAAGGGGGGCGCGCGGGGCTGAAAGGGGGGTAGTGCATTTCCGATACTCCGATCTTGCGTTGGAAGCCGCCACCGTTTTGCTGCGACACAAAGTTAGGGTGGCGGACCGTGCGGAGGTCGCAGTACCGGAGTCGGAGATTCCGGCCAGGCGTGAGCCTGCCCCGCACGGTCTGCCATGGCTGCACCGGCAGCACAGGCACAAAAAAAGCGCCTATGGTCGGGGCAATGGCGCTACGTGCGCTCCGATAAACTCGGGCTGCGACACCCGGCCACGGGATTGACCGTGGCAATAGCAATTTATCGGCGCCACTTGTAGGACAACAAGGCTATTGAAGCATGGGAAAAATCGCATCTATTCGTCATGCCACTGCATACGAATGAATCGGAATTATGCAGCTGCGAAACAGCATTCCCATAGAAGAAAAACGATTTCTCTGGCCAAGCCGAATTTGCCCTGGCTATGGACATGCACGCGGTCAGCCCGGTAGGGGAAGCTGGCTGGCGCTCGCGGACACACCACCCAGCCGCATCGAACTGCGGCAGCGCCTATGCTGAAACCGGCCCAGCGCACGACAGGCAAAAAAAAGGGCACTCGAAAGTGCCCTTCTTCTGCGCAGTGCGCTTCGCCGGCAAACCGGCTGATAAATCGATCAGTTATAGAACAGCGTCAATTGAGCAACACCACGAACGATCCCCCCTTGCACGTCACTCGCCGAACCAGTGCGGAAGTACGAAACGTTCAGCGGAACACTCGCGCCGCCCCCAGTACTGGCGCTGTAGCTGGGGACCGCATAGGTCGTACCATCCAGCCGAATAGCCGCAGTACCCGCGCTATTGGTCAACCGCAGCCCGACCCCCTGGGCCTTGTCTGTCCCAGTCTCATTGGCGAAGACGCCATTCGCCGCATCAATGACAGGCGTCAACGGATCAATACGATACGTGAATGAAGTAAGGCCGGCCGGGAAATTGCTCAGATTAAACTGGAACGGTGTAGTCTCAAGAATTGTCGCCGACTGGAACTGAGACTTTAAAACCGCGTTCATGAATACATCATTCGCGCTCACCGTACAGGTTCTGACAACGAAGGTCGCCGTTCCCAACTGGTATAGTTTCGGGCCAATTCCCGGATAAATCGAAAGAGGGCCTTCACAATCACCACCGCAATTCCCTGGCTGTCTCAGAGTCCTCCCAGGATAGGCTTTAAATAGATCAAAACCGCCTAATAGCGCTGTGCCATTTGGAACTGCCCCATACTGCACAAGCCGCATCTTGACCGTTCCACCATAGTTTCCATAGTAGCTTTTCGTGGATGTCTCCGCGCAGGCTGTACCATAGTAGGGAACTGGCCTACCTTGATAGGTAAATTCATTTGCCAGCCATGTCTGAATATCCTTATTGCTAAAAGGAGGCGCACAAGGGCCATCTGCAGGCGTCCAGATGATCTGAACGCCAACATTTTCAGTACCTGTTTTGTACACAGGGTAGGTGTCCAGACTCATGCCTGCACTTTGTAGGGCCGACGTATCAATCAAGATACCCATCCCCATTCGGTCGCCTGGGGTACCACCAGCCTGGCAGCTGAACCAAGTACCGCCAGGGGCGGTTACCCAGCCTGTAACTGCTGTCACGCCCGCACCATCCCTAGAAGCCAGGGTAATTGTCCCAAAGCTCAAAGCAACAGTACTGATATCCCCCGACCTACAATTCACAGTGCCTGCGACGGCTATTTGCCCGCCGAGAAGAGCCACGACCACAACGACAACCAGCTTTATAGAGTTCCCCAAAAGCACCAGTCTGCGCACGATGCAATTAAGACAACCAACAAAAAACATCATATCTCATCCTGAAATACAAATCGCACAATTAAAACCAAAACCCAATTGACACTTAAAATTCCGGCCAATTTCGAATTATCCAATACGGATCGAAAGAGAGAATTCACCTTAATGAAATAAGCAGTATGACAAGAGCTCTCATGCAACTAACAACTGATAGGGAAGCTATAGCCAGAATCATGATCCAAGTTCACAATCAGTTGCACCTGGGACTTCAGCCACGCAGGTAGATATCTCCGCCCCGACTGAGGCGAGACCGCTCAGATTGAGGTAATCCTCACTGTTAAAGCGATAGGCCAAGACGATGAAATTGGTGCTGACAGCTCAAGCTGATTACCCCTGATCACGCGATAACTCTGACTGCTCATCTCTTTCTTCAGGTCGCACGGCGTGTCACTAAGGTTCTGCGCGTTGAGCTGTTTCCGGCAGAGTTCAGAGCGGCGACGAGCAATTTTTTCATTTGATTTTCTCAGCAGTGTTGAGATGGCTGGGGGAAAACCACCTAACGTAATACATGCCACTTCTCACATTCCCCGTGGCTACTGGCGCTACCGATCTGGTGATCGCGAGCGACGGGGCGAATTCTGCTAATTGAAAAGCCACTCAGCTGTAGGACGCGCACTTCCTAACTGTAAGGATTTCCCCATAAAAACCTTCGACCACATGAGACTGGGTGGCTCTTGGCCGGGCATGAGAGATTGGGAGGTTGTTCGGTACTGCGAGAGCCTGATTCGGGTAACGCAAAAAACAAAGGCCGCATCCCTAGGGAGGCGGCCTTTGTCATGCAGCTCAGATGCGATCAGCCGATCTTGGTACCGTGCGCCTGCTGGTCGGCGTGGTAGGACGAGCGCACCAGCGGGCCGGATGCGACGTTCTTGAAGCCCATCTTCTCGCCTTCCTCGGCGAACCAGGCGAAGGTGTCCGGGTGGACGAAACGCTGCACCGGCAGGTGGTTGCGCGAGGGCTGCAGGTACTGGCCGAGGGTCAGCATGTCGATGTCGTGCTCGCGCATGCGGTGCATGACTTCGATGACTTCGTCGTCGGTCTCGCCCAGGCCGAGCATCAGGCCGGACTTGGTCGGCACATGGGGAACCATCTGCTTGAACTTCTGCAGCAGGTCGAGCGACCACTCGAAGTCGGAACCCGGACGGGACGACTTGTACAGGCGCGGGACGGTTTCCAGGTTGTGGTTGAACACGTCCGGCGGCTCGTTGGCGGTGATTTCCAGGGCGATGTCCATGCGGCCGCGGTAGTCCGGGACCAGGGTTTCCAGCTGCACGCCAGGGGACAGCTTGCGGATCTCGCGCAGGCAGTCGGCGAAATGCTGGGCGCCGCCGTCACGCAGGTCGTCGCGGTCCACCGAGGTGATCACCACATACTTCAGGCGCAGGTCGGCGATGGCGATGGCGAGGTTGGTCGGCTCGTCGACGTCCAGCGGCTTCGGACGGCCATGGCCGACGTCGCAGAACGGGCAGCGACGGGTGCAGATGTCGCCCATGATCATGAAGGTGGCGGTGCCGCCGGAGAAACACTCGCCCAGGTTCGGGCAGGAGGCTTCCTCGCAGACGCTGTGCAGCTTGTGCTTGCGCAGCAGTTGCTTGATGCGGTCGACCTCGGGGGAAACGGGGATGCGCACGCGAATCCAGTCGGGCTTCTTCGGCAGCTCGTCGGTGGGGATGATCTTCACCGGAATGCGCGCGACTTTCTCCGCGCCGCGCAGCTTGACGCCGACTTCCACCTTGCCCGGCTTGGCGGCCGGGGCTGCCTGACCTGCGTTCTCCACAACAGTGCTCATCTCGGTTAGATCCCGCCCGTTAGGGTCTTCTGTGCAGCGTAGCCAAGGCGTTCGACGAGTTCGCCACGCAGGCGCTCGCGCACATCGGCCAATGCGATGGGGCCGGCCAGCTCGCTGAGCTGGGTCATGGCCATGCCTGCGTAACCGCAGGGATTGATGCGTCGAAAGGGTTCCAGGTCCATGTCCACATTGAGGGCCAGGCCATGGAAGGAGCGGCCGTTGCGGATGCGCAGGCCGAGGGATGCGATCTTCGCGCCGTCCACATAGACGCCCGGCGCATCGGGTTTGGACACAGCCTTGACGCCATAGCTGTCCAGGAGGCCGATGAGGCTCTGCTCGATGCGCGAAACCAACTCTCGCACGCCGATGCCGGAGCGGCGCACGTCGAGCAGCAGGTAGGCAACCAGCTGGCCGGGGCCGTGGTAGGTGACCTGGCCGCCACGATCGACCTGTACGACCGGAATGTCACCGGGGAACAGCACGTGCTCGGCCTTGCCGGCCTGGCCCTGGGTGAACACGCGCTCGTGTTCGAGCAACCAGACTTCATCGGGCGTGACGGGTTCGCGCTCGGCAGTGAAGCGCTGCATGGCGTGCCAGGTCGGCTCGTAAGGCAGGATGCCCAGCTCACGAAAGCCCAGCGTGTCGCCCATCAGAGCACCATGTGGACGCGGCCGGTGGCGCGCAGGTCTTTATGGATGTTCTGCAGTTGGTCGACGCCGGTGGCGGTGATCAGCACCTGCACGGACAGGAAGCGACCATTGCGGCTGTCACGGGAGACCAGGGTGGTGATGTCGAGGTCCGGCGCGTGGCGCTGGATGACTTCGACGACCAGATCGGAGAAACCTTCGCCGGCATCGCCGATGACCTTGATCGGATAGCGTTCACAGGGGAACTCGATCTTCGGCGCGGGCTGCTCTGAGGCGTCAACGGTATTGGGGGTATCAGTCATGGCAATCGCGGGCGGGTGGCCCGCCTCCGCATGAGCGGCCGGGTGGGGCGCTCCGGGTGGATCGGACGACGGCTGCAGGGCCACGGGGGGACCGGGCAGTCGCAGGCGGGGCATTTTACCCGAGTTTGCGGCTGCGCGGGCGGGTCAATCCCGGCCTTGTATACAAAAGTACAAGGCCGGGACGGGCGGTCAGTTGAACAGGCCGTAGAAGAACATGCGCAGGCTGTCCCAGATGCGACGGAAGAAGCCACCCTCTTCCACGGCATTCAGGGCGACCAGGTCGGAGGTGCGGACGACTTTGTCACCCAGCTTGACTTCGACTTTGCCGATAACCTGGCCCTGCTGGATCGGGGCGATCAGATTGGGCTCGACGACCATGTTGGCCTGCAGCTGCTTGAGCTGGCCGCGCGGCACGGTCATGGTCAGGTCTTCGGACAGGCCGGCTTTGACTTCGTGGTCGGAGCCTTTCCAGACCATGGCCTTGGTCAGCTCGGCGCCCTTCTTGTAGAAGGTCTGCGATTCGAAGAAGCGGAAGCCGTAGGTCAGCAGTTTCTGGGTCTCGGCGGCGCGGGCCTGTTCGCTGTTGGTGCCGAACACCACGGCGATCATGCGCTGGCCGTCGCGCACGGCGGAGGCCACCAGGCAGTAGCCGGCTTCGTCGGTGTGGCCGGTCTTCAGGCCGTCGACGGTCTTGTCGCGCCACAGCAGCAGGTTGCGGTTGGGCTGCTTGATGTTGTTCCAGAAGAACTCTTTCTGCGCGTAGATCGCGTAGTGGGTCGGCTCGCCGTAGATGATGGCGCGAGCCAGGACGGCCATGTCCTTGGCGGACGAGTAGTGGTCCGGGTTGGGCAGGCCGGTGGCGTCCATGAAGTGGGAGTTGGTCATGCCCAGCTTCTGCGCGGTGGTGTTCATCATGTCGGCGAAGGCGTCTTCGCTGCCGGCGATGTGCTCGGCCAGGGCGACGGAGGCGTCGTTGCCGGACTGGATGATGATGCCGTGCAGCAGGTCGCTGACCGATACCTGGGAACCGACCTTGATGAACATGCGCGAACCACCGGTGCGCCAGGCGTGCTCGCTGACGGTGACCTGGTCGGTCTCGGCGATGCGGCCGCCTTCGATTTCCTTGGTGGCGATGTAGGCAGTCATCAGTTTGGTCAGGCTGGCAGGCGGCAGGCGCTCGTCACCGGCGTTCTCGACCAGGATGTTGCCGCTGGCGCCGTCCATCAGCACCCAGGCCTTGGCCGCCAGTTGCGGCGCGGCGGGAACGACTTCAGCCGCCCAGCTGGCCCCGGGGGCGCTGAGCAGCACGAGCAATGACAGGCGTTTGGCGAAGTTGAAGATGTTCATCCGTCTCTCTGGGGTTTACTAATGGTCAAACAATCATCCCCCCGCGGGGGAATTCGTGAGGCGGCCTCTGCGTGCCGCTGCGGCGCGTGCGGTGGAATCTCAGTCCAGGCGCACGAGCTTGGGTTGGCCAAGATTGGCCACGCGGATGCTGTCCTGCATCCGGCTTGCTTCATCCTGCGTGTTGATCGGCCCCAGGCGTACCCGGTACAGGGTCTGCTGGTTGACGACGACCGAGCTGATAAAGGATTTCGCCCCCGTCAGGCCGCCAACCTTCTCCTTGAGCAGCTCCGCAGCGTCCGGGTTGGCGAAGGCACCCACCTGGAGATACAGGCCATCGGCTGGTAATGAAGCGTTTTTTTTTGAGTCGATCATGACTGGCGCGACAGGCGCAGCATGTTGTGCCGGCGGCGGCGTGTAGGTCTCGATGGGCTGGGCCATCGCCACCGCCTGCGGTTGCGCGGCGGCCGGCTGCGAGGCCATCTTCGGCAACGCCATGATCATCGGCGGTTGCTTGCCCTGGGCGGCCCACCAGCGATCAGGGTCGATACCCTCGACCTTGACGTGTGCGGTGCCGGTTTCGGCGTAGCCCAGCTTCTTGGCGGCGGCGAAGGACAGGTCGATCACCCGGTCTGAGTAGAACGGGCCGCGGTCGTTGACGCGGACGATGACGCTCTTGCCGTTATCCAGGTTGGTGACGCGCACATAGCTGGGCAGCGGCAGGGTCTTGTGCGCGGCGGTCATGCCGTACAGGTCGTACTGCTCGCCGTTGGCGGTGGCCTGGCCGTGGAACTTGGTGCCGTACCAGGAGGCGGTGCCGACCACGTTGTAGGCGCGCGCATCGTTGAGCGGGTAGTAGGTCTTGCCCAGCACGGTATAGGGGTTGTTCTTGAACGGCCCGTTATGCGGCATCGGCACCGCGTCCGGGATGCGCGAGACGTCCACGTCCCACCAGGGCGCGCCGTCGCGGTGCGGGCGGCTGTAGTCGTAGGGGCCGGAAATGCCGTTGTTCACCTGCGGCTGCGGTTGCGGCGCGCGGTTGCCGGTACAACTGGCGAGGAACACAGTGCTCAGGCCAACGCAGGCGGCCAGCGACCAGAGGCCGGGACTTGCGATTCGCTTGTTCAATGGACACCTCGTGCCTTGGCGATCTCGCCGGCCAGCTGATGGACCGCCATGGCATACATGGCGCTGCGGTTGTAACGGGTGATCACGTAGAAGTTCGGCAGGCCGACCCAGTATTCGGCGCCCTGCTCGCCCTCCAGGCGCATGGCGGAGACCATCAGGTCGTCGCGCAGCACGTCATGGGTGCGCCAGCCCTGAGAGCGTAGCTGGCCCAGGTTCATTTGCGGGTCCAGGCCCTGGGTGAGCGCGTCCTCGGCGGTCGAGGTGCCGATCTCGGCCTGCGACACCACCGGCTCGCCGGTGTGCCAGCCGTGCTGCTTGAAGTAGTTGGCGACGCTGCCGATGGCATCGGTGGGGTCGCTCCAGATATTGATGTGGCCGTCGCCGTCGAAATCCACGGCGTAGGCGCGGAAGCTGCTCGGCATGAACTGCGGCAGGCCCATGGCGCCGGCGTAGGAGCCGGTCAGGCTGAGCGGGTCGACCTGCTGTTCGCGGGCCAGCAGCAGGAACTGCTTGAGTTCCTTGCGGAAGAAGTCGGCGCGCGGCGGGTAGTCGAAGCCCAGGGTGGACAGTGCGTCCATCACCTTGAAGTTGCCGGTGTTGCGACCGAAGAAGGTTTCGACGCCAATGATCGAGACGATGTACTGAGCCGGCACGCCGTACTCCTTCTCGGCGCGGGCCAGTGCCTCGGCGTTCTGGTTCCAGAAGTCCACGCCGCGGTTGATACGCGCGTCGGTGACGAAGATCGGGCGGTATTCCTTCCAGGTCTTCACCCGCTCGGCGGGGCGGGAGATGGCATCGAGGATGGACTGCTTGCGCTCCACGTCGTGGAAGACGCCCATGAGCTGTTCGCCGGCGAAGCCGTAGTCACGGGTCATCTCGCTGACGAACTCGGCGACCTGGGGCGAACCATCGTAGTCGCCCGCGTGGGTTGCGCCGGACATGCCGATCGCCCCCGCGATTCCGACCCAATGCACCCCCCTGGCAGCCCAGGCGCGCAGTACTTGCATTCCTTTCTTCACTCTTGTCATCAAACCTGGGCGATCCACTTCCGGTGGGTGTGGATCGACATCAAAACGCCGAAACCTGACATCAGGGTCACCAGCGAAGTTCCGCCATAACTAATGAAGGGCAGCGGTACCCCCACCACTGGCAACAATCCGCTGACCATACCAATGTTGACGAACACATACACGAAGAAGGTCATGGTGATACTGCCGGCGAGCAACTTGCCGAACAGCGTCTGCGCCTGCGTCGTGATCACCAGCCCCCGGTAGATCACCAACAGGTACAGCACCAGCAGGAGGCACACCCCGACCAGGCCGAACTCTTCGCCGAGCACGGCAATGATAAAGTCCGTATGGCTTTCGGGCAAAAAATCCAGATGGGACTGCGTGCCGAGCAGCCAACCCTTGCCGAAGACGCCACCCGAGCCGATGGCCGCTTTCGACTGGATGATGTTCCAGCCGGTGCCGAGCGGATCGCTCTCCGGATCGAGGAAGGTCAGCACGCGCTGCTTCTGGTAGTCGTGCATCACGAAGTACCACATGCCCACCGCTACCGGCACCGCCGCCGACACGGCCATGACGATCCAGCGCCAACGCAGGCCGCCGACGAACAGCACGAAGGCACCGGAGGCCAGCACCAGCATGGCGGTACCCAGGTCCGGCTGCTTGAGGATCAGCACGAAGGGCACGACGATCAGCGCCAGGCCCACCAGGCTGTGCTTGAACCCGGGCGGCAGGGCGCGCTTGGAGAGGTACCAGGCGATGGTCATGGGCATCAGCAGCTTCATGAATTCCGCCGGCTGGAAGCGGATCACCCCGGGGATGTTGATCCAGCGGGTCGCACCCATGGCGTTGTGACCCATCACGTCCACCACCACCAGCAGCGCCACGCCGATCAGGTAGCCCAACGGCACCCAGCGGGCCAGGAAACGCGGCTCGATCTGCGCCAGCACGAACATCGCCCCCAGGCCCAGGCCGAAGGACGACGCCTGCTTGATCAGCAGGTCCCAGCTCTTGCCGCTGGCGGAGTACAGGACGAACAGGCCGACGGAGACCAGGGTCACCAGCAACAGAAGCAGCAGACCGTCGATATGCAGGCGCTGCAGCAGGCTGGAGCGCCGCTTCATCACGTCTTCGTTGGACAGTGTGCGGTCGAAATTACTGTTCATGGTCATGGTTTGGGCGCCTCCGCCGTGGCCTGCGGTGCGTATTCGGGCTTCAGCTTGCCGTTCTCGTCGAGCAGCCAGGCGTCGGTGACGGCCTTGAGCACGGGCGCGGCGACGCCGGAGCCGGACTCGCCGTTCTCCACCATCACCGCCACGGCGATCTGCGGGTTGTCAGCCGGGGCGAAGCCAACGAACAGGGCGTGGTCGCGATGGCGCTCGAGCAGCTTGGATCGGTTGTACTTCTCGCCCTGCTTGATCGCCACCACCTGCGCGGTACCGGACTTGCCGGCAAGGCGATAAACCGCGGTGGCACCGACCTTGTGCGCGGTGCCGCGGGCGCCGTGGACCACCTGCTGCATGCCGTAGTCCACCAGGTTCCAGTTGTTCGGGTCCTTGAGCACGATGTCCGGCATCGGGTCCTCGTCCACCGGCGGCTTGCCATCGATGGTCTTGGCCAGGTGCGGGCGAATCCACTTGCCCTTGTTGGCGAGCAGCGCGGTCATCTGCGCCAGTTGCAGCGGCGTGGCCTGCATGTAGCCCTGGCCGATACCCAGGATCAGGGTTTCCCCCGGGAACCAGGCCTGCCGGCGCAAAGCGCGCTTCCACTGGCGGGACGGCATCAGGCCGTCGGCTTCGCCGAACATGTCCAGGGCGACGCGCTGGCCGAAGCCGAACTTGCTCATGTAGTCGTGCAGGCGGTCGATGCCCAGCTTGTGGGCAAGGTCGTAGAAGTAGGTGTCGTTGGACCGCATGATCGCGGTTTCCAGATTCACCCAGCCGTCACCGGTGCGGTTCCAGTTGCGGTATTTGTGGTCGTAGTTCGGCAACTGGTAGAAGCCCGGGTCGAACACCCGGCTGGCGGGCGTCACCACGCCGGCGTCGAGACCGGCAATGGCCACCGCCGGCTTGACCGTCGAACCGGGCGGATAGAGGCCGCGCAGCACGCGGTTGTACAGCGGGCGGTCCTCGGAATCGCGCAGGGTCGCGTAGTCCTTGAAGCTGATGCCGGTGACGAACAGGTTGGGGTCGTAGGCGGGCTGGCTGACCATCGCCAGCACTTCGCCGGTGGACGGCTGGATCGCCACGATGGCGCCGCGTCGGCCGGCCAGGGCCGTTTCCGCGGCGGCTTGCAGCTTGCTGTCGATGCTCAGCACGATGTCGCGGCCGGATATCGGCTCGGTGCGCTTGAGCACGCGCAGTACGCGGCCACGGGCGTTGGTCTCGACTTCCTCGTAACCCACCGTGCCGTGCAGCTGGTCTTCGTAGAACTTCTCCACGCCGGTCTTGCCGATGTGGTGGGTGCCGGAATAGGCCACCGGGTCGAGTCGTTTCAGTTCCGGTTCGTTGATCCGCCCGACATAGCCGACCGAATGGGCGAAGTGCTCGCCCAGCGGATAATGCCGGACGAACTGCGCGGCGACGTCCACGCCGGGCAGGCGGTACTGGTTCACCGCGATGCGGGCGATCTGCTCCTCGGACAGCTCGAACATGATCGGTACCGGCTCGAACGGCCGGCGACCCTGCTTCATGCGCTTCTCGAAGATGGCCTTGTCTTCCTCGGTCAGCCCGAGGATGTCCACCAGGTTCTTCAGCGTTTCCTGCAGGTTCTCAGTGCGCTCGCGGGTGATGGTCAGGCTGAAGCTGGGGCGGTTGTCGGCGATGATCACGCCATTGCGGTCGAAGATCAGCCCGCGGTTGGGCGGAATCGGCTGCACATGGACGCGGTTGTTCTCCGACAGCGTCGAGTGGTAGTCGTACTGCGTCACCTGCAGGTGATACATGCGCGCCACCAGCACCAGCGCGAGCAGGAAGATCGCCACCCCGCCGACAATGACGCGGGCGCGGACCAGGCGGGCGTCCTTCTCGTGGTCCTTGAGCTGTATCGGCTGCGGCATCGAAAACGGCTACGACTACTTGTGGTAAGGGTGCCCGGACAGAACCGTCCAGGCGCGGTAGATCTGTTCGCCAACCAGGATACGCACCAGCGGGTGCGGCAGGGTCAGCGGCGACAGTGACCAGCGCTGCTCGCTGCGCGCGCAGACCTCCGGCGCCAGGCCTTCCGGCCCGCCGACCATGAGGTTGACGGTGCGCGCGTCCAGGCGCCAGCGGTCGAGCTCCTGCGCCAGCTGGGGGGTGCTCCAGGGCTTGCCTTCGACTTCGAGGGTGACGATGCGTTCCCCGGGCTGGACCTTGCTCAGCATGGCCTCGCCTTCCTGGCGGATCAGCCGCGCCACGTCGGCATTCTTGCCGCGCGTGTTCAACGGAATTTCCACCAGTTCCAGGGACAGCTCCGAGGGCAGGCGCTTGACGTACTCCTGCCAGCCCTCTTCCACCCAGCGCGGCATGCGCGAGCCGACCGCGATCAGACGCAGACGCACGACAGGCTTACTCGGCGCTGTGGGACGCGCGGCTCTGCTCGGCGCCCTGCCACAGGCGCTCCAGGTCGTAGAACTGGCGGGTAGCCGGCTGCATGACGTGGACCACGACGTTGGCGAGGTCGATCAGGACCCACTCGCCGCCTTCCTGGCCTTCGCTGCCGATCGGGCGCACGCCCTGTTCCTTGACCTTCTCCAGTACGTTGTCGGCCAGCGACTTGACCTGACGGCTGGAGGCGCCGGTGGCGATGACCATGACGTCGGTGATGCTGGTCTTCTCGCGCACGTCGATGACGGTGATGTCCTGCGCCTTGAGATCTTCCAGGGCGGCGATGGTCAGTTCGACCAGTTGTTCGGTTTGCATTGAATGACTCTCTGACTTGTTCAGTGGGGCGCCTGGTACAGGCCGTGCGCCTCGATATAGTTCAATACCGCATCCGGCACCAGGTAGCGCACCGAGCGCCCCTGCGACAGGAGTTGGCGGATCTGCGTGGCGGAAACTGCAAGCGGCGTCTGCCAGACGAAGGTGATCTGCCCGGCGGGGCCGGTCATCGCCTTCGGGTCGGCAACACTGCGCGCCGCCAGCAGGTCGCGCAGGTCTTGCGGCGGCTCGCTGTCGGCATCCGGGCGCTGCAGCACGACGATATGACTGTGCTCCAGCAACTCTTCCCAGCGATGCCAGGTCGGCAGGCCGCAGAAAGCGTCCCAGCCGACCAGCAGGAACAACTGGTCCTGCTCATCCAGTTCCCCACGCAGCGACTCCAGGGTGTCGATGGTGTAGGAGGGTTTGTCACGTTTCAGCTCGCGGTCGTCGACCACCAGCGGGGCCACACCGGCCACCGCCAGTTCGACCATTGCCAGCCGCTGCGCGGGCAGCACCTGGGGGGTGTCGCGATGAGGCGGGCGGAAGTTGGGCATCACGCGCAACTCGTCGAACTCGAACTGCTCGGCCATCTCCAGCGCGCTGCGCAGGTGGCCAATGTGCACCGGATCGAAGGTGCCGCCGAACAGACCGATCCGCCGGGGACGCGCTTTCTTCATCAGGTGCGCACGTGTCCGTCGCCGAAGACCACGTATTTCTCGCTGGTCAGGCCTTCCAGGCCGACCGGACCGCGGGCGTGCAGCTTGTCGGTGGAAATGCCGATCTCCGCGCCCAGGCCGTACTCGAAGCCATCGGCGAAGCGGGTGGAGGCGTTGACCATGACCGAGGCCGAGTCCACTTCGGTGAGGAAGCGGCGGGCATCGGTGAAGTTCTCGGTGATGATCGCGTCGGTGTGTTGCGAGCCGTAGGTGTTGATGTGCTCGATGGCCTGGTCCAGGCCGTCGACGATACGGATCGACAGGATCGGCGCATTGTATTCGGTGCGCCAGTCTTCCTCGGTGGCTTCCAGCACATCGGCGCCCAGCAGTGCGCGGGTGGCGGCGTCGCCGCGCAGCTCCACGCCCTTGTCGCGGTAGATGGCGGCCAGCGGCGGCAGCACGCGGTCGGCGATGCCGGCGTGCACCAGCAGCGTTTCCATGGTGTTGCACGGCGCGTAGCGCTGGGTCTTGGCGTTATCGGCGACGCGGATCGCCTTGTCGAGGTCGGCGGCGACGTCGATGTAGACGTGGCAGATGCCGTCCAGGTGCTTGATCACCGGGACCTTGGCGTCACGGCTGATGCGCTCGATCAGGCCCTTGCCACCGCGCGGAACGATGACGTCCACGTACTCGGGCATGGTGATCAGCGCGCCGACGGCGGCGCGGTCAGTGGTTTCCACCACCTGCACGACGCTGGCCGGCAGGCCGGCCTTGGCCAGGCCGGTCTGGATGCAGGCAGCAATGGCCTGGTTGGAATGGATCGCCTCGGAGCCGCCGCGCAGGATGGTGGCGTTGCCCGACTTCAGGCACAGGCTGGCGGCGTCGATGGTCACGTTCGGACGGGATTCGTAGATGATCCCCACCACGCCCAGCGGCACGCGCATCTTGCCCAGCTGGATACCGGACGGCACGTAGCGCATGTCGCGGATCTCGCCGATCGGGTCCGGCAGCGTGGCGACCTGGCGCAGGCCCTCGATCATGTCATCGATGCGCGCCGGAGTCAGGGCCAGGCGGTCCAGCATGGCTGGCTCCAGACCATTGGCACGGCCATTGGCCAGATCCTGCTCGTTGGCTTCGGTCAGCTGGGCGCGGGCGGCGTCCAGGGCATCGGCTGCGGCCAGCAGGGCTTGGTTCTTCTGCGCGGTCGTGGCGCGCGCGACAACGCGCGACGCTTCACGGGCGGCGCGGCCCAGGCGGCTCATATAGTCGAGAACGGACTCGGTCATGATCAAACGCGTCTGCGTGAGGGAAATGCGCAAGTATAGCGGGAGCGCCCCCTCAGCGGCCAGCCACAGCAGCCCGCCGGTCAGCGGCGCGCTTCGCGTAACGCCAATCCCCTTGCATGCCCCGCCGCATCGGCCAAACGGTTACACCTGCCGGTCCGTCGCCCGCTCCGCCGCCCGAAGGTTGGGTAACCAAATTCGTATCCGCTGTTTACCTTGCAAGCATGGCTAATTGCCCCCGCAGTGCTCGCATGCCAGGGACTCACGCCAGGGAAGAACAACAAGAGGCGACCCACCGCCGGAGAACTGCCATGCGCTATCGCACCGATTACAGCGCCCAGGCCCTGACCGCCGCCCCGGCGGTGCTCGACCTGGACGGTTGGCAACTGCATTACCAGGCGTTTTCCTCCCGGGAGGACGACCCGCGACCGCCGGTCTTGCTGCTGGGAGGCGCGTTCCAGAGCTTCCGCTCCTTCGCCAGCGAGGTTTCCGAGCTGCTTGCCGGGCACCCGGTGATCCTCCTCGACCTGCCCAGCCAGGGCGGCAACCTGCAACTCGCGCCACAGCTGAGCCTGGAAGATCTCGCCGACCTGATTGCCGCCTTCGCCGAACACCTGCAATTGCCGCCGCTGATGCCCATCGGGCTGTCCTACGGCTCGGCCCTCGCCGCGCTGTTCGCAGCGCGCCACCCGGCGCGCTGCGGCCGTCTGCTGCTGGCCGGCATCACCGCCTTCGGCCGCCCCGGCGCACGCGCCCTGCTGGTCGAAGCCCTGGCGCGCCTGGAGCTGGGCGAGCAGGAACCCTTCGCCCACGGCGTGCTGACTGGCCTGATCAACCCGTTGCGGCTTGGCGATACCGGCGTCTCTCCAGTGTTCCGCAAGGCCCTTCTGCGCCAGTTGCAGCGCCTGACACCCGGCGAGATCGAGCGCTACCGGCAGAACAGCCAGCGCCTGCTGGCCTTTGGCGGCTTCGACCGCCACCCGCAGTGCCCAACCCTGGTGCTGGCCGGCGAGTACGACCATTTCACCCAGCCGTGGGAACACGCCGAGTTCGCCCACGCCTGCACCGATGCGGAGTTCGCCCTGATCCACAACGCCGACCATCTCGCCCAGTTCGAACGCCGTGACGCCTGTGCGCGGCTTTACGGCCCCTTCCTGCGGGGCGAGCCACTACCGCGCAACGCTGCGGGTAGCACGCGTTTCCAACGCCAGCAGTTGCTGCACCTGGAACGCCGCTTCGAGCCGCGCCTGGCGCCGGCCGACACGCGCGCGGTGCTAAGGAACGGCGAGGGCGGCGAATGGCGCTGCGAGCTGGCGGAGCTGGGCTATTTCGGTGGACTGATTCGCGTCGAGCTGCCAATTGATCGCCCTTCGCGCGGCTGGAAGCTCGCCGCTGCCGGGTTGCCCGAACTGGATATCCTGCCACTGCGCTACACGGCGGACGGGCTGGCGTTCATCTTCGCCCACGGTAACCCGCAGGCCAGCGCAGCGCTGGCTGCGATGGTGGTGCCGATGCAGCAGGGGGCGTGTGCGGCTTGACTCTTTCGTGCTCGGGCCTCCCTCACCCCTGCCCTCTCCCTGAGGGAGAGGGGGCAGTTCGGAGCTGACCTGAAACGCCAATGCTCCGCTGGATGCCATGTCAGTCCCCTCTCCCCCAGGGAGAGGGTTAGGGTGAGGGGAAAGCTGCGGCACCGAATTGATGGACTGCGCGAAGATCGCTTGTTCGCGAGCATGCTCGCCCCTACCGGCTCCCGGATAAGTGGCAGCGGCGCTTTTGTAGGATCGCGGGGGACGCCTGGCCCTTGCTCGCGAACCGACACCTCGGAAACTACACCCGCGCCTCGATCACCCGCACCAGACTCGGCATCCGCCCCTTCGGCAACCCCAGCCCCATCCCATCCACCTGCGGATCAAGCACGCCCACCCGGCCAAACCCGAAACCAACGAACGCCTGCTCGATTTCCGCGGCGCTGCGGTAATGCAGCGGGTAGCCGCCCCGCGTCAGCTTGCCGATCAACCCGACGCCCCAGCGGATCTGCCGGTAGCGCGGGTGTTCGCGCAGGTCGGGATAGAGTTCGGTCAAGTAGGTCGCTTCCGGGAACACCCGCAGCGCTGCGGCCAGCCGGCGCCAGAAGCCCTCGATCACCGGACGCTGGAAGTAATTCACCAGTCCTTCGGTGATCACCACCACCGGCCGATCCGGATCGAGGCCAGAGAGCAGCGCGGCAAGGCTCTGCTCGCCGTCTTCGGCAAGGATATCCACAGGCCGCACGCGGTGCTTGCCGTCGAGCCAGCCCTGCTCCTGCAGCAGCGCGGACTTGCGCGCGGCCATGGGCGGCAGATCGGCCTCCAGGTAAGTCAACTGGGGATAGCGCTGACGGAAACGCCGGCCTCGGGGCGACAAGCCACAGGCGATCTCGACTACCTGGGTCACCCCGCGCAGCTCGATGGCCTGGGTCAGCCGGGCATCGATCAGCAGGTGACGTTGTAACAGGAAGTCTTCGATATTCAGCCCGAAGCCGACCCGCGCGCCCCAGTTGATCGGCGCCACGCAGCCGTGCACCCAGCGGCCGAACGCCGTGGCGAAGGCCGGATCGGCCAACTGGTGGCGATACCAGACGTAACCGGTGTAGTGCGCGCTGGGGGTAATGTGGGCGCTGTCGGCCCGGATCCGTTCAGCCATGCTTAAGAATCTTGTTGTTATGATTCCCCAGCCTAAGACCGGCCCGAGAACCGCGACAATCCGATGCCCGCCGAACCCAACCTAAGTTTGCCCTGGCCCGATGCGAACCCGCTGCCGGACGCCTTCTTCAACCGCGACGCCCTGACCGTCGCCCGCGAACTGCTGGGCAAGGTGATCCGCCACCGGGTCGGCGACCTGTGGCTCTCCGCGCGGATCATCGAAACCGAAGCCTATTACCTGGCCGAGAAAGGCAGCCACGCATCGCTCGGTTACACCGAGAAGCGCAAGGCGCTGTTCCTCGATGGCGGGCACATCTACATGTATTACGCGCGCGGCGGCGACTCGCTGAACTTCAGCGCCGGCGGCGCGGGCAATGCCGTACTGATCAAGTCCGGGCACCCCTGGATGGACCGCATCTCCAGTGACGAATCACTGGCCGCCATGCGCCGGCTCAACCCCGCCGCCGATGGCAGCGAGCGCCCGCTGGGCAAGCTGTGCAATGGCCAGACCCTGCTCTGCCGCGCGATGGGCCTGAAAGTGCCGGAGTGGGACGCCCAGCGCTTCGACCCGCAGCGCCTGTTCGTCGACGATATCGGCGAGACACCCTCGCAAGTTATCCAGGCCGCGCGCCTGGGCATTCCTCACGGCCGCGACGAGCACCTGCAATACCGCTTCGTCGATGCCACCTTCGCGCCCTTCTGCACGCGCAACCCACTGCGCCGTGGACAGGTCGAAGGCCATGACTACCACCTGCTCGGAACCCAGGACGCCACCTTCCGATGATCGATCTCGCCGCCTTCAACACCTGGATGGCCACCCATCCGCAATGGCTCGCCCTGGTCCTGTTCCTGGTCGCCTTCCTCGAGTGCGCCGCCATCATCGGCATCATCCTGCCCGGCGTGGTGATGCTCTTCGCCATCGCCGTGCTGGCCGGCAGCGGCGCCCTGGGGCTGGGGGAAACCCTGGCATTGGCGTTCTTCGGCGGCCTGCTGGGCGACCTGTCGTCCTACTGGATCGGTCGCCACTTCCACCAGGACATCCGCCGCTTGCCGGTGCTGCGCCACCATCCGGAATGGATGGCCAGCGCGGAAGGGTTCTTCCACCGCTATGGCGTGGCAAGCTTGCTGGTCGGCCGTTTCATCGGGGCGCTGCGGCCCTTCCTGCCGATGATTGCCGGCATGCTCGACATGCCCTTCGGGCGCTTCCTGGCAGTCTCGATCGTGGCTGCCGCCGGCTGGTCCATTGCCTACCTGGTGCCCGGCTGGGCCACCGGCGCGGCCATGCGCCTGCCGCTGCCGGAAGGCTTCTGGCCGGAGGCCGGCGTGGTCGCGGCGTGCCTGGCAGCCGTGCTCGCGCTGGTGATCCACGCTGAGTTGCGCAAGGAGCGCAATGCCCCGCTGATCGGCGCCATCGGCTGCTTCGCCCTGCTGCTGGGGATGCTGATCGGCTGGCCCTATCTGGATGCCCTGGACAAGGGCCTGATGGCGCTGGTGCAGGAACACCGCCACGCCTGGCTGGACCATGTGATGGTGGCGGTCACCCGCGTCGGCGACTTCCGCACCCAGTTCATCGCCGGCGCGCTGCTGGCAGTGCTGCTGGCCGCGCTGCGGCTGTGGCGCCACGCCTTCTTCGCCGCCGGCACCATGGTCGGCACGGCGCTGCTCAATACCACGCTCAAGCACTTCTTCGGTCGCGCCCGGCCGGAAGTGATCGCCGATCCGCTGTCCGCCTTCAGCATGCCCAGCGGGCACAGCTCGGCATCCTTCGCGTTCTTCCTGGTGCTCGGGGTGCTGGCCAGCCGGGAGAAGTCCCCGCGCGTACGCCTGACCTGGATGCTGCTGGCGGTGATTCCGGCGGCCAGCATCGCGATGTCCCGCGTCTACCTCGGCGCGCACTGGCCCAGCGACATCATCGCCGGCGCCCTGCTCGGCGCCTCGGTCTGCGCCGCCAGCCTGTGGATAAGCCAACGCCGCATCGAGTTGCCGGCCCTGGCGCCGCGCATCTGGTGGAGCCTGCTGCCGACCGCCTTGGTGCTGCTGGCGGTGGCCAGCGCCTGGGGCCTGTCGTCGGCCATCCACCGCTACACGCCGCTCTGACCCGACGTCAGACCCAGGGGCGCTCGCGCATCAGTTCGGCGCAGCGCAACTGGACGAACTCGCGCAGCTGGGTCACCGCCCGGCTCAGCTGTGCGCGGTGGGTGCAGAATAGGTTCATCGGGGTGGCTTCGCCCAGATAGTCTGCCAACGCCACTTCAAGCCGCCCGGCACGCACGTCCGCCGCCACGTCCAGCCAGGACTTGTACACCAGCCCCTGCCCCGCCACGGCCCAGCGCCGCACCACGTCGGCGTCGTCACAGAGGCGGTCGCCGCGCACGGTCACTTCGTGCTGCTTGCGGCTGTCGCTGAAGCGCCAGCGCTCGTGGGCGCGCCCGCCGAGCATGTACAGCAGGCAGTTGTGCTTTTGCAGCTCGTCCGGGTGTGTCGGCTTGCCGTGGCGGGCGAAGTACTCGGGCGCGGCGCAGAGCACGCGGCGGTTGTCCGGGGCCAGCGGCAGCGCCACCAGGTTCGAATCTCCCGGCAAACCGAGTCGGAACGCCACGTCCACCGGTTGCCGATAGAGATCGGCCTGGCGGTCGCTGATCAGTAGGCGCAGGTTCATCCGCGGATGCTGCGCCTGGAATTCGTCGAGCCAGGGCAACAGCACGTTGCGGCCAAAATCCGACGGCGCCGAGACCTGGAAATTGCCGGCAATCTCGCTCTTGCCGCCGGCCAGCAGCTGGCGCCCATCGTCCAGGCTCTGTATCGCGGCGCGGGCGTGGGCCAGGTACAGCTCGCCCTCGGCGGTCAGGCGCAGGCTGCGGGTGGAGCGGGCGAACAGGCGCACGTCCAGCTCGTTTTCCAGGCGTTTGAGCGCGGCGCTGGCCACGGCCGGTGACAGCTCCAGCTCACGGGCGGCGGCGGAGAGGCTGCCGCGCTCGGCGGTGCGGACGAAGATCTGCAGGTCGTCGAAACGCAGCATTTTCAAAAATCCTTTGAAAGAGACTCTCTACTTACGCGGTTTTTCTCGCTGACGAAAGAGAGCAGCATGCCTTCACCTTCAACGCACCTGGAGAGACTCCGGATGAGCCTGACCCTGATCGCCATCATTCGCGCCAAGCCCGGCCGCGCCGACAGCCTGCAGGATCGCCTGCACGGCATGCTCGCGCCGTCCCGCGCCGAGGCCGGCTGCCTGCAGTACGACCTGCACCGTGACATCAAGGACGCCGAGCTGATCTACATGATCGAGCAGTGGCGCGACGAGGAGGCCCTGGCCGAGCACGAGGCCAGCCCGCACTTCCAGGCCTTCGTGAAGGCCGCCGAACCTGACCTGGCGGAACTCGATATCCGCCTGATGAACCGCATCGACTGATCGTCCAAAGCGAATAGGAATCCCCATGAAAGCCATCGGCTACACCCAGAGCCTGCCCAGCAGCGACGCCAACTCCCTGCTCGACATCCAGTTGCCCGAGCCCACGCCCGGCCCCCGCGACCTGCTGGTGGAAGTGCGCGCCATCTCCGTCAACCCGGTGGACACCAAGGTGCGCCAGCGCGCCCAGCCCGCCGAAGGCCAGTACAAGGTGCTCGGCTGGGACGCCGCCGGCGTGGTCCGTGCGGTGGGCAGCGAAGTCAGCCTGTTCAAGCCGGGCGACAAGGTCTGGTACGCCGGCGACCTGACCCGCCCCGGCAGCAATGCCGAGCTGCAACTGGTGGACGAGCGCATCGTCGGCGCCATGCCCAAGAGCCTGGACTTTGCCCACGCCGCCGCCCTGCCGCTGACCACCATCACCGCCTGGGAACTGCTGTTCGACCGCCTGCAGGTGGCCGAGGGCAGCGCCAGCAAGGGCCAGAGCCTGCTGATCGTCGGCGCCGCTGGCGGTGTCGGCTCGATCCTCACCCAGCTGGCACGCCAACTCACCGGCCTGACCGTGATCGGCACCGCCTCGCGCCCGGAAACCCAGGAATGGGTCCGCAATCTCGGCGCGCATCATGTGATCGATCACCGCAAGCCGCTGAGCGAAGAACTCAAGCGCATCGGCATCGGCGAAGTCACCCACGTGGCCAGCCTGAACCAGACCGAGCAGCATCTGGCCGAAATCGTCGCCAGCCTGCGCCCGCAGGGCCGCCTCGCGCTGATCGACGACCCGGAGAACCTCGACGTGCGCCTGCTCAAGCAGAAGAGCCTGTCGCTGCACTGGGAGTTCATGTACACCCGCTCGATGTTCCAGACCGACGACATGATCGAGCAGCACAAGCTGCTGCAACGGGTGGCCGGGCTGATCGACAGTGGCGTGCTGAAGACCACGCTGGGCGAGCACTTCGGCAAGATCGACGCCGCCAACCTGCGCCGCGCCCACGCGCTGCTGGAGAGCAACACGGCCAAGGGCAAGATTGTGCTGGAGGGGTTCTGATCTCCTTGTTCCCGGCGAGGCTACGACGCTCGGGGTTGCCCTCACCCTAACCCTCTCCCAGAGGGAGAGGGGACCGTTCGGTACAGGGGGATATCACGGTGTCAGCCGGCACGAGCAGCTCCCTCTCCCCCTGGGAGAGGGTTGGGGTGAGGGGAAGCGCTGGCACGCGGTCCCAGAAAAACCCTCTACTGAGCTTTAGCTTCGGCCAGCAACCGGCAGAGCTTCTCGGTGGCATCGACCATCGCAAAGCTCGGCTTCTCCAGGTTGCGATCCGGCACCACCCAGAGCTGCTTGAGCCGCGTAGCGCTGAGTTGCTCCATGCCGCGCCAAGTGCGCAACTGCTCTTCACTGGCCGCCAGGATCACTTGCGGATCACGCGCCAGCACGGCCTCCTGCCCCACTTGAGGCGCCGGCAGATCGAGATCAGCGAACAGGTTGCGACCACCACAGACCTCCAGCGCCTCGCTGATGATCTGCCGACCACCCACGGTGTAGAGCGGGCGATCCCACACCTGGTAGAACACCTTGAGCGGCTGATCACGCCGGTACTGCGCACGTAGTTGCGCCATGCGCGTATCGAAGGCTTGCGCCAACTCACGGCCCTTCTCCGCCCGCCCGAGGCGCTCGCCCAGTTCGCGGAACTGCCGGGAGATATCCTCCAGACGGTGCGGGTCGGCCACGTAGACCGGAATACCCACGGACTTCAGGCGCTGCAACTGGGCGTCGGGCACGGCGCCGGGCCAGACCAACAGGAGGTCGGGGCGCAGGGCGAGAATCTGTTCGAGATTGACCTGGCCATAGCGGCCGACGGACGGCAGGCCTTTCAGAGACTCCGGACGCGGCCCGCCATCGAGCAGGCCGGCCAGCCGGTCGGCGGCGCCCAGTTCGAGGACCATGTCGGTAAGCGAGGGCGCCAGGCTGACCACCCGCTCCGCCGCCGCAACGGGGAAACCGGCGATCAGCAGGAGCAGGCAGAGGAAGCGACGCATCAGGACAGTTGGCGCGGCAGGCGGTACAGCCAGAGGATGACCAGGCTGGCGAAGCCCAGCAGCAGGACCGGCACGCCATGCAGGTCGACCAGCACCGCCAGGGCGCCGATCCAGGCCGGAATGCTGCCGACCAGCGAGCCGCGGCGCTGCGCGGCGCCCAGCGCCTGCCAGGCGGCGGGCTCCTCCGCGCTATCGCGGGCCTTGCCGGTGGCAATCAGCGCGTGCTTGTAGCGGCGGAACAAAGGCAGGGTGAGGAACATCGACAGCAGGCCGACGACGAAGACCGGTGTTGCCAGCGACTCAGGCCAGGGCGCATCGCCCACCAGCGCCAGCATCAGGTGCTGCGGTGCCAGCGCGAGCGCCAACAGCAGCCACCAGATCAGATTCAGCCGGCGCCGGGCAGCGGCGCGGTTCACGAAGCGGAAGCCTCGGCCTCGGCTTCACCCTGATGCATGTTGCCCAGCATGTGACCCAGCTTGCCTGCCTTGGTCTGCAGGTAACGCTTGTTATGCGGGTTCAGGCCCTTCTGCAACGGCACGCGCTCGGCGACGGTCAGGCCGTAGCCTTCCAGCGCCTTCACCTTACGCGGGTTGTTGGTCATCAGCTTCAGCGAGCAGACGCCCAGGTGCTTGAGCATCGGCTGGCACATGGCGTAATCACGCTGGTCGGCGCCGAAGCCCAGGGCCAGGTTGGCCTCCACGGTATCCGCACCTTCGTCCTGCAGGGCATAGGCACGGATCTTGTTGATCAGACCGATACCACGGCCTTCCTGGCGCAGGTACAGCAGAACGCCGCGGCCTTCCTTGGCGATGGCCGACAGCGCGCCCTCGAGCTGGAAACCGCAGTCGCAGCGCAGGCTGAACAGCGCATCGCCGGTGAGGCATTCGGAATGCAGACGCCCCAGCACCGGCTGGCCGTCGTCGAGCTTGCCCATGGTCAGGGCGACATGTTCCTTGCCGGTCTCCTCGTCGAGGAAGCCATGCATGGTGAATTCGCCGAAGGGGGTGGGCAGCTTGGAGGCGGCGACGAAAACGACAGACACCGGAAACTCCTGAAAGATTTATCTAAGGAAGGAGGACCGGCATTGTAGCAGCAGCGCCGGCCGCACCGTCATTGCGAATTCTGCAAGATAAGCATCGACGCTATCGATGGAAGGCCGGCGATCAGTGCTTGGACTGGATGTACATGATGCCCTGCTCCTCGCGCCAGCCGACACGGTTGAGGTAGCTCATGCCCAGCAGGATCTCGGTGGGGAAGTCGCCTTCGAGCACCGCCGCCTCCACGCCCAGCACCTCCACGCCCCCCAGCTTCACGCTGTTGAGCACGACTCGCCAACCCTTGGCGGTGCCGCTGGCGGTGGACGCCATCATCGGCGTACCGATGGCGCGGAAGTCGATGCCGAGGCGACGCGCCTCGCCTTCGTTCATCGCGATCGAGGTGGCGCCGGTGTCCACGAGGAACTGCGCATTCTGGTTGTTGATGGTTCCGGCAACCCAGTAATGCCCGCCCGTGCCGCGGGCGATGCTCATCTCGGTGCGAGCCGACGGTGCCGCGTAGCCGCCGCTGTTGTATTCGCGCGCCAGCTCGTAGGTCTGTTCCACGCCGTCGACACGCAGCACCGCCTTGTGGCTGTCGGCGCTGAGCAGTTGCACGCCTCCCGGGCCGGTCTGGCCGATCTTCAGCAGCTTGCGCTGGCCGTCGATGTTGAGTACCGCGGCACCGGGGAACAGCCCCACCACCCGCACCTGTGGGGCCGCCGTGGCGGCGAGGGCGCAGAGAGACAGGCAGAGCAGGGCGAACAGGCGCGGCATGACGATCACTCCTTGGGCGGCAGCAGCGGTTTCAATGGGGCGTAGGGCCAGTGCCAGCGGGCGAAGATACGCTCCAGCTCGCCACTGCGGTAGAGCGCCTGCATGCGCTGGTCGTACAGCTTCGCCAGCGCCTGGCCGCGGTCATTGTTGGCGAAGCCAAGATACAGGGGAATCGTGCCGACATCGGTGATGTGGTAGACGCTGGCATCGACGCCGTTGCCTTCGAGCATTTCCTCCAGCTCCGGGCGCGCGTCGATGAAGTAGTCGATGCGGTGGCTGTCGAGCATCGGCAGCGCCGAGCTGCGGCGCTGCAGCTCGTTGCGCTGGTGGAGATGGTCGAGGTAGCGATCGAAGGCATAGCCGCGCATCCAGGCCAGACGGTACTTGTCGAGCGCGGGCAGGGTCGGCGATGGCGAGGTCTTCAGGCCCAGCGCACCGATCGTATCGACGTCGTAAGGCCAGCGCGGGTAGATGATGTCCTCGATCTCATTACGGTACGCCCCGACCCAGGCGTCGGCCTCGCCGCGCTGCACCAGGCCGACCGAGCGCACGTAGGGTTCGCTGCGCGGAGTGACGCGAACGCCCTCGGGATCATAGAGGGCGCGCAGGATGTCCCACGCCAGACCACGGCCATCGGCCTGGGTGTAGTTGACCCAGACCTCGCTGGCGACGCGGATCTCCCTGGGCGTGCCGGCGGGTGGTTCAACGGCCTCGGCCGGCAGCCAGCACAGGCAAAGGAGCAGGCACAGCAGTCGGCGCATCGATCTTCCTCAGATCAGCCAGTGGGCCCAACCCCATGTCAGGCCTTGCATCACCAGCCAGGCGAAGACCCCGGCCAGCACGTCGTCCAGCATGATGCCAACGCCACCGTGGACGTTGCGGTCGATCCAGCTGATCGGCCAGGGCTTGGAAATATCGACAATGCGGAACACCACGAAACCGACCAGCAACCACCACCAACCTTCCGGCACCAGCCAGAGGGTGATCCACATGCCGACCATCTCGTCCCAGACGATGCCCTCGTGATCGTGCACACGCAGATCGTCGGCGACCTTGCCGCACAGCCAGAAGCCGAACAGCATGGTGACGCCCAGCATCAGCCAGTAACCCCAGTCCGGCAGCATCTGCCAGAGTGGTATGAAGGGTAGCGCAACCAGCGAACCCCAGGTGCCGGGCGCCTTGGGCAGCGTGCCGGAGCCGAAGCCGAAGGCCAGGAAATGCCACGGATTGCGCCATACCGAATGGGGTACGGGCTGGGCGGGGGCCTGATTGGGGTGTTCTGTCACGGTCACTCCATGAAATGCAGGTAGCCGCCCTGACGCGGCGTGATATCGGTGCCGTTGCCGTCGAGCACGCGGACGCCGGAACCGGCCTCCACCCTACCGACCACGCACAGCTGCGGCCAGTTCGCGGAAAGAGACGGCAGGTGCTGCGGCGGCAGTGTGAACGCCAGGACATAGTCGTCGCCGGCGCCCAGTTTCAGCTGGAGCGCGCGCTCGGCGCCCAGCAGGGCTTCCAGCGCCGGACTCGGCGGCAGCTTTTCAGACTCGACGACGAGCGCAACGGCGGAAGCGCGAGCGATGTGCCCGCAATCGGCCAGGAGTCCATCGGAGATATCCAGCGCAGCCGATGCCTTGCCGCGCAACGCCTGGCCGAACGCCAGTTGCGGTTGCGGCGACCAGTAGCGCGCCAGCAGCGGCTCGGCGATTGACGGCTCGGCGCTCAGCTCACCCAGTACCAGCGGCAACGCCCCGCCCGCCTCACCCAGCGGGCCGCCGACACAGAGCAGGTCGCCCGGCCGCGCACCAGCGCGGGTCAGCGCCTTCCCGGCGGGCACACCGCCGAACACGGTGACGGTCATTGCCAGCGGGCCGCGGGTGGTGTCGCCGCCAATCAACGCCAGGCCACATTCCTGCGCCTTCTGGTTCAACCCACGGGCGAAGCCTTCCAGCCAGGCCGGGTCGGCCTCGGGCAGGGTCAGGGCAAGGGTGAAGCCGATGGGCGAGGCGCCCATGGCCGCCAGGTCGCTGGCAGAAACCGCCAGGGCGCGCTGGCCGAGCAGGAAGGGATCGCAGACGGTGGGAAAATGCACACCGACGACGAGCGTGTCGGTGGAAATCGCCAGCTGTTCGCCGGCGCGGGGCGCGAGGAGCGCGCAGTCGTCGCCGATTCCCAGGGCCACTGCCTCGCCGCCGGCCGCACAGGCGGCCGAGGCGAAGTAGCGACGGATCAGCTCGAACTCACCCATGCTCAGAACCTGTTCAGGATCTGTAGCGAGAGGCCGTCAGCGGAGCGAAGAGCAGCACAGGAACCGGAGTTTATGAGCCATAAATGAGGCTTCCGAGCAGCGCATGAGCTCCGATCACGGTCTCGCAGTAGGATCATGGGCAGGTTCTCAGCGCTTGGCGCCCCGAAGTTCGGCGGCGCGCAGGCGCGGAGCGAGCTTGTCCAGCACACCGTTGACGAATTTGTGTCCGTCAGTGGCGCCGAAGGTCTTGGCCAGCTCGATGCCTTCGTTGATGACGACCTTGTACGGCACGTCCAGGCGATTGCGCAGCTCGTAGGTGGCCAGGCGCAGGATGGCCAGTTCCACCGGGTCGATCTCATCCAGGGCGCGGTCCAGGCAAGGCGTGAATTCCTTGTCCAGATCGGTCTTCAGGCGCGGTACGCCGTGCAGGATCTCGTGGAAGTAGGCACCGTCGACATCGCTGAAATCGTTGTCGGTACGGAAGGTCGCCTCGATCTCGTTGAGCGGCTGGCCAGCCATCTGCCAGGAATACAGGGCCTGCACCGCGAGGCTACGGGCCTTGCGACGCATGGCGATCTTGTTCGGCTTGGCGGGTTTCGCGGGCTTGTTGTCCGGAGTGTTGCCGTCCTGGGTGCTCACTTGGCCTCCAGCTGCGACAGCAGGCTCACCATTTCCAGGGCGGACAGGGCAGCCTCGGCGCCTTTGTTGCCGGCCTTGGTGCCGGAGCGCTCGATGGCTTGTTCGATGGAGTCGACGGTCAGCACGCCGAAGGCGACCGGCACGCCGAACTGCAGGGAAACCTGCGCCAGGCCCTTGGTGCACTCGCCAGCTACGTATTCGAAGTGCGGGGTGCCGCCGCGGATCACCGCGCCGAGGGCGATGATGGCGTCGAACTCACCACGCTGGGCGACTTTCTGCGCGACCAGCGGGATTTCGAAGGCGCCCGGAGCACGGATCACGGTGATGTCGCTCTGGGCGACGCCGTGGCGTACCAGCGCGTCGATGGCGCCTTCCACCAGGCTTTCCACCACGAAGCTGTTGAAGCGGCCAACCACCAGGGCGAAGCGGCCTTTGGGGGCGATGAAGGTACCTTCGATGGTCTTCAGGGTCATGGGCAAGTCTCACTGTTAAAGAGCCGGAGCGTCAGCGTGACGCTCCGCAAATAGGGTAGAAGAACGGCACCGCCGTGCCAGGGCACGGCGGCGAGGTTCATTCGGGTAGTCCTGAGCGCGTCGCGAGCGCAGGTCGGGCAAGGCGGAAGTCGCCGAAAAAGCGCAGTTTACTGAAGTAAATGAGCATTTTGAGGCGGCTTCCAACGCGGCCTGACCAAGCGCAGCAGCGATCAGGGCTGCCCGCCAGCGGGCAGATATTCTACTACTTCCAGGTCGAAACCGGATATCGCGTTGAAGCGCATCGGTGCCGACATCAGGCGCATCTTGCGCACGCCCAGGTCGCGCAGGATCTGCGAACCGGCACCCACGGTGCTGTAGGTGGTGGTCGGTTTCTGCGCCGGCGCCGGGGTGTTGGTGATCTCACGGACGTGCGCCAGCAGGTCGTCGCCGCCGACCTGGTGGCCCAGCAACAGGACCACGCCGGCACCAGCCTCGGCCACCTTGGCCATGGCTGCGCGCAGGCTCCAGCGGCCCGCCTGGTTGACCATCAGCAGGTCGCGCAGCGGGTCGGGGTTGTGCACGCGCACCAGGGTCGGCTCTTCCGGGCAGATCTTGCCCAGGGTCAGCGCCAGGTGCACGTCGCCTTCCACGGAGTCGCGGTAGGTGATCAGGTTGAACTGGCCCAGTTCGGTGTCCAGCGGCTGCTCGGCAAGACGCTCGACGGTGCGCTCGTGGATCAGGCGGTAGTGGATCAGGTCGGCGATGGTGCCGATCTTGATGTTGTGCTGCTGGGCGAACTCTTCCAGCTCTGGGCGACGGGCCATGGTGCCGTCGTCGTTCATGATCTCGCAGATCACCCCGGAAGGCTCGAAGCCGGCCATGCGCGCCAGGTCGCAGGCGGCTTCGGTGTGGCCGGCGCGGGCCAGCACGCCACCAGGCTGGGACATCAGCGGGAAGATGTGGCCGGGGCTGACGATGTCGGCAGCGACGGCATTCTTCGCGGCAGCAGCCTGCACGGTGCGGGCGCGGTCAGCGGCGGAGATGCCGGTGGTGACGCCTTCGGCGGCCTCGATGGAGACGGTGAACTTGGTGCCGAAGCCGGAACCGTTGCGCTGCACCATCAGCGGGAGCCCTAAGCGCTCGCAGCGCTCGCGGGTCATCGGCATGCAGATCAGGCCACGGGCGAAACGGGCCATGAAGTTGATGTCTTCGGTGCGGACACACTCCGAGGCGATGATCAGGTCGCCTTCGTTCTCGCGGTCCTCGTCATCCATGAGGATGACCATCTTGCCCTGACGCATGTCGTCGAGCAGTTCTTCAATGCTGTTGAGTGCCATACGGGGACGAGCCTTTTCAGTGTTTCAGGAAGCCGTTGTCGGCCAGGAATGCTTCGGTAATGCCGCCGGCGCCGGCGCTGGGTTCAGCCGCCTTGTCGCCGAGCAGCAGACGCTCCAGGTAGCGCGCCAGCAGGTCCACTTCGAGGTTGACCAGGCGACCACCGCGGTAGTCGGCCATGATCGTCTCCTGCACGGTGTGCGGGACGATGGTCAGCTCGAACTCGGCGCCGTTGACCGCGTTCACCGTCAGGCTGGTGCCGTCGACGGTGATCGAGCCCTTGAGCGCGATGTACTTGGCCAGCTCGCGCGGCGCGCGCACGGTGAACTGGATGGCGCGGGCGTTTTCCTCGCGCTTGACGATCTCGCCGACGCCGTCGACGTGGCCGCTGACCAGGTGGCCGCCCAGGCGGGTGGTCGGGGTCAGGGCTTTTTCCAGGTTCACCCGGCTGCCGATCTTGAGCTGCGCAAAGGCGGTGCGCGCCAGGGTCTCGCGGCTGACGTCGGCCCAGAAGCCGTCGCCGGGCAGCTCGACCGCGGTCAGGCAGATGCCGTTGACCGCGATGCTGTCGCCCAGCTTGACGTCGGCGAGGTCGAGCTTGCCGGTCTTCACGTACAGGCGCACGTCACCGCCTTTCGGGGTGATGGCAGCGATGGTGCCGATGGATTCGATTATGCCGGTGAACATGTTGCCTCCCACACGGCAAAGGCCGCTGGCCGGAAGGCCCGCGAAACCAACAGGGAAAGGTATTGCATGAGGCGAACTCCTGTTTTTCGTTAAAAAACAGGGCGTATCGGATCGAAGGGACTTCTCGGACGCGCACAGGCACGCCCCGATGGCTATCCCGTTCTCTCTTCATCCGGACTATGACCGTCGGCCCCGGAATCACACCGGGTCTGCTGACCTTGTCCGTCCGGCGAACCGGTCTGGACAAGCGCTCGCGGGCTAGACGCATTGCGCGCCATTACCGCCGGTGGGGACTTGCACCCCGCCCTGAGAACGTCAATCGCGGTCGTTACAGCGTCGACCGCGTGTGGCGTTTTACCACAGGTGAGCCAGAGTCGGAAGTTTCCGCTTGCCGCCGTCCCGTCCTCGCGGGCACAGCGGCAGGCCGGTGAAGGGCGGAATCAGACGGGTCTGGCAGTGACCAGCCAGTCGTCCCCCACCGCGCGGATATCGACGATCTTCAGTTCGCGCGACTCGCTCATGCGCTCCAGCGGCAGCTCCAGCAGCGGCCGCGCGGAGGAGCCGAGCAGCTTGGGCGCCATGAAGATGCTGTATTCGTCCACCAACCCGAGGCGAGCGAAGGCGCCGGCCAAGCGCGGGCCGGCCTCCACCAGCACCTCGTTGACGCCACGGCGGCCAAGCTCGGCGAGCAACGCCATCAGGTCGACCTGGCCGTCGAGGCCGGCGAGGTTCAGCAGTTCGTGGCCGACCACGCCGTAGTTCGGGTCGTCCAGGGTACTGACCACCAGGGCCGGTCCGGCCTGGAAGAAGGTGGCGGTCAGGGGCACGCGCAGGCGCCCGTCGATCAGCACGCGCAGCGGCTGGCGCTGCGAGGCCAGCTCGGTCTGCTCAGCGTCCAGGCCCAACTCGTCCGGTCGCACGGTCAGGCGCGCGTCGTCGGTCAGCACGGTATCGGCGCCGGAGAGCACCACGCTGGACTGCGCCCTGAGACGTTGCACAGCACGACGCGCGGCCGGGCCGGTGATCCACTGGCTCTCGCCGCTGGCCATGGCGGTGCGGCCGTCCAGGCTCATCGCCAGCTTCACGCGGACGAACGGCAAGCCGGTTTCCATGCGTTTGAGGAAGCCCTGGTTCAGCGCACGGGCTTCGTTCTCCAGCACGCCGGAGCGCACCTCGATGCCCGCCTCGGCGATGCGCTTCATGCCGCTGCCGGCGACCTGGGGGTTGGGGTCCTGCATGGCCGCCACCACACGGGCGAGGCCGGCGCCGATCAAGGCGTCGGCGCAAGGCGGCGTGCGGCCGAAATGGCTGCAGGGTTCCAGGGTGACGTAGGCGGTGGCGCCACGGGCCTTGTCACCGGCCTGGCGCAGGGCGTGGACCTCGGCGTGAGGCTCGCCGGCGCGCACGTGCCAGCCTTCGCCGACCACTTCGCCGTCGCGAACGATGACGCAGCCGACGCGGGGATTGGGATGAGTCGAGTACCAGCCCTTGCGCGCCAGCTCGATAGCGCGGGCCATCCAGGCCTCATCCAGGGTGCTCACGGAATCGGCGCCGCTCATTCTTTCGATGGCTCGCGGGCCAGGCGCTCGATTTCCTCGCGGAATTCGTTGAGGTCCTGGAAGCGGCGGTAGACGGAGGCGAAGCGGATGTAGGCAACTTCATCGAGCTTCTGCAGCTCGGCCATCACCAGCTCGCCCAGTACCCGCGACTTCACCTCGCGCTCGCCAGTGGCGCGCAGCTTGTGCTTGATGTGGGCCATCGCCTCTTCCAGCCGCTCGATGCTCACCGGGCGCTTCTCCAGCGCGCGCTGCATGCCGGCGCGCAGCTTGTCCTCGTCGAAGGGCTGACGGCTGCCGTCCTGCTTGATCAGGCGCGGCATGACCAGCTCGGCGGTCTCGAAGGTGGTGAAGCGTTCGCCGCAGGCCAGGCACTCGCGGCGCCGGCGGACCTGGTCGCCCTCGGCGACCAGGCGCGAATCGATGACTTTGGTGTCGTGGGCGCCGCAGAAAGGACAGTGCATGGCGAGTCTTGGGCAGTCTTGTCGGAGGAAGAGGTAAGAGGCTCATGGTAGCGCATCGACTGGCCGAATAAACCCCGCTCCCCGGAGACAAGCGGCAGGCATTAGGCTATATAGGCGCCCGCCTGGAATCTGCCGCGATGGAGCCCGCCATGTACACCCGCCTGCTCTGCTTGTCCCTCACCGTTCTGCTGGCCGCCTGCGCCAGCGAGAAGCCCGCGCCCGCTGCCCTGCCGGCGTCCACACCGACGAAATCGGCGACTGCCGCACTCGAACCGGTGCCGGCGCACATGCGTGCCCTGTCCGGCCAACTGAGCAGTTCGCAAGGCTACCTGCCGGCGGGCAGCGAAGTGGAAGTGGCGCTGCTGGTGATCGACGAGCGTGACCGCCCGCAGCAATTGCTCTCCAGCGAAAAGCTGGTTGCCACCGGTCAGGCCCTGCCCTTCCGGCTGATCTTCAATCCGGAGTCCTTCCCCGCGAATGCACGCGTGGAACTGCACGGCCGCGTCTCCCAGTCAGGCCAACTGGCCTGGCGCCTGCCGCCGGTCCGCATCACCCAGCCGGAAACCCGCGTCCTGGGCGAGCTGCGCCTGGAGCGCGCGCCGTGACGCCACCGACTTCCCTGCAACAAGCCCTGGGCGAACTGCTGGGTGACGCACGCCTCTCCGCCGAGCGCCTGCCCGGTACCGACATCGACCTGTGGCTGATCGATGCGAACAACATGGACCGCGAGTTCAGCCCCGACGAGACCCGGCGCATCCTCGAAGACCCGCCCTACTGGTGCTTCTGCTGGGCGAGCGGCCTGGTGCTGGCGCACTGGCTGGCGGAAAAGCCCGAATGGGTGCGCGGCAAGCGCGTGCTGGACTTCGGCGCAGGCTCGGGGATCGCCGCCATTGCGGCGGCCAAGGCCGGCGCCGCCGAAGTGGTGGCCTGCGACCTCGATCCACTGGCACTGGACGCCTGCCGTGCCAACGCCGAGCTGAACGGCGTGGCGCTGAGCTACTCGGCGGACTTCTTCCAGGAAGAGGACCGCTACGACCTGATCATCGTCGCCGACGTGCTCTACGACCGCGCCAACCTGCCGCTGCTGGACGCCTTTCTCAGCCGTGGCCGCGAGGCCCTGGTGGCCGATTCGCGGGTGCGCGACTTCAGCCATCCGCTGTACCAGCGCCTGGGGGTTCTCGACGGCTGCACCTGGCCGGACCTGGCCGAGCCGGCCGAATTCCGCCACGTCAGCCTGTATCACGCGCGACGCAGCTGATGTCGGCGCATTGGGTGGGGCGATCGCGGACGGAGTCCGCTCCTACGCTCGATTCGTAATCCGTGCGCCTTTGCAGGAGCGGAGCTTCTCCGCGACAGGCGGGCAAAGCCCGTCCATGCAACCACCAACCCTGTGCTTGTTTCCGTTAGCAGGCGCCCCCACTTATAGTGGCAACCACCTTCATCGCCCCACTCGCCCGAGATTTCCCATGAGCGATACGCCCTACATCTTCGACGCCAGCATCGCCAACTTCGATCAGGTCGTCATCGAGAACTCCTTCCACAAGCCGGTGCTGGTCGACTTCTGGGCCGACTGGTGCGCCCCGTGCAAGGCTCTGATGCCGTTGCTCGCGCAGATCACCGAGTCCTACCAGGGCGAGCTGCTGCTGGCCAAGGTCAACTGCGACATCGAGCAGGACATCGTGATGCGCTTCGGCATCCGCAGCCTGCCCACCGTGGTGCTGTTCAAGGACGGCCAGCCGGTGGACGGTTTCGCCGGTGCGCAGCCGGAATCGGCGATCCGCCAGATGCTCGAACAGCACGTCCAGCCGCCCGCCCCGGCCGCCGGCAACCCGCTGGAGCTGGCGCAGGCCGCCTTCAACGAAGGCCGTTTCGCCGAGGCCGAAGCGCAACTGAAAGTCCTGCTGAGCGAAGACAACACCAACGCCGCCGCGCTGATCCTCTACGCCCGCTGCCTCGCCGAGCGCGGCGAGCTGGGTGAGGCCGAGACCGTGCTCGACGCGGTGAAGAGCGACGAGCACAAGCAGGCGCTGGCCGCCGCCAAGGCCCAGCTGACCTTCCTGCGCCAGGCTGCCGATCTCCCCGACGCCGCCGCGCTGAAGACCCGCCTGGCCGCCGACGCCAACGACGACGAAGCCACCTACCAGTTGGCCATCCAGCAACTGGCCCGCCAGCAGTACGAGGCGGCGCTGGACGCGCTGCTCAAGCTGTTCGTGCGCAACCGCAGCTACGGTGAGGACCTGCCGCGCCAGACGCTGGTCCAGGTATTCGACCTGCTGGGCAACGATCACCCGCTGGTCATCACCTACCGCCGCAAGCTGGCGAACCTGCTGTATTGATGACAAGGGCGCCGCGAGGCGCCCTTTTTCATAGCGGCACGGGTTAAATCCGTGCCGGCGCCTTCCCCTCTCCCAAGGGGAGAGGGAGCGGATTGTTCCGGCTGACGCCACGGCATCACCCTGTGCCGAACAGTCCCCTCTCCCCCTGGGAGAGGGCTAGGGTGAGGGCCAATCCCAGCGCAGAAACCTCCCGAGCCGTAGGGCGACCAAGCCTTTGCGGCAGATAACGCCGGCGCGCTATTCGCCCTGCCAAATCGAGCCGCGAAGGCTTCTACTCCTCAACCCAGTTGAACACCTGCACGCCATCGCGCACCTCGATCTTCACCTTCGGGCTGTGCCGCAGGCGCACCAGCAATCCCTTCGCCGCTCCCGTGCTGCCCGCCAGCGCTTCCAGCTCATCCATCAGTTCCGGCCCTTCCACGCTGCCGCTGCGGCGCAGCAAGTCCTGCGCGGCCAGCCACAGCTTGTCCGCCGGACCGGCAGCCGCTGGCTGAGCGGCAACCTGCGCGGACGGCGCCACGGCAACCGTCGGCAGATTCTGCGCCAGGCGCGCCCAGTCGGCGTCATCCATCTCCACGCTCAGGTCCACCGGCCAGTCGCCGATGGTGCCCTTGATTCTCAGCATCGCCCTTCTCCTCGCGGCCTTTCGCGCATGCTCCCACGGCGCGGCCGTCACGCCAAACGAACGCTAAGCTAGCCTTAATTTTTCATCTGTTATAACGTAACAAAATCATTCATCAGACCGGAGTCCACCATGCGCCCCCTGCTCCTCGCTGTCGCCCTGCTGCCTCTCGCCGCCCAAGCCCACGACGAACATGAACACGGCAGCCTCGGCAAGCACGAGCATGGCGTCGCCCAGCTCAACGTCGCCCTCGATGGCAAGACCCTGGAACTGGAGATGGACAGCCCGGCGATGAACTTCGTCGGCTTCGAACATGCCGCCACCAGCGCCGCCGACAAGGCCACGGTCGCCACCGTGCAGGCCCAGCTCAAACAGCCACTGCAACTGCTCAGCCTGCCCGCGTCGGCCCAGTGCAGCGTGCAGTCGGTGGAGCTCTCCAGCCCGCTGTTCGGCGACGCGCCCAAGGCAGAAGAGCACGACCATGACGACGGCGACCATGACGAACACGAAGGCCACCACCACGCCGACATCGACGCCCACTACCAGCTGACCTGCGCACAACCGCAGGATCTGGCCACCCTCGATTTCGCGCCGCTGTTCAAGCGCTTCCCGGCGACCCAGAAGATTCAGGTACAACTGATCGGCCCGAGCGGCCAGCAAGGTGCAGAATTGACCGCCGCCAACCCGACCCTGAACTTCTGATCACGACGCGCTGAAATGACCGCATTGCTCGAACTCGACAACCTCGGCTTCGCCTGGCCCGGCCAGGCGGAGCTGCTGGACATCCCTGCCTTCACCCTGGCCCGTGGCGAAACCCTGTCCCTCAAGGGGCCGTCCGGCAGCGGCAAGACCACCCTGCTCGGCCTGCTTGGCGGCGTACAGCGCCCGCAACGTGGCAGCGTAAAGCTGCTGGGCGAGGACATTGCGCAGATGAAGTCAGCGCGCCGCGATCATTTCCGCGTCGACCACACCGGCTACATCTTCCAGCAGTTCAACCTGCTGCCGTTCCTCTCGGTGCGGGAGAACGTCGAGCTGCCCTGCCACTTCTCCCACAGCCGCGCCGAGCGTGCCACGCTTCGTCATGGCAGCGTGGCCAAGGCTGCCGAAGCGCTGCTGGGGCACCTGGGGCTGGGCGACACAGCGCTGATCGAACGCCGCGCCGACAGCCTGTCCATCGGCCAGCAGCAACGCGTTGCCGCCGCTCGCGCACTGATCGGCCAGCCGGAGCTGGTGATCGCCGACGAGCCGACCTCGGCGCTGGATGCCGACGCCCGCGAGGCCTTCCTCCAGCTGCTGTTCGCCGAATGCCGCGAGGCCGGCGCCAGCCTGCTGTTCGTCAGCCACGACCAGAGCCTGGCGCCGCTGTTCGACCGCAGCCTGTCCCTCGCCGACCTCAACCGCGCCGCCCGCGCCCCGGGAATCTGAGCATGTACCTGTTGCGCCTGGCGCTCGCCAGCCTCTCCAACCGCCGCTTCACCGCCCTGCTGACCATCTTCGCCATCGCCCTCTCCGCCTGCCTGCTGCTGGCCGTCGAACGTGTGCGTACTGAGGCCAAGGCCAGCTTCGCCAGCACCATCTCCGGCACCGACCTGATCGTCGGCGCTCGCTCGGGCTCGGTGAACCTGCTGCTCTACTCGGTGTTCCGCATCGGCAACGCCACCAACAACATCCGCTGGGAAAGCTACGAGACCGTCACCCACAGCCCGCTGGTGAAATGGGCGATCCCGATTTCCCTGGGCGACTCGCACCGCGGCTACCGCGTCATGGGTACCGACACCGGCTATTTCGAGTACTACCGCTTCGGCCGCGGGCAGACGCTGGAACTGGCCGAGGGCCGGCCGTTCGGCCAGGACCTGTTCGACGTGGTGCTGGGCGCAGAAGTGGCCCAAGCGCTGCACTACAAGCTGGGCGACAAGATCGTCCTGGCCCACGGCGTCAGCACCATCAGCCTGGTGCAGCACGACGACAAGCCCTTCACCGTGGTCGGCATCCTCAAGCGTACCGGCACGCCGGTGGACCGCACCCTGCACATCTCGCTGCAGGGCATGGAGGCGCTGCACGTCGACTGGAAGAACGGCGTGCCGGCCCGTGGCGCCGGGCGCATCAGCGAGGATCAAGCGCGGACGATGGACCTGCAGCCCAAGGCCATCACCGCCTTCCTGCTGGGCCTCAAGAGCAAGGTAGCGACCTTCACCCTGCAGCGGCAGATCAACGAATACGACGGCGAGCCGCTGATGGCGATCCTCCCGGGCGTTGCATTGCAGGAACTCTGGGGTCTGATGGGCACGGCGGAGAAGGCACTGTTCGTGGTCTCGCTGTTCGTCGTGCTGACGGGCCTGATCGGCATGCTCACGGCCATCCTCACCAGCCTCAACGAACGCCGTCGCGAAATGGCCATCCTGCGCTCGGTAGGCGCGCGGCCCTGGCACATCTTCAGCCTGCTGGTGGCCGAGGCCTTCGCCCTGGCGTTGGCAGGTGTGGCGCTGGGCGTCGGGCTGCTCTATGCGGGCATCGCCGGCAGCCAGGGGTATGTACAGGCGAACTACGGCATCTTCCTGCCGTTGGCGCTGCCCAGCGCCTATGAATGGTCACTGCTGGGCGGCATACTCCTGGCCGCGCTGCTGATCGGCTGTGTGCCGGCGTGGCGTGCCTATCGGCAATCGCTGGCCGATGGCCTGTCGATCCGCCTCTGAGGAAGCCCAATGCGCCGCCTGTTGTTCTTGCTGCTGATGCTGACCAGCGCCGCCGTCTGGGCGGCGCCGCGCGAGCTGACCTGGCCCGAGCTGATCCCCGAGGGCGCGCCGCCGCCCCCGCCGCCGGTGCCGCTGCACGATATGTCCAAGCTCTCCGATGTACTCAATTCGGAGAGCGGCCCGGCCGTGAAGCAGCAGACGCCCAACGCCCCGGTGGTGCAGACGCTGGACGGTCAGGAAGTAAAAATGCCGGGCTATATCGTGCCGCTGGAAGTCGAGGAAGACGGCCAGACCGTCCGCGATTTCCTCCTCGTGCCTTACTACGGCGCGTGCATCCACGTGCCGCCACCGCCGTCCAACCAAATCGTCTATGTTCGAGGCGGCAAGGGCGTAAAGGTCGATGAGCTGTACCAGCCGTTCTGGATCATCGGCAAGCTCAGCGTCAAGGCGGTGGAAAGCGACCTCGCCGAGGCTGGCTACCAGATGCAGGCCAGCAGCATCGAACCCTACGAATACACCGGCCAGTAACTGGGCGCGGCACTTTGCCGCACCCCTGATTCCTACACAGCTTGTGGGCTTTATTGAGCCAAGTCAAAAGTGCGCTTTTAGCGCTGTCTACTATTCTGGGCACCAACACTTATACCAAAGAGATATTGGAGCTCATCATGCGTAAGTCCTGGCTCACCACCTCGCTTCTCTCACTTGCCGTCGCAGCGCCGATCGCAGCCCAGGCCGCCGACATTCGCGGCCACCAGGCTGGCGACTTCCTCGTCCGTGGCGGTATCGCCACCGTGGCGCCGGATGACAGCAGCTCCGACATCAAGCTCGACGGCGCCAAAGTCAGCGGCACCAAGGCCACTGTAAACAGCGACACCCAGCTGGGCCTGACCTTCGCCTACCTGCTCACCGACAAGATCGGTATCGAGCTGGTCGCCGCCACTCCGTTCAAGCACCAGGTCGACGTCAAGGGCCTGAACAAGGCCACCGGCCTCAGCGGCCTGGACGGCAAGCTGGCCGATATCAAACAACTGCCGCCGACCGTGCTGCTGCAGTACTACCCCATGGGTGGCACCAGCTCCGCCTTCCAGCCTTACGGCGGCCTGGGCGTCAACTACACCACCTTCTTCGACGAAGACCTCACCAGCTCCCGCAAGGACCAGGGCTTCAGCAACCTGAAGCTGCAGGACTCCTGGGGCCTGGCCGCCGAACTGGGCATGGACTACATGCTCAACGAGCACGCCTTCGTCAACGCCGCGGTCTGGTACATGGACATCGACACCAAGGCCAGCGTCGACGGTCCGTCTGCCCTCGGCGTGAAGAAAACCAAGGTCAATGTCGACGTCGACCCGTGGGTTTACATGGTTGGTTTCGGCTACCGTTTCTAACGGAGCAAACATGAAAAAGGCGCCCAAGGGCGCCTTTTTCACTTTCAGGGAACCGGTATGTACCTCGAACTCAAAGCACTGCACGTCAGCCTGGCGATCATCAGCACCGCGCTCTTCCTGCTGCGACTGGGCCTGAGCTGGTGGGGCAGGCGCCCCTCGGGCTGGCAGCGCGGCCTTCCGCATCTGATCGACACGCTGCTGCTGCTCAGTGCCCTGGGCCTGGTGCACCTGGCGATGCCCTGGCCGCTGCCGGTGTGGCTGCAAGCCAAGATCGGCCTGCTGGTGCTCTATATCGTGCTGGCGGCGTTCGCCCTGCGTGCCGTATCGACGCCACGCAAGGCTGTGCTCAGTGTACTCGCGCTGTCTTCGCTGGCCGGCATCTTCCTGCTGGCGATCAACAAACCCTGGTGGTGATCAGCTGGGCCAGGCCTTCGGCCAGCGGCGTCGGCTCTTCCAGGCGATAGCGTGACAGCAGGCGGCGGTTGTCGGCGCGGGAGTGGCGGATATCGCCGTGGCGCGCCGGCTGGTAGGTGATGTCCGGCAGACCACCGGTGAGCTTGCCGATCTCGGCCAGCAACTGGTTGAGGCTGGTGGACTGGTCCAGGCCGACGTTGATCGCCGACTCGGCCACTTCATCCGCCAGCAAGGCCGTCACCAGCAGCTTCACCAGGTCACCGACGTAGATGAAATCGCGGGTCTGCTCGCCGTCGCCGAACACGGTGATCGGCAGGCCTTCCTCGGCGCGGCGGGCGAAAATGCTGATCACCCCGGAATACGGCGAGGACGGGTCCTGGCGCGGACCGTAGACGTTGAAGAAGCGAAATATCGCCGGCTCCAGCGCGTGCTCGCGGCGATAGAAGTCCAGGTAGTACTCGCTGGCCAGCTTGTCCGAGGCGTAGGGCGTCAACGGCGCCTTGACCACGTCTTCGTCGATCGCGGTGCCTTCGCCGTTCTGCCCGTAGACCGCTGCGCTGGAGGCGAACAGTACCCGGTGGATGCCCTCCTGGCGCATGGCCTCGCAGAGGTTCAGGGTGCCGATGAAATTGGCGCGATGGGTACCCACCGGGTCTTCCACCGAGGCCTGCACCGAGGCGATCGCCGCCAGGTGCACGACGCCCTGGCAACCGCTCACCGCCCCCCGCAGCGCCGCTTCATCGGCGACATCGCCGACGATCAGCTCGACGCGCGGATCGAGGTTCTCGCGCTTGCCGGTGGACAGATCGTCCAGCACGCGCACGGCAAAGCCCTGTGCCAGCAGCGCATCCGCCAGATGGGAACCGATGAACCCCGCTCCGCCGGTGATGAGGATGGGCTGCGCGGAAGGAATAAGACGATCAGACATGGCGGTAGTAACGGTCCAGCAGGGCGGGCAGGCCGGCGCGCCAGGCGCGCGGCTTGATACCGAAGGTATGGAGGATCTTCTTGCAGGCAAGCACCGCGTGCTGCGGTTCGTCGCCGGCATCGGGGCGCGCGGCGTGGGCCTGCGGGCTCGGCTCCTGAACGGCCAGGGCGCGGAAGGCGCGGGCCTCGCCGAGCACCACCTGGCCCAGGGACAGGGTGGTGGTCGCTTCCAGGCCGCCATAGTGGTAGGTGCCCCACAGCGGTGACTGGCAATCGAGTTGCTTGAGGACCGAGAGGATTACCCGCGCGGCGTCATCCACCGGAGTCGGGTTGCCACGGCGGTCGTCGGCGAGGAACAGCACCTGTTCCTTCTCGGCCCGCGCGAGGAAGCGGCCAAGCACGCCGTCGGCGCTATCGTCGAGCAGCCAGCCGAAGCGCAGCAGGACATGACGCGGGCACGTCGCGCGGACCCACTGTTCCATGCGCCACAGCGCCTGGCCACGCGGGCCCAGCGGCAGCGGCTCGTCTTTCTCGCTGTAGGCAGTGGCGCGGGCGCCGTCGAATACGCGGTAGCTGGACGGCTGGATCAGCAGGATCTCGTGGTGCTGGCAGAGTTCGGCCAGCCGCTCCACGGCGCGCTCCTGGCTGGCCAGGCGGGCGTCGTCGATGGCCTCGGCCTGGAACCAGTCGAAGTAGTAGGCGAGGTTGATCACCGCGTCGGGACGGGTCTCGTCCAGCAGGACGGTGAGACTGGCGGCGTCCCAGCCCTGGTCGGGTGGTCGGGGGGCGAGGAAGCCGATGTCCTCCTCGGCGCCCAGGCGGATCAGCGCCTGTCCAAGGGCATTACCGCCACCCAACAGCATCAGGCGCATGCGCATATTATGGGGGTCACTCGAATACGTGGGTTACCAGCGGCGCGCGGGACGCCGTGGATGATGCCCGCATTTTTCCTGCCCCCCGGCACAGCGTCAAGCTTGGCCGACCCGCTGCAGCCTTGGCCGTGCGCGATTGTCGCGCCTCAGGAGCGCCGCCGGAACAGCGGGCGCGGCTCGATGACCGAGCGCCCATAGAGCACGCTGAGCCCCGCCAGCCCCTTCAGCGCGTCTTCCACGGACTTGTCCTCGCGCACGGCGAAGGCGTCAAAACCGCACTGGCGCAGGTGCGCCAGCTGGTCGCGCAGCACGTCGCCCACCGCGCGCAACTCGCCGCGCCAGCCCAGGCGGCTGCGCAGCAGGTAGGCCAGGCTATAGCCGCGGCCGTCGCGGAAGCTGGGGAAATCGATGGCGATCAGCGGGATCTCGTCCAGCCATTGGCCAAGCCGTTGCGGATCGTCGTCCGGCCCGAGCAGCACGCCATGGCCTTGTAGGTGCGAGCTTGCTCGCGAACCGCTCAACGCTGTTGCGTCCTGGGATATCTGTTCGCGAGCAAGCTCGCTCCTACAGGGAGTGATGCTCAGCCACGTCTCGAGCGGCAGGATCAGGTTGCCCTCGGGCAACTCCTCCGGCACTTCGCGCAGCAAGGTCCAGGGATCATCCGGCGCCAGCTCGGCCACACCATCCCGCAAACGGATCAGATTCTTCATGCCGGCACCTCCGCCTGGCGGTATACCCGCGCCTTGAACGGCTCCAGGCCGATGCGCTCGACCGTTTCGACGAAGCGCTCACCGACACCGCGCTGCTCCACATAGGTCTGCACCAGCGCCTCGATCACGTCCGGCACTTCAGCCGCACTGAACGATGGGCCGATCACCTTGCCCAGCGCACTCTTCACGCCCTGCGCGCCACCCAGGGTGATCTGGTACCACTCGCTGCCGTTCTTATCGACGCCGAGGATGCCGATGTTGCCGATATGGTGGTGGCCGCAGGCGTTCATGCAGCCGGAGATATTCAGGCTCAGGTCGCCCAGGTCGTGTAGGTAGTCGAGGTCCTCGAAGCGCTGCTGGATGCCCTGGGCGATGGGAATCGACTTGGCGTTGGCCAGCGCGCAGAAGTCACCGCCGGGGCAGGCGATGATGTCGGTCAGCAGGCCCTGGTTGGGCGTGCCCAGGCCCGTGGCGCAGGCTTCCAGCCAGAGCGCGTGGAGATCGGCCTTGCGTACGTCCGGCAGCACCAGGTTCTGTTCGTGGGCGACGCGGATCTCGCCGAAGCCGAAGCGCTCGGCCCAGTCGCCCACCCGCTCCATCTGTTCCGCAGTGGCATCGCCCGGCGGCGCCTCGGCGCCCGGCTTGGTGGAGAGCACCACGCTGGCATAGCCAGGCACGCGGTGCGGGCGCACATTGCGCGAAACCCAGCGGGCAAACGCAGCGTCAGCAGCCAGCGCCGTGCCGTAGGCAAGTTCGTCTGCGGGGGCGTAGACCGGCGGCTCGAAGGCGGCTGCCACGCGCTGGTATTCATCGAGGGTCAGTTGCGCCTCGCCATCGCGCAGGTGCTGCCACTCTTCTTCCACTTCGCGGGAGAAGGCCTCGATGCCCAACGCCTTCACCAGGATCTTGATCCGCGCCTTGTACTTGTTGTCGCGCCGGCCATGGCGGTTATACACGCGCAGGATGGCCTCGACGTAGGACAGCAAATGCTGCCAGGGCAGGTCGTCGCGGATCACCTGGCCGAGCATCGGCGTGCGCCCCAGCCCGCCGCCCACCAGCACCTTCAGGCGCAGCTCGCCGTCCTCGGCGCGGCGCAGGTAGAGGCCGATGTCGTGCATCATCACCGCCGCGCGGTCTTCCTCGGCGGCGCAGAGGGCGATCTTGAACTTGCGCGGCAGGAACAGGAACTCGGGGTTCACCGTGGACCACTGGCGAAGGATTTCCGCCAGCGGGCGCGGGTCGAGGAACTCGTCGGCGGCAACCCCGGCGAAGGCTTCGGTGGTGATATTGCGCACGCAGTTGCCGGATGTCTGGATGGCGTGCATCTCGACGTCGGCGAGGCGTTCGAGGATGTCCGGCACGCGCTCCAGCTCCACCCAGTTGAACTGGATGTTCTGCCGCGTGGTGAAGTGGCCGTAGCCGCGATCGTGCTCGCGGGCGATCCACGCCAGGGTGCGCATCTGCTCGCTGGACAGGGTGCCGTAGGGAATCGCCACGCGCAGCATGTAGGCATGCTTCTGCAGGTACAGGCCGTTCTGCAGGCGCAGCGGCAGGAATTCCTCTTCGCTCAGTTCATCGCTCAGGCGCCGTTGCACCTGGTCGCGGAACTGCGCCACCCGTTCGCGCACCAGGGCGCGGTCGTAATCATCGTATCGGTACATCGCCAGGCCACCTTCGGATCGTTGCGTGGCGTCCTGCTTCTGTCGTCGGGCTCGCCACGTTGCGGTTGACCGAACTATGGCCGGCGGCTGTTGTGCAAAACAGCGGCAGATCACGCGGGAAAAACCGGATCAGATCCGCTTCACCCCTGCCCCGGTGGGCCTGCGACCGGTTGCCGCAACGGGCCCGATCAGCCGCTTCATCGCGCATGGCACCAGCCCTGTAGCAACGCGGCGCGGAGCGATTTTCGCCATCTGATATGGTTTTTTCCGGCGGACCTGAATCTGTTTCGGGTGCAGACCGATTCGTACAGTCGCGGCGCCTCTTCTGCCTGATGGGCCACGATAATGAGCGAAAGAATCCCCGCGAAGGTCATCGAGATCGACGCACCGCAACGTTTCACCCCGCCGCCGAAACCGCTGTCCGCAGTCACCCCGACGGTCTACACCAAGCGCTTCGCCGGACGTTTCCGCGACCTGCGGCGCCTGGGCGGCGGCCTGTTGTTCCTGCTGTTCTTCGGCACCCTGTGGCTGCAGTGGAACGGCCGCCAGGCGGTGCTCTGGGACCTGCCCGAGCGCAAGTTCTACATCTTCGGCGCGACCTTCTGGCCGCAGGATTTCATCCTGCTCTCGGCGATCCTGATCATTGCCGCCTTCGGCCTGTTCTTCATCACGGTGTTCGCCGGCCGCGTGTGGTGCGGCTACACCTGCCCGCAGAGCGTCTGGACGTGGATCTTCATGTGGGCCGAGCAGGTCACCGAGGGCGATCGCAACCAGCGTATGAAGATGGACAAGGGCCCGGCCAGTGCCGAGAAAGTCCTGCGCAAAAGTGCCAAGCACGGCCTGTGGTTGCTGATCAGCCTGGTCACGGCGATCACCTTCATCGGCTACTTCACGCCGGTGCGCCCGCTGGTGATGGACCTGCTCACCTTCAAACTCGACCTGGAAAGCACCTTCTGGGTCGCCTTCTTCGCCGCAGCCACCTACGCCAACGCCGGCTGGCTGCGCGAGCAGGTGTGCATCCACATGTGCCCGTACTCGCGCTTCCAGAGCGTGATGTTCGACAAGGACACCCTGATCATTTCCTACGACGCGGCGCGCGGCGAGTCCCGTGGCGCGCGCAAGAAGGACGCCGATCCCAAGGCCCTCGGCCTGGGTGACTGCATCGACTGCCACCAGTGCGTGCAGGTCTGCCCCACCGGCATCGACATCCGCGACGGCCTGCAGATCGCCTGCATCGGCTGCGCGGCCTGCATCGACGCCTGCGACTCGGTGATGGACAAGATGGGCTACGACCGTGGCCTGGTGCGCTACACCTCCGAAAGCGCGCTGGAAGGCGGCAAGACCCACCTGCTGCGCCCGCGCCTGATCGGCTATGCGGCCGTGCTGCTGGTGATGATCGGCGCCTTCGTCTGGGCGCTGGAAGCGCGCCCGCTGATCAACCTCGATGTGGCCCGCGACCGTGGCCTGTTCCGCGAGAACGCCGCTGGCGAAATCGAGAACATCTACAACCTCAAGCTGATCAACAAGACCCAGCAACCGCAGCACTATCAGCTGAGCCTCGCCGATGGCGCCGGTTACCGCCTGCAGGGCGTGCCGGAGCTGATGCTGCAACCGGGCGAGATCCGCGACTTCGCCGTCTCGGTCGCCAGCGAAGCGCAGAGCAGTGCCGGTGGTTCGCTGCCGCTGCACTTCCGGGTCAGCGACGGCAACGAGTCCATCGACGCCGCCAGCACCTTCGTCTCGCCGAGGCGTTGAGCATGGCACGGGAGCTTGGCGTGACCTCGGCGCAGCGCCTAGAGTGGGCGGATTCCACCACCGCCCAGGGCGCCCCGCAGGACAAGATGAAGCGCTACGAGAAATTCGCCGACGAGATCGCCGGCCTGATCCGCAGCGGCGTACTCGCCCCAGGCCAGAAAGTCCCCTCGGTGCGGCACGCCAGCCGCACCTATGGGGTCAGTGCTTCGACAGTCTTCCAGGCTTATTACCTGCTGGAAGACCGCGGCCTGATCGTCGCCCGCGCGCGCTCGGGCTACTTCGTCCGCGAGCACGTGCAGCGCGCGCTGGCCGAGCCGGAAATCGCCCGTCACGATGCGCAGACCACCGAGGTGGACGTCAGCGAACTGGTGTTCTCGGTGCTCAGTTCCATCAAGGACCCGGACACCGTGCCCTTCGGTTCTGCCTTCCCGGCGCCGGAGCTCTTCCCCCTGCCGCGCCTGGCGCGCTCCATGGCCCACGCCGTGCGTGACATGGACCCGCGCTCGGTGGTCGCCGACCTCGCGCCCGGCAGCCACGCGCTGCGCCGGCAGATCGCCCTGCGCTACATGGTCGGCGGCATGCCGTTGCCGGTGGAGGAGCTGGTGGTCACCAACGGCGCGCTGGAAGCGCTGAACCTGTGCCTGCAAGTCGTCACCCAGCCGGGCGATCTGGTCGCCATCGAAGCCCCGGCGTTCTACGCCAGCCTGCAGGTGCTGGAACGGCTGAAACTGAAGGCGGTGGAAATCCCCGTGCACCCGCGCGAAGGGATCGACCTCGACGTACTTGCCGACAGCCTGGCGCGCCTGCCGATCAAAGCCTGCTGGTTCATGAGCAACTTCCAGAACCCGCTGGGCGCCAGCATGAGCGAGGAGAAGAAGCGCGCCCTCGCCGCCCTGCTGACCCAGCACCAGGTGCCGCTGATCGAGGACGACGTCTACGCCGAGCTGTACTTCGCCGCCCAGGCGCCCAAGCCGGTAAAGGCCTTCGACACCGAGGGCTTGTTCATGCATTGCAGCTCCTTCTCCAAGAGCCTGGCGCCGGGTTACCGGGTCGGTTGGGTGGCGGGCGGGCGCTACGCCGAGCAGATCGAGCGGCTCAAGCTGATGACCAGCCTGTCAGCCTCCGTGCCGGCCCAGGCGGCCATCGCCGACTACCTGCAACACGGCGGCTACGACCGCCATCTGCGCAAGCTCCGCCACGCGCTGGAAAGCCAGCAGCACGCGATGCTCGCCGCCGTGGCCCGGCACTTCCCTGCCGCCACCCGCGTCACCCGCCCCAGCGGCGGCTACTTCCTGTGGCTGGAACTGCCCGAGCAGATCGACGCGCTCAAGCTATTCCAGCTCGCCCACGCCCAGGGCATCAGCCTCGCACCCGGACCGATCTTCTCGGCGACGCGGCGCTTCGGCCACTGCCTGCGCCTGAACTACGGTCATCCGTGGACGGCTACCAGCGAACAGGCGATGGAAACCCTCGGCCGGATCATTCATTCGCTGCAGGGCTGAAGGCTTCTGCCCTCAGACTGATCCGTACATTCCGAAACGATCTGTATCTGTGCGGCGCTTTGTCGCAGGCCTACCCTGTCAGGCAGGAAACCCGGATGAGGGGTACTGCCATGGACACGGAAAACCTGACGATCTTGCTGACGGTATGCGCCGCACTCGGCGTGCACCTGTGGGTGCGCTGGTACCTGCGGCGCGGGATGGTGCCGCGCGGTGAAACTTGGCTGGCCTGAGCCAGGAGCCTGGGCCTCCGTGTAGGAGCGGACCCTGTCCGCGATGGGTTGGCCCGACTCCCCGGTTCGCCGGAGCGGCGTTGAGTTGATCGCGGACAGAGTCCGCTCCCACGAAAGGGCTCGCCTCGCAGTAGCCTCAGGAAACGCCCAAGCCACCCATCACGGCCGATACAGGTGCGCATGTTCCGCGCTGTACAGCGACGAGTCGGCGAAGCCTTCCGCCCCCAGCACCTTGCCCACCAGGATCAGCGCCGTGCGCTTGAAGCCCTTGGCCTCCGCCTTGGGCAGAATGTCGCCAAGGGTGCCGGTGACCTGGTCCTGATCCGGCCAGCTCGCCCGGTGGAGAACGGCGATAGGGCAATCCGCGCCGTAGTGCGGCAGCAGTTCGGCGACGATGTTCGCCAGTTGGCCGACGCCCAGATGGATCGCCAGGGTCGCGCGGTGCTGCGCCAGCTCAGCGAGGGATTCGCCTTCAGGCATGCGCGTCTTGCTTGCGTAACGGGTGAGGATCAGCGTCTGCGAGATGTCCGGCAAGGTCAGCTCGCAGCCGAGAATCGCCGCGCAGGCGGACGTGGCCGTGACGCCGGGAACGATCTCGTAGGGAATACCCAGCTCACGCAGGTGGCGAATCTGCTCGCCGATGGCGCCGTACAGCGAGGGGTCGCCGGAGTGCACGCGGGCAACGTCCTTGCCTTCGCCGTGGGCCTGCGCCAGCAGTGCAACGATCTCGTCCAGGTTCAGCTCGGCGGTGTTCACCACCCGCTCGGCGCTATGACCCTCCAGCACCGCCGGCGGTACCAGCGAACCGGCATAGAGGATCACCGGGCAAGAACGGATCAGCCGCTGGCCCTTGACCGTGATGAGTTCGGGATCGCCGGGGCCGGCGCCAATGAAGTAGACCGTCATGGCTGCTCCTGTTCGGATTCGACGGGGATGAAGGCCAGCGCGCAGGTAGCCTGGTCGCTGCGGCGCTTGCCGACCAGCAGGCGGGCGGGTTCGCCGCCCTGGGCTTCGGCCTGCAGCAATGCCGCCGCCTCGGCCACGCTGGCGCTTCCGGTGGCTGCACGCACGGACTCGGAAGGGGCGCTCAGACGCTTATCGCAGGCCGCCAATTGCTGCGGCGTAAACAGCGCCAGCGGCAGATCGAGGGCGGCGGCCAGCCCGTTCAGCCCCTCTTCGTCGACTTTCAGCGTGGCGCTGGCCAGCGCGGTGAGGTTCGACTCGTCCAGCCCCGCTTCGGCCAGCGTGGCCCGCAGCAGTATGCGTAGCTCATCGAGCGTGCAGCCTCGGCGGCAACCGAGACCGGCAACCAGCGTCATGTCCGCCTCCTGCCATTGACTCATGAAAATAAAAACCCCGCAGGCGGACCGAGCCGACTGCGGGGTTGAGCATAACGCCGTGATCAGGCCGTCGGTGCGAACCGGCGGAACAGCCACGCGGCAACAAGGCCCAGGGCCGCCCAGAACACCGCGTTGGTGATCAGCGAGGCGACGATGAACTCGTGGGCGACGCTTTCCGGCGCGAGGCTGGAATGCACTTCCGGCTGCGGCGCGCCGATCACATGCGGCACCACCAGCAGGGCGATACCGATGCCACGTAGCGCCCAGTTGCGGCCGAACACCAGCAGCGCGAGCCCGCCGGCGGTGGCGGCAGCGGTGCCGATCCACCAGGTCTGGCGCAGGGTCAGGTCGGCGGCGGCGGTGCCGGGCACCTCTGGCGGCAGACCGAGGGACGGCGCCAGGGTGAACACGGCGAAACCGGCCAGGCCCCAGAGCAGGCCTTCGGAGGTCTTACCCGGCTCGCGCAGGGTGAACAGGCCAGCCAGCATCAGGGCGAAGCCCACCGCGACCACCAGGTTGCCGCCGGTGGTGGAGAGGATGCGCTGCCAGCCGTCTTCCGGCTCCCAGGCTTCCGCGTCGTGCTCATGGGCGGCCACTGCGCCAGCGGCGTGGTCATGGGCGTGCTCGTGGTTTTCTTCGACCAGCGCGGCGGCCGGCTCGGCTTTCTCGTAGGTTTCCGCCTTGAGGATCAGCGGGGACACCCACAGCAGCTGGACAACAGTCAGCACCAGCGCCGCGATCAGACCGGCGAAACCGGCGGTCTGGGCGATACGTTTGATCATTTTTCCTTTCCTTTCCTTTCCGAACTCTCGAATCGAGCGAGCTGGAGCCAGGCACGGCGATACGCCAACGCAGCCTGGCCGACGCGCAGCCGATTGGGCTCAGAACAGCATCAGTGGCAGGGAAAACCGGCGCTATGGCGGGTATCGTGGGCGGCGTTGTGCACCGCATCGATGTGCGAGAAGCCGGCGAAATACACCAGCAACGCACCGAGCAGGCTGGCGCCAACGGCCAGGCTGATGCGTTTGGAAAGGGGGATGGAAGTGCTCGACGCGTGCGTCAGGGTGCTGCTGGACATGGACGTTCCCTCTGAAAATCAAAGTAGAGAACGCAGAGGTTGAACGCATTCGAACGCGCCGGAACGGCCGCGCCACGGCCTGCGCCCGCCCACCGCGGGTTTGCCAAAAACGAAGAATTCCAGGCCGGTCTCCGGGCTTGCGATGTCGGCCAGTGGCCAAGCGGGTCAACCTTCCCATGCCGGAGCACAGTGGCTACTGATGACCCTACGATCGCTTACCGTTGCGGGGGCAGCGCCGGACTGGTCCTTGCGGACGCACCGGCTTCCCGTTTCACCTCGCGCGCGTGGCGCGAGACACCTGAAACCGCGCTAGCTGACCACGAAGGCCTGCAAGCGTCAACCGATCCCCGGCGATTGACCGCCCCGCCGTCGCTGCGTAGCCTTCCTCCCTTCGAGGTTCTCCGGCGCTGGCCGGAGCTAAGAGGGAACGTGGAAATCTTCGGATGCGCCACGGCTGCCCCCGCAACTGTGAACAGCCTGTTCTTTCACGAGCCACTGCCGGCCACGGCGGGAAGGCGAGAGAACTCAAGAGGGCTGTGAGCCAGGAGACCTGCCTCGACCAGCATCACGACAACCGGGCGGGGTGATCCGGTGGCGACCTTCGTTGCGCGGCGAACCCGCGCGCGCGCCCTTCATCCGCCCTCTCGCACCGCATCCTGCTCACGAGGCGCGCATGAAGACCCTGGCCAAACTCCCCGTCACCATCGTCACCGGCTTCCTTGGCGCCGGGAAGACCACCCTGCTCCGCCACATGCTCGACAATGCCGAAGGCCGCCGCATCGCGGTGATCGTCAACGAGTTCGGCGAGCTGGGCATCGACGGTGAAATCCTCAAGCAGTGCTCCATCGGTTGCAGCGAAGAAGAAGCGGTCGGCCGCGTCTTCGAACTGGCCAACGGCTGCCTGTGCTGCACCGTGCAGGAAGAATTCTTCCCGGTGATGCGCGAGCTGGTGGCACGCCGTGGCGACCTCGACCAGATCCTCATCGAGACCTCCGGCCTGGCCCTGCCCAAGCCGCTGGTGCAGGCCTTCCAGTGGCCGGAAATCCGCAACGCCTGCACGGTGGATGCGGTGATCACCGTGGTCGACAGCCCGGCCGTGGCCGCCGGCACCTTCGCCGCCCATCCCGAACAGGTGGACGAGCAGCGCAAGCAGGACCCGAACCTGGACCACGAATCGCCGCTGCACGAACTCTTCGAAGACCAGCTCGCCAGCGCCGACCTGGTTGTGCTGAACAAGGCCGACCTGCTCGACGCCGATGCGCTCGCCCGTGTGCGCGCCGAAGTCGCCGAGGAACTGCCGCCCGCGGTGAAGATCGTCGAAGCCAACTCCGGCCAACTGCCGCTCTCGGTATTGTTGGGCCTGAACGCCGAGGCCGAGCTGCACATCGACAGCCGCCCCACCCATCACGACCACGAAGGCCATGAAGATCACGACCATGACGAGTTCGACTCCTTCCACCTCGACCTGCCGGAAGTGGAAGAACGCGCCCTGCTCGACGCGCTGAACGCGCTGGTCGAGCGCCACGCCGTGCTGCGCATCAAGGGCTTCGTCGCCATCCCCGGCAAGCCCATGCGCCTGCTGGTGCAGGGCGTCGGCAAGCGCTTCGACAAGCACTTCGACCGCGCCTGGCGCAGCGATGAATCCCGTAGCACCCGCCTGGTGGTGATCGGCCAGGAACTGGACCAGGCCGCCATCGCCAACGAGCTGCGAACTGCCCTGGCGTGAAGCCGACCGCCCTCTCCCCCAGCCCCTCTCCCGCAAGCGGGAGAGGGGAGCCACATCGGCGCTTCGCCGGTAGAACGGCGTATGGGCAGACGCCATGCCCGCCTGTGAGCACAAATTTCACGCGCACGCCGAACCGGCTCCCTCTCCCTTCGGAGCGGGGCGCGCAGCCAGGGCTTGGAAGAGAGCCCTCCTGACCGAGCGAAAGAGGCTCCCCCATGCACCTGCTGCGCACCCAACCCGGCGGCTTCGTCCCCGACGACGGCATCGCCGACCTGGCCCAGACGCCTGCCGACCTGGTGATCCTCTGCAGCGGCGACTCGCACCTGGCGCTGCTCGCCGAGGCCGCCCGCGAGCTGCCGGAGGACTACCCGAGCCTGCGTCTGGCCAACCCCATGCAGCTGCAGAACCACGCCTCGGTGGACCTCTACGTCGACGAGGTGCTGCAACACGCAAAAGTCATCCTGATCTCCGTGCACGGCGGCGTCGGCTATTGGCGCTACGGCATGGAGCAACTGGCGGCGCTGGCCGAGCGTGGCATCACGCTGATCGCCGTACCCGGCGACGACAAGCCCGACCCCGAACTGACCGCGCTGTGCAGCGTGCCCGCGCAGGACGCCGAACGCCTCTGGCAGTACCTGCGCCAGGGCGGCATGGACAACGCCCGGCAGTTCTTCGCCTGCCTCGCCACGCGCCATCTGCAACGCGACTACCCGTGGAGCGAGCCGCAGACGCTGCCGCGCGTCGCGCTGTATCACCCGCAGACCGGCAGCTGCGACCTCGCCCGCTGGCAGACCGACTGGCACCCCGAGTGCCCGGTGGCCGCCTTGCTGTTCTATCGCACGCACCTGCAGGCGGCGAACACCGGCTTCATCGACACCTTCTGCGAGCGCCTCCAGGCCCAGGGCATCAACCCGCTGCCCATTGCCGTGGCCAGCCTCAAGGAAGCCGCTTGCCTGGAGACGGTGGAAAACCTGCTCGATAGCGCCGACGCCGAGCTGATCATCAACACCACCGGCTTCGCCCAGTCGAACCCGGAAGCGCCGCAGGACCGGCCGTTCCGCCGCGACGTGCCGGTGCTGCAAGCCATCTGCTCGCTGGACAACCACGACCTCTGGCGCGCCAACCCGCAGGGCCTCGGCCCGCGCGACCTGGCTATGCACATCGCGCTGCCGGAGCTGGATGGTCGCCTCATCACCCGGCCGATCAGCTTCAAGGGCCTGGCCTGGCGCAGCGAGCGCAGCCAGAGCGACGTGGTCTGCTACCTGCCGCACCGGCCGGGCATGGACTTCGTCGCCGAACTGGCGCGGCGCTGGATGCTGCTGGCGCGCAAGGCCAACGCCGACAAGCGCGTGGCGCTGATCCTGGCGAACTACCCGACCCGTGACGGGCGCATCGGCAATGGCGTGGGCCTCGACACGCCGGCCGCCGCGCTGAATATTCTCCGGGCGCTGGAGGCCCAGGGCTATCCCGTCGCCGGCCTGCCCGAGTCCGGCACCGCGCTGATCCACAGCCTGCTCGGCGGCGTCAGCAACGATCTCGACAGCCTCGACCTGCGGCCCTGCGCGCAGAGCCTGGCGCTGGACGATTACCTCGCCTGCTTCGCCCGCCTGCCCGAGGCCAACCAGCAAGCCGTGCGCGAACGCTGGGGCGAGCCGCAGCAGGACCCGATGTTCCGCAGCGGCCGGATGATGGTCGCCGGCCTGCGCTTCGGCCTCGGCTTCGTCGGCATCCAGCCGGCGCGCGGCTACCAGCTGGACGCCGCGGCGATCTACCACGATCCGTCGCTGGTGCCGCCCCACGGCTACCTTGCTTTCTACTTCTGGCTGCGCGAGGTGTTCGGCGCCGACGCTCTGGTCCATGTCGGCAAGCACGGCAATCTGGAATGGCTGCCAGGCAAGGGCGTCGGGCTCTCGGAAGAATGCTGGCCGGACGCGATCCTCGGCCCGCTGCCGAACCTCTACCCGTTCATCGTCAACGACCCCGGCGAAGGTGCCCAGGCCAAGCGCCGCGCCCAGGCGGTGATCATCGACCACCTGATGCCGCCGCTGACCCGCGCGGAAAACTACGGCCCACTGCGCGACCTCGAACGCCTGGCCGACGAGTACTACGACGCCTCCCTGCTCGACCCGCGCCGCGCCACTGAACTGCGCGGCGACATCCTCACGCTGGTGCGCGACACCTCGCTGGACCGCGAACTGGGCTTGCAGTTGAGCGACGACCCGGAAAGCTGGTTGCCGCAGCTGGACGCCTACCTCTGCGACCTCAAGGAATCACAGATTCGCGATGGCCTGCATGTGTTCGGCGAATCACCGGTGGGCGAACTGCGCCGTGACACGCTGCTGTCGCTGGTGCGCATTCCACGCGGCGACGGACGCGGCGGCAACGCCAGTCTGCTGCGGGCGCTGAGCGAGGACTTGAAGCTCGGCAGCGACCCGCTGGACGAAGCCTTCGCCGAGCCATGGCAAGGCCCGCGCCCCGATGCACTGCTGGTCATGAGCGACGAACCCTGGCGCAGCAACGGCGACACCCGCGAGCGCCTGGAGCTGTTCGCCCTGCGCCTGATCGAAGGCTCGGCCAGCGCTCCCGGAGACGCCAGCGCAGCGGTCCTCGCACAACTGCACCAACAGATCGCGCCAACCCTCGACGCCTGCGGCGCCAGCGAGATCGGCCACCTGCTCGCCGGTCTCGCCGGCCGCTTCGTCCCGCCCGGCCCCAGCGGCGCGCCCAGTCGCGGGCGGGTCGATGTGCTGCCTACCGGGCGCAACTTCTTCACCGTGGACGTGCGCAACCTGCCCACGCCCACCGCCTTCCGTCTTGGCTTCCAGTCCGCCAGCCGCCTGCTCGAACGCCATCTTCAGGACCATGGCGACCACCTGCGCCAGCTCGGTCTGTCGGTGTGGGGCACGGCAACCATGCGCACCGGCGGCGACGATATCGCCCAGGCGCTCGCGCTACTCGGCGTGCGCCCGGTGTGGCAGGCCGGCAGCCAGCGCGTGGAGGATTTCGAGATCCTGCCGATCAGCCTGCTCGACCGCCCACGGGTGGACGTGACGCTGCGGGTGTCCGGCTTCTTCCGCGATGCCTTCGCCAACCTGATCCGCCTGTTCGATGCCGCCGTGCAGGCGGTCGCCGCGCTGGACGAGCCGGACGATCTGAACCCGCTGGCCGCCCGTGTGCGTGCCGATCAGGCACGCCTGCTGAGCGAGGGTCTGGAAAGCGACGAGGCCCGCCGCCAGGCCGGCTGGCGCATCTTCGGTGCGCAACCGGGCGCGTACGGTGCCGGTGTGCAGGGCGTGATCGAGTCGCGCCAGTGGGACAGCCGCGCCGACCTCGCCGAGGCCTACCTGAACTGGGGCGGCTACGCCTACGGCGCCGGCGACGATGGCACCCCGGCGCGCGAGCGCTTCGCCCAGCGCCTGTCCGGCCTGCAGGCGGTGCTGCACAACCAGGACAACCGCGAGCACGACATCCTCGATTCCAACGACTACTACCAGTTCCAGGGCGGCATGCTCGCCGCCGCCGAGGTCATCCAGGGGCAACCGCTTTCCAGCTACCACGGCGATCACAGCCAGCCGGACAACCCGCGCATCCGTACCCTCAAGGAAGAACTCGGCCGCGTGGTGCGCTCCCGCGCGGTGAACCCGAAGTGGATCGCCGGCATGAAGCGCCACGGCTACAAAGGCGCCTTCGAACTGGCCGCGACGGTGGACTACCTGTTCGCCTTCGACGCCACCAGTGAACTGGTCGACGACCACCAGTACCGCCTGCTGGCGGACGCCTACCTGCTGGACGACGACACCCGCGAGTTCATCCGCCAACACAACCCCGAAGCCCTGCGCGACATCGCCGAGCGCCTGGTGGAAGCACAGCGGCGCGGGTTGTGGGAGGAGCCGGGGGAATACCGGGAGACGCTGGAGAATCTGTTGGTGGATAGCGAAGAGCGGTGAGGTATGTCGAGGCTTCTTTGTACCGCGGAATCTCGCGCCATTGCATTCCCTCACCCCAGCCCTCTCCCGGAGGGAGAGGGAGCAGATCGTGCGGGCTGACGCCATAGTTTCATCCTGCACCAATCAGTCCCCTCTCCCTCCGGGAGAGGGTTAGGGTGAGGGGGCTTTTGATTTTGTAGGACCGAGGGGGACACCTAGTCCTTGCTCGCGAACCCACCTCCGCTGCGAGGCCATGTTCGCGAGCACACTCACTCCTACGAAAAGCCTTCGAGCGTAGGGCGTACAACCGTTCGCGGTTGTACGCCGCCCCAACGAAATCAGCCGCGGCGCAAGCGCTCGGCCGCATTCAGCAACAACGCCTCGGTACCACTCCAGCCCAAGCAACCATCGGTAATCGAGACACCGTAACGCAGCTCGCCGGACAGCGACTGGCAGCCGTCGAACAGGTGACTCTCCAGCATCACACCGCGCAGCGAGCCGTCGCCGGCCAGGCGCTGGTCGAGCACGCTGTCCAACACCGCCGGCTGGCGCAGCGGGTCCTTGCCGCTGTTGGCGTGGCTGCAATCCACCATGATGCTCGGATCGAGGCCAAGCTTCTCCAGGCCCTGGCGAATCTGCTGCACGCTGGCCGCGTCGAAGTTCGGACCGGCGTGGCCGCCGCGCAGGACCAGATGGGTATCCGGGTTGCCCTGAGTCTGCACCAGCGAAGGCCGGCCCTGCGCGTCGATGCCGAAGTGCTGGTGTGGGTGCGCGGCCGAGCGCATGGCATCGGTGGCGATGCCGATGCTGCCGTCGGTGCCGTTCTTGAAGCCCACCGGCAGATCGAGGCCGCTGACCATCTCGCGATGCACCTGCGATTCGCTGGTGCGCGCACCAATGGCGGCCCAGCCGAGCAGGTCGTCGAAGTAGCCGGCCACCAGCGGTTGCAGCAGTTCGGTGGCGATTGGCAGGCCGCGCTCGAGCATGCCCAGCATCAGCCGGCGCGACAGTTCCAGACCGCCGGCCATGTCGCCGCTGCCGTCCAACTGCGGGTCGTAGACCAGGCCTTTCCAGCCGATGGTGGTGCGCGGTTTCTCGACGTAGGCGCGCATGACCAGCAACAACTGGTCGCTCACCTGCGGGGCGAGTTCGGCGAGGCGGTCGGCGTATTCGAGGGCGGAGACAGGGTCGTGCAGCGAGCAGGGGCCGATCACTACCAGCAGGCGCGGATCGCGGCCATCGAGTACGGCGCGGATCGCGTCGCGGCCTTCGCGCACGCGGTGGGCCATGGCGGCGGACAGCGGCAGGCGCTGGCGTAGTTCGGCGGGGCTCGGCAGCGGTTGTTCGCGGCGGCGAGCGGAGGGCAGCGGCAGGTCGAGGACTTCGGCGGTGGCTGCGTGTGCTTGGCGGATCAAGGTGGAGGTGGAAGCGTTCATCTGACTGGCATCCTTGGCCGGCGCGGTGGTCGTTCCGCGCTCGGCGCTCTATCTAAGTGTTCGTGGCAAGGCTCGTTGGGGGGCACGCAGCGCGCTGCTAAATCGCCAGTCGGAGTTGCGGTAATAGCGGTAGTTGGTGGTGTTCATGTGTCGATCCTCTGTCTGAGCGTTTTCGCTCGTTTCAATGCGTTGGGCCTTGTGGGCCGGAAAAACAAAAACCCCGGTCGGGTTGCCGACCGGGGTTTTGGAAAACTGTCTGGTTGGCGACCCTGCTTGCTAGGGCGCCTGTGGGGTATCAGGCGCGCCTTTGGCTAAACCAATACCCATAGAAGAAATAACCGGCAGCAGCGGCCAGGACCTGCGCGCGAACGACCACGGAGCCAATGGCACCGAGGCGGGCGAGGGACTGGATGGACAGGCTGGACGGCATGATGTTCTCCGTGGAAGTAGGGCCAAGTTACTGCATCGCGGCGTGCCGATCAATGACTTGGCTCTATCGTTCTGATGGACATTGGTCGCACCTCCTGCGCCCGGTTCGCTACCATGCACGGACGAAATCCGCAGGAATCCTCCATGAGCGCCCTTCCCCACTTCCCCCTGGCCGCCGTCGTCGGCGCCGATGAGCTGAAGCTGGCCCTGTGCCTGGCGGCCATCGATCCAGCCATCGGTGGCGTGCTGATCGAAGGGCCGCGCGGGATGGCCAAGTCCACCCTGGCGCGCGGCGTCGCCGACCTGCTCGACGGCGGGCGCTTCGTCACCCTGCCGCTGGGCGCCAGCGAGGAACGTATCGTCGGCACCCTCGACCTTGACGCCGCACTAGGGGAAGGTCGCGCGCAGTTCTCCCCCGGCGTGCTGGCCCACGCCCACGGTGGTGTGCTCTATGTGGATGAAGTGAACCTGCTGCCCGACCACCTCGTCGACCTGCTGCTCGACGTGGCCGCCAGCGGCGTCAACCTGATCGAGCGCGACGGCCTGTCCCACAGCCATCCGGCGCGCTTCGTGCTGATCGGCACCATGAACCCGGAAGAAGGCGAACTGCGCCCGCAACTGCTGGACCGCTTCGGCCTCAAGGTGCAACTGCAAGGCACCCCGGCGCCGAGCGAGCGCGCCGAAATCGTTCGCCGCCGGCTGGCCTTCGATGCCGATCCGCAGGCCTTCCTCATTCAGTGGCAAGGCGCACAGCAAGCGCTGCAACAGCGCTGTGTCGATGCCCGGCAAGGCCTTGCCGCGATTGCGCTGGATGATGCTGCGTTGAACGAGATCGCCGAGCGCTGCCACGCCGCTGGCGTCGATGGCCTGCGCGCCGACCTGGTCTGGTTGCGCGCGGCCCGCGCCCACGCCGCCTGGCGCGGCGCCAACGCCATCGAGGCGCAGGACATCGAGGCGGTGGAGCACTTCGCGCTCGCCCACCGCCGTCGTCACGCACCACCGCAATCGATGACGCCTCCGCAGTCTTCTTCCAGCCAATCCCAGGCAGCCTCCAACGCCTCCAACGGCGAAGGCCAATGGGGTGAACTGCCCGCGCAGAGCGTCGCCATGGGCGAACGCCGACAGTTGACGGGCTGGCCAAAAAAGCCCTGAGCATCCGCCCGCGCCCGGCCCCAGGCGCGGATGCCAACTCTCGACCCGGCCAGCTCGCCGGCGGCCGCCACGGCGCCCGCCAACAGGGTACGCACGGCCGCATCGACTGGCCCGAGACCCTGCGCAATGGCCGCCCCCAACGCCGCGCCGACCTGGTGCTGCGCGCCCGCAGCCACAAGCCCGCCGAACTCTGGCTGGTGATCGTCGACGCCTCGGCCAGCACCCGCCGCCATGGCGCGCTCGCCCAGGCCAAGGGGCTGCTCGCCGACACTTTCGAACAGGCTTACCGGCAACGCGCGCGCCTCGCTGTACTGCATGCCACTGGTGCGCAGCCGCGCTGGTTGTGGCAAGGCCAGAAGGCATCGAATCAGTTGCAGGAGTGGCTGGAACAACTCGGCGCCGGCGGCGGTACCCCGCTGATCGAGGCGCTTGAGCAAGCCCGCGCATGGCTGGACAAGCGCCAGCGACAGAAGCCTGCGGAACATCAGCGACTGCTGGTGCTCACCGATGGCCGCCTGCGCGACTGGCCGGCGTTGCAGCCGATGGGCTGCCCGACTGTGCTGGTGGATATCGAGGGTGGGGCCGTGCGGCTTGGCCGCGCACAAAAACTGGCAGACGAGCTGGGGGCGGAGTATCGGCGGATCGCTGAAATTTCGGGCTCCTATCGCTAAGAGCCCCTCACCCTAGCCCTCTCCCAGAGGGAGAGGGAACAGTCCTGCGCGCTCTGTTCGACCAACATTCGCCGGCTGACACAGATACATTGCCCCACTCCGAACGGCCCCCTCTCCCCTTGGGAGAGGGCTGGGGTGAGGGTCGTCTCCTGGCGCCGAATTTCCGCCCCTCTCAAGGCTCCCCATTGCGCCCATGCAACAGGAACCCCGGCCGCTCGCTCAGCCGTTCGTAGTAGGCCGCCACAGCCGGCAACTCCGGGCGCTGCATGGGCGTCAGGTACCAGCGGTTCACCGACAGGCGAAGGACGACGTCGGCAAGGCTGAAGCAGGCGCCGGTGACGAAGGCACCGGTGCGTTCCAGCTGCCGGTCCAGCAGGGACATGCAATGGTTCCACTGCGCCTCGCTCAGGGCGATGGCGGATTCGTCGGTATGGCTGGGGCTGTTGCGCACGCGGGCCATGAACACATAGCGCCAGGCATTGTTCAGTTCGGTGGCCTGCCAACCCATCCATTGCTCCACCAGCGCGCGCTCGCGGGGCGAGTCGGGCAGCAGTTCATCGAGCGGATACTGGCTGGCGAGATAGCTGCAGATGGCGTTGGACTCCCAGAGCACGAAGTCGCCGTCGACAAGCACCGGCACCATGGCATTGGGATTGAGTGCGATGAACTCCGCCGAAGCCGTGGAGCGAAAGCCCGAGCCCCAGTCCTCCCGTTCGTACGGCAGGTTCAGTTCGGCGCAGGTCCAGAGCACCTTGCGCACGTTGATCGATGAAGCGCGGCCGAGGATTCGCAGCATGGTGTCACTCCCTGTGAAAGCCGGGGCCCAGCATAGAGGCGCGCCGGCCACCGGAGAAGCTTCATGACGGTTCTGCAGGAGCGAGCCTGCTCGCGAACCATTACGACGCTGTGAACGCTCCTCGAGCGATGCGTTCCCTCATTCCGCCAGCAGGCGTTCCAGAGCCGCCCACAGCGACTCAACGCCGTCGAACTCCCGCTCCACGAGCGGCAACGCCGGCCGCGCCAGGATCAGCACCGGCACGCCACGCTCGCGGGCGACCTGCAGCTTCGGCTCGGTGGCCTGGCTGCCGCTGTTCTTGCTGATCAGCACGTCGGTACCCAACCGCGCGAACAGCTCGCGCTCCCCCTCCAGGGTGAACGGTCCACGCGCGCCGAGCACTTCAGCGCGCTCGTTGCCGGGCAGGCTTTGCAGGCAACGAACGGTCCAGTGCTGGTGCGCGGGAATCTCGCCCAGGTGCTCCAGCGGCTCACGCCCCAGGGTGAACAGCGGACGGCGAAAATCCTTCAGTGCCCTGATCAACCCAGGCCAATCGGCGACCTCGCGCCAATCATCGCCAGCACCCGCCTGCCAGCCGGGCCGCCGCAGCGCCCAGCACGGCACACCGGCCAGCTCCGCAGCATGGGCGGCGTTGGCGCTGATCTGCGCAGCATAGGGATGAGTCGCATCGAGCAGGAGGTCGAAGCCCTGTTCGCGGATGAATCCGGCCAGGCCTTCGGCGCCACCGTAACCACCCACGCGCACTTCGCAGGCTAAGTCGTCCGGCACCTTGCCGAGGCCGGCAAGACTGTAGAGATGCTGCGGTCCCAGCCTTCGCGCGATAGCCAGCGCCTCACCGATTCCGCCCAGCAGCAGGACCCGTTTCATCTCACCTCCAGCGCCTCGCCCACCAGGTTGCCCTGGCGGTCGATGGCGAAGACTTCCAGCGTTACTTCAAGGGGCACGATACGCCGGGCGAAGGCCAGCGCGCGGGCGCACACCGCATCGCCCAGTGCGATGCCCTCCGCGCGGCACAGCGCCAGCGCCTGCTGGCTGGTGTTGGCCTCGCACATGCGCTGCTGCAGGTCTGCCGAGGCGCCAATGTTCGCAGCCCACTCCGCCAGCTGTGGCAGATCGATGCTGGAGTGGCGGCTGTGCAGGTCCATGTGCCCCGCAGCGAGCTTGCTGATCTTGCCGAAGCCGCCGCAGACGCTGAAGCGCTCCACCGGCACCTTGCGCAGGTGCTTGAGCGCGGCGCCGGCGAAGTCGCCCATCTCGATCAGCGCGGTGTCGTCGAAACCGTAGCGCCGGCGCATGGCGTCCTCGCTGGCGTTGCCGGTGCAGGCGGCCAGGTGGCGGAATCCATTGGCGCGGGCGACGTCGATGCCCTGCTGGATCGAGGCGATGTAGGCCGAGCAGGAGAATGGCCGGACGATGCCGGTGGTGCCGAGGATCGACAGCCCGCCGAGGATGCCCAGGCGCGGGTTCATAGTCTTGAGCGCCAGCTCGGCGCCACCCTCGATATTGATCGTGACGTCGAAGCCTCCGACGTAGCCGCACTCGGCGGCCAGCGCGGCGAGATTGTCGCGCATCATCTGCCGCGGTACCGGGTTGATCGCCGGCTCGCCCACCGGCAGCACCAGGCCGGGTTTGGTCACCATGCCGACACCTTCGCCGGCATGGAAACGCACGCCCGGTTCGACACTCAGCGCCACGCGGGCGAAAACCAGCGCACCGTGGGTCACGTCCGGGTCGTCGCCGGCATCCTTCAGCGTGCCGGCTTCGGCGCCGTCAGCGGTAAGCCGGCAGAACTCCAGGCGCAGGGTCGCGCTGCGCTCTTTCGGCAGGGCGATCTGCGCGGCGTCCAGCACTTCACCGGTGAGCAACAGGCGCGCCGCCGCCAGGCTGGTGGCAGTGGCGCAACTGCCGGTGGTGTAGCCGCTGCGCAGCGGGCGCGGCTGCTCCGGGGTTTCTTCGCGCATGCTCACTCGACCAGCGGCTTCCAGGCTTCCAGCAACGTGATCGGCAGCGCCGCTCGCCAGGTGTCGAAGCCACCCAGCGGCTGGGCCTGGGACACGGACAGGCGGATCAGTTCGCCGCCCACGCGCTCGCGCCAGCTCACCAGCGCCGCCTCGCTCTGCAAGGTGACGGCATTGGCTACCAGCCGACCGCCGGGCTTGAGCTGTTCCCAGCAGTGTTCGAATACTCCGGGCACGGTGACGCCACCACCGATGAAGATGGCATCGGGTTGCTCCAGTCCCTGCAACGCTTCCGGCGCGGCCCCGCAGACCAGTTGCAGCGCTGGCACGCCGAGGGCGTCGCTGTTGAAACGGATGTGCTCCTGGCGGCCTTCGTTGGCCTCGATGGCCAGCGTGCGGCAGCTCGGATGCGCGCGCATCCATTCGATGCCGATGGAGCCGCAGCCAGCGCCAACGTCCCAGAGCAGCTCGCCCGGCTTCGGCGCCAGCCGCGCCAGGGTCACGGCGCGCACGTCGCGCTTGGTCAGTTGACCGTCGTGGCGGTAGTCGTCATCACGCAGGCCAATCGTAAGAGGCAGGCGCTGCGCGTCTTCACCGGCGATGCACTGCACCGCCACCAGATTCAGCGCCGCCGCCTGCGCCAAGGCCCAATCGCCAGCCACGCCATCGATGCGCCGTTCGCTATCGCCGCCCAGGTGCTCCAGCACGCTCAGCCGGCTTGTGGCGAAGCCCCGCTCGCACAGCAATGCGGCAATAGCGGCCGGGCTGTCGCCATCATTACTGAGGATCAGCAGCCTGGCGTCCTCGTGGATCTGCGCGTTGAGTGCGGCCAATGGACGCGCCACCAGCGAGATCAGCGTGCAATCCTGCAGTGCCCAGCCCATGCGCGCTGCCGCGAGGGAGGCAGAGGACGGCGCGCTGAGCACAAGCATTTCCTCGGCCGGGATCTGGCGGGCCAGGCTCGCGCCGACGCCAAACCACATCGGATCACCACTGGCCAGCACGCAGGTCGGTTCGCCGCGCCGGCGCAGCACCGGCTCCAGGCTGAACGGGCTCGGCCAGGCCTGCCGGTTGGCGCGCAGGCAATGGGGCAGCAGCTCCAGCTGGCGCGGCGCGCCGATCACTTCGCTGGCAGCGAGCAGGGCTCGGCGCGCGGCCTTGCCGAGGCCGGCATAGCCGTCCTCGCCGATGCCGACGATGGTCAGCCAGGGCGTCATGAAAATTCCTCGGGTTGATCCGACGGGCAGGCTTTTCCTGCCTTCGGGCAAAGCAGGCATAATACCCGCTTCGTCGGTGCTCGTAGGACGCTTCGCCTTTATCGGTGAGGTTTCCAGGAGCCGAAGAGGGAACACGGTTAAGCCGTGGCTGCCCCCGCAACTGTAAGCAGCGAGTCCGCGCAATGCGGCGGTACGGGAACAACATTCCGTGCCGCCGGCCAGGCCACTGGGCAACCGGGAAGGCCGCGCTGGATGAGGACCTGCCAGCCAGGAGACCTGCCGACGAAACCAGTCGCGTGTGCAGACATCGAGCGGGGTGTATCGGTGTCGTGAAGTCCCCTATGGGGATTCGCAGGTCACCGCGACCCAGCCCTGGTGACCTCAGTGCAAGACTCTTCAGCTCTGCCCGTCCGTCCGCATGCCTGCCCCGGCCTGCTGCGCATCGTGGCCTCCCGCGATGGCGGCATCTGCCGCATCAAGCTGCCCTGTGGACAACTCGACGCCCACGCCGCGCGCGCCATTGCCCGGGCCGCCGAGCGCCATGCCGACGGCGTGCTGGAAGCGACCAACCGCGCCAACCTGCAGATCCGCGGCGTCCATGCCGGCGCCGAGAACGCGCTGAGCCGCGAGTTGCTCACTGCCGGCCTCGGCCCGCGTGAATTGGCGTCGGATGATGTGCGCAATCTGCTGGTCAGTCCGGCACTCGGCCTTGATGGCGGGACGACTTTCAATGCCGCTCCGCTGGCCCGCCAACTACTCGACCTGTTGGAAGGCACGACGCGCTTCCACGGCCTGTCGCCCAAGTTCGGCATTCAGTTGGACGCCGGCGAAAACCTGGCGATGCTGGAGCACCCCAACGATCTCTGGCTGTCGGCGATGTCCGATAACGCTGAGCCGCTATTTGCCTTCGGCCTGGCCGGCTGTCCACCACAGAACGAAACGGATCGCCCCGCCCTCGCCGCCGTCACTGCCGAGCAAGTTCCGCTGCTGGTGGAAACCCTGCTGCACCTGTTCCTCGATCTCGTCGGCGATGGCCAGACACGCATGCGCCAGCTCCGCGAGATGCTCGGCGATGAGGCACTCCTGGCGCGCTTGCAGCAACGCCTACCCTTCGCGCTGCAACTCGGCCCGGCTGTGGATAACTGGCGGCGTCCTGCGCCGCAGCCTTTCGGCCATCTTGGCATTCGTCCCCAGCACCAGGCGGAACGCGCCATGGTCGGCGCAGGATTCATCCTCGGACGACTCGATAGCTCCACCCTGTTCGCCCTCGCCGATCTGTCGGAACGCCATAGCGGCGGTCAGCTACGTCTGACGCCCTGGCAAAGTCTGGTCCTTCCCGATGTGGCGTCGATCGACGCCGCCATCGTCCTCGGTGCGCTAGGCAGCCTCGGTCTGGTGATCGACGCTGCGCAGCCGCTGTCGCGCATCGTTGCCTGCAGTGGCTCCAGCGGCTGCGCACGCGGGCTGGCCGACACCAAGGCCGACGCCCTGCGCCTCGCCGAACGCCTGCGTCACGCGCCGCCGGCCGGCGTTCACCTGTGCGGCTGCCCGCGCTCCTGTGCCGCCGCCCACGTCGCCCCCTACACCCTGCTGGCCGTCGCCGACGGCCGCTATGACCTGTTCCGTCGCGCCGATGGCGTGGCCGGCTTCGGCCAGCCGCTGGCGCGCAACCTTTCCCTCGATGCCGCGGGCGACCTGCTCGCCGCACCCGGAGTCCCCACCGATGCTTGATTACATCCGCGACGGCCAGGCGATCTATCGCCAATCCTTCGCCATCATCCGTGCCGAAGCCGACCTCACCGGTATCCCGGCCGACCTGGAGAAACTCGCCGTACGGGTGATCCACGCCTGCGGCATGGTCGACGTAGTGCAGGACCTGCGCTTCTCCGCAGGCGCCGGTGCCATTGGCCGCGCGGCATTGGCCAGCGGTGCGCCGATCCTCTGCGATGCGCGAATGGTCGCCGAGGGCATCACCCGCGCGCGCCTGCCGGCAGACAACAAGGTGATCTGCACGCTCAACGATCCGAACGTCCCGGCGCTCGCCAGAGAGCTGGGCAACACCCGCTCGGCGGTGGCTCTGGAGCACTGGCGCGAGCACCTCGAAGGCGCCGTGGTGGTGATCGGCAACGCGCCGACCGCCCTCTTCTACCTGCTGGAAATGCTCGACGCCGGCGCGCCGAAACCGGCGCTGATCCTCGGCTTCCCGGTGGGCTTCGTCGGCGCGATGGAGTCCAAGGACGCCCTCGCCGCGGACAGCCGTGGCGTGCCCTACGTCATCGTTCGTGGCCGCCGTGGCGGCAGCGCAATGGCAGCGGCGGCGGTGAACGCACTCGCCACGGAGGTGGAGTGATGGCCGGCCGCCTGATCGGCCTGGGCGTCGGCCCGGGCGACCCGGAACTGCTGACCCTCAAGGCGTTGCGCCTGCTGCGCGCGTCCCCGGTGATCGGCTACTTCGTGGCCAAGGCCAAGCACCACGCAGGCCAGGGCGGCAACGCCTTCGCCATCATCGAGGAGCACCTGCTCGATGAGCAGCAACGCCTGCCACTGGTGTACCCGGTGACCACCGAGAAACTGGAGCCGCCGCTGACCTACGAAGGCGTGATCAGCGACTTCTACGACACCGCCGCCGCTCAGGTGGCCGAGCATCTGGACGCCGGCCGTGACGTCGCGGTGATCTGTGAGGGCGACCCGTTCTTCTACGGCTCGTACATGTACCTGCACGACCGCCTTTCAGACCGCTATGACACCGAAGTCGTACCCGGCGTCTGTTCCATGCTCGGCAGCGCAGCGGTGCTCGGCGTGCCGCTGGTGTATCGCAACCAGAGCCTGTCGGTGCTCTCCGGCGTGCTGCCCGAAGAAGAACTCAAGCGCCGCCTGGCCGACGCCGATGCGGCGGTGGTGATGAAGCTGGGGCGCAATTTCGACAAGGTCCGCCGCGTGCTGCGCGAGCTGGATCGCGACAGCGGCGCTCACTACGTCGAGCGTGCGACCATGCGCGAGCAGCGCATCGTTGCGCTGGACGACGTCGACCCGATGGCGTCGCCCTACTTCTCGATGATCGTCATCCCCGGCCAACGGTGGAACGGCTGATGCGCGCCGCGATCGTCATTCTCGGCCAGGGTGCGCTGGCCACTGCTCGGCGCCTGCAGAACGTTTATCCACAGGCGCGCGTGATGGGCCTGAAGGACCGTGTTGAAGGCGCCGACGAGTCTTACACGAACTTCGGCGATACCCTGCGCCAGCTGTATCGCGACGACACGGCGATCATCGCCCTGTGCGCCGCCGGTATCGTCATCCGCACCCTGGCCCCGCTGCTCGCCGAGAAAGGTGCGGAGCCGCCGGTGCTGGCAATCGCCGAAGATGGCAGCGCCGTGGTGCCGCTGCTCGGCGGGCTGGGCGGGGTGAACCGCATGGCCCGTGAGATCGCCACTTCGCTGGACGTGGCGCCAGCCATCACCACCAGCGGCGAGCTGCGTTTTGGCGCCTGCCTGCTGGACCCGCCGGAAGGTTATGCGCTGGCCGATATCGAGCAGGGCAAACGCTTCGTCTCAGACCTGCTGGGCGGCGACACACTGCGCATCGAAGGCGACGCGCCCTGGCTGGAGGCACTGGACCTGCCACTGGCCGACGACGCCGCGCACACCTTGCGCATCGATGCGCGCGCCAATGGCATCGCGCCGAACGAACTGCGCATCCATCCGCGCGTCGTGCTCGCCCATGTCACGCTGGTGGACTCCCAACTGCCTGAGCGCATTCGCCAGGGCCTTGCCCAGGCGGGCCTGGCGGAAGGTGCGCTGGCAGCGGTGATCGCGCCGCGCTGCCGCATGGCCGACCCGGCGCTGGCCACCGTCGCCGCCGAGATGGGTTTACCGTTGCGCTTCATCGACCCGGATGAAACGCTGCCGCCGGAAGTGCTGCATGGCGACTCCTTCCACCTGCACCGCGCCGCCACACCGGCCGAAGCCGAGAGCATCGGCCAGCCGCGCGGACGCCTCAGCGTGATCGGCCTCGGTCCCGGCGCCAGCGACTTCATGATCCCCGCCGTACGCCGCGCGCTGGACGAAGCCCAGGACCTGCTGGGTTATGAGACCTACGTGAAGATGGCCGAGCCGCTGCGCGACGATCAGGTACGCCACCGCACCGACAACCGCGAGGAAATGCAGCGCGCCCGCCACGCCTTCGAACTGGCGGCCAGCGGGCGCCGGGTCGTCGTCATTTCTTCCGGCGACCCCGGCGTATTCGCCATGGCCGCCGCCGTGATGGAAGCACTGCACGAGAGTGAAGACCCGCACTGGCACGGCGTGGAGCTGGAGGTGCTGCCGGGCGTGTCCGCCGCGCTGGCCGCCGCAGCCAAGGCCGGGGCGCCCCTGGGGCACGATTTCTGTCTGATTTCCCTGTCGGACAATCTCAAGCCCTGGGAAACCATCGAGAGACGTCTGGATCATGCCGGCGCCGCCGACCTGGCCATGGCCTTCTACAACCCGATTTCCAAGGCGCGACCGTGGCAACTGGGGCGCGCACTGGAAATCGTCCGCCGCCATCGCGCGCCGGAAACCCTGGTGGTGCTTGGCCGCGATATCGGTCGCCCGGCCGAGGCGCTGCGCGTGGTGACACTCGGCGAGCTGGAGCCGGAGATGGTGGACATGCGCACCCTGGTGATCATCGGCTCGTCGCTGACCCGGCGCTTCCCGCGCGCCGGCGGTGGTGACTGGGTGTACACACCGCGCTGGTATCGCTGAGGAAAGGCACGAGGCCTGTTTGTAGGAGCGAGCTTGCTCGCGGACGGATTTCCCGGCAGCTCCGGTGCTGAGCAGTTCGCGAGCAAGCTCGCTCCTACAGGAAACACCGGAGCCTTAGACATATCTTGCAAATGGCCAGCGCCTTGTTGAAAATGCGATAAATTATCATTTGCAGCTTTGCGCGCCCATGTCCTCCACCTACGACGTCCAGTCGCTCTACAGTGACCACCACGGCTGGCTGCACAACTGGCTACGCAGCCGCCTGGGCAATGCCGCCGATGCGGCCGACCTGGCACAGGACACCTTCGTGCGCGTGCTGCTCAAGCCCGAGCGCGCCGAACTGCGCACCCCGCGTGCCTTCCTGCGCACCGTCGCCCGCGGCCTGGTGATCGACCACTGGCGTCGCGAGGAACTGGAGCGCGCCTACCTCGATTCCATCGCTCACCTGCCGGAAGCCCAGGTGCCGTCCGCCGAGGCGCGACACAACATCCTGCAACTGCTGGAAAACATCGCTCGCCTGCTGGACGGCCTCCAGCCCAAGGTGCGCAGCGCTTTCCTGATGGCACAGTGCGAGGGCATTCCCCACGAGCAGATCGCCGAGGAACTGGGTGTATCGGTGCGTTCGGTCGGACGCTATGTCGCCGAGGCGCTGTTCCATTGCTACCAACTGCGGTACGCCGAGTGACCGGCGCCAGCGCCACGCCCGATCCGCGGGTGGTGAAGCAGGCGATCCAGTGGACCCTGCGCCTGAACGGCAACGCCGGTCCGGAAGTGCTCAGCGCCTGTGAGCACTGGCGCCAGTCGAATCCCGAACATGAAACCGCCTGGCTGCGGGTGCAGGCACTGAACAGCGAGCTCGCCGCCGGCTACCAGGCGGTGCCCGGCGCGCGCGTGGCGCTGGAGACCCTGGAGAATACGAACCAGCGCCTGCAGCGACGTCAGGCGCTCAAGCTGCTGTCCACCTTCGCTGTCGGAGCCTCCGCGCTGTGGCTGACCCGCGACGTCACGCCCTGGCAGCGCTGGATGGCGGACTTCAGTACCGCCATCGGCGAGCGCAAGCGTTTCACCCTGGCCGATGGCAGCGTCCTGCAACTCAACACCGACAGCGCGGTTAACGTGCGCTTCGATGGGAGCCAGCGGCTGCTCCTGCTGGAGCGCGGCGAAATCCTGCTGAGTACAGCGAAAGATGCGGCGCGTCCGCTGCGGGTGAGCAACCGCGACGGTCTGTTCGAGGCGCTGGGTACACGCTTCGTGCTACGTCAGGACCCGCGCTCCACACGATTGAGCGTCGAGGAAGGCTCGGTAGCCATCGCCCCGCGCGTGCGCGGCCAGACCACTGCCATCGCCGAAGCCGGGCAGACCTACGAGATCAACGGCGACAGCGCGCTGCTCGCCGAGCGCAGCAATATGGACAGTGGCGCCTGGGCCGATGGCCTGATCGTCACCCGCGACATGCGCCTGGCCGACTTCCTCGCCGAGATCGGCCGCTACCGCCACGGCCATCTGCACTGCGATGCCAGCGTGGCCGACCTGCGCCTCTCCGGCGTATTCCGTCTGGATGACACCAACCAGTTGCTGGCCCTGCTGCCGCAGACGCTGCCGGTGCGGGTGGAGAAGCGGACGGACTGGTGGGTGACGGTGAGTGCGCGGGGCTGACGGCTGGTCCATCGGCGGAAAGGCTCCATGGGCCCGCTCCTACCCGGTGGTTCCGTGCTCGGGTCGGCCCTCACCCTAACCCTCTCCCAAAGGGAGAGGGGACCGTTCGATGCAGTTTGAAACCTTGGCGCCAGCCCGCACGCCTGCTCCCTCTCCCTCTCCCTCTCCCTCTCCCTCTCCCTCCGGGAGAGGGCTGGGGTGAGGGGAGTTCAGTGACGAGGACTCCCCGCAGAAGGCAGTCGCTCCTACAAATCAGCGCAAAATAATTTTATTTCTCAAACGAGAATTATTTTTGTCGTGTTTCGCCGCCTCGACCGGCAAGGAGGAATAACTCGATCATTTCCCTTGTCCACGGAAGCCCCTACATGCGAGTCGTCCACGTCCCAACGTCCTCCTCCGCCCTGCCCCGCGCCAGCCGCCTGGCCCATGCCGTGCGCGGCGCGCTGCTGTGCGTCAGCCTCGGTGCCAGCCTGCCGCTGACCGCCTTCGCCGCGGACACCGCCGCCATCACCAGCAGCCGCGCCTACGCCATTTCGGCCGGCCCACTGGGTGACGTGCTGAACGCCTTCGCCCGCGAAGCAGGCATCACCCTGTCGGCGACCCCGGAGCAGACTCGCGGGCTGAATTCGGCGGGGCTGAACGGCACCTACTCGGTGGACCAGGGCCTTGGGCGCCTGCTGGTGGACACACCGCTGGAGGCCGTGGACCAAGGCAATGGCAACTACGTGCTGCGCCCGGCCGCGCCGACCGACGTGCTGGCCATGCCCTCCAGCGATGTGTTCGCCCTGGGCAACGCGCTGGGCGAGGAAGACGGCTACCTGGCGACCCACAGCCAGATCGCCACCAAGACCTCCAAGTCCCTGCTGGAAACCAGCCAGAGCGTCTCGGTGATCACCCGCGAGCAGATCGACGACACCGCGTCGAAGACCGTGCAACAGGCGATCCGCTACACCCCTGGCATCTTCACCGGCCAGGTCGGCGCCTCGAACCGCTACGACTACATCGTCATGCGCGGCTTCGCCGACAACAGCGTCGACAACATCTACCTCGACGGCCTGAAGGCCATGGGCGACAGCGGCACCTTCAGCTCGATGCAGATCGACCCGTACTTCCTCGAGCGCATCGACGTGCTCAAGGGCCCGTCCTCGGTGCTCTACGGCCGCAGCCTGCCTGGCGGCCTGGTGGCACTGACCAGCAAGAAACCGCTGTACGAGGATTACCACCAGATCACCGGCACCGTCGGCAACATGGGCCAGAAGGAAATGGGCTTCGACTTCAGCGGCCCGCTGGATGAGGAAAAGCGTATCGCCTACCGCCTGGTCGGCCTGGGCAAGGGCTCGGACACCCAGTTCGACCACGTCAAGGAAGAGCGCTACGCCATCGCCCCGACCCTGGCCATCGACTTCACCGACGACACCACCCTGACCCTGCAGGGCTACCTGCAGCACGACCCGAACGGCGGCTACCACGGCGGCGTGCCGGCGGACGGTACGCTGTTCCACCACAACGGCCAGAAGATCTCCCGCGAGTTCTTCGATGGCGAGCCAAGCAAGGACGACTTCGACCGCACGCAGCGCATGTTCGGCTACCAGCTGGAGCACCGCTTCGACGACGTGTGGACCGCGCGGCAGAACTTCCGCTACCTGGACTCCGACGTCGACCTCTCGCAGGTCTACGCCTACGGCTGGACCGCGCCTGACGAGAACACCCTGAACCGCTACTTCTCCGGCGCCAGCGAGCACCTGCAGGCGTACATCATCGACAACATGGCCCAGGCCGAATTCAACACCGGCGCCGCCAAGCACACCCTGCTGATGGGCCTGGACTACCAGAAGCGTCGCACCACCGTGGACTGGCGCTCGGGCTCCGCCGCGCCGCTGGACGCCTTCGACCCGCACTACGGCAACGACGCCATCAGCTACTACCCCGACGACAACCACACCCGCCGCCTGGACCAGACCGGCGTCTATCTGCAAGACCTGATCGACATCGACAACTGGCGCTTCTCGCTGGGCATCCGCGAGGACTGGGTGACCGTTGAGGACAAGAACCGCAGCACCGGCAGCAAGGCCGACGACGACTGGAAGAAGTTCACCGGCCGCATCGGCGCGCTGTACCTGTTCGACAACGGCATTGCGCCGTACATCAGCTACTCCGAGTCGTTCAACCCCAACGCCTACTCGGACCAATCCGGCACGCCGCTGGAGCCGACCGAGGGCAAGCAGTGGGAAGCCGGCCTTAAGTTCCAGCCCGAGGGCAGCCGCAGCCTGTACACCGCGTCGATCTTCCACATCACCCAGGAGAACGTCGCGTCGAAGGAGCCGCAGGACAACTTCTACACCTCCGTGGGTGAAGTGCGCTCCCAGGGCTTCGAGCTGGAAGCCCACACCCAGGTCACCGACAATCTCAAGGTGCTCGGCAGCTACACCTACACCGACATCACCTACACCAAGTCGCTGGACGGCAACCAGGGCCACACCCCGAACCAGGCGCCCAAGCACATGGCCTCGCTGTGGGCCGACTATGGCTTCAACGCCGGCCCGCTGGATGGCCTGACCCTCGGTGGCGGCGCTCGCTACGTCGGCGAGACCTGGGCGGACAAGGAAAATACCCTGCGCGTACCGGACTACACCCTGGTGGATGCGCGCATCGGCTACGACCTGTCCCGCGTCGGCCTGAAGGGCCTGGATGTCAGCCTCAACGCCAACAACCTGCTGGACAAGGACTACGTGGCGTCCTGCTACAGCCTGGACTTCTGCTACTTCGGCGAGAAGCGCAACGTCACTGCGACGGTGAACTACCAGTTCTGATCGCCTGCCACCCGGTTCGCCGGGCGGATTCCCCATAACCTCCGCGTTGCCTGCGCACTCGGATGGTTATTTGTAGGAGCGAGCTTGCTCGCGAACAGGCTCCGCAGCGAGACGGGTTCGTGAGCAAGCTCGCTCCTACAGGGAGTTCGGACTCACAAGCCCCGTGGCGCGGCCGTCGCCACGGGGCTTTTTACTCTTTAGAACTCTGCCGCGTGGCGGTAGCGCGCTTCCAGCTCCAGGGAAACCCGGTAGGCCTGCGCCTCGCCTTCGGTATGGAAGATGCCGACCAATTGCCCCTCCTGGTACACATCCCAGCAACGCCCTCCGTGGGCGCGGAACTCGCGGGATTTATGGTCGTCGTCACGCTCGGTCACTGTAATGCTCATGTCTTTTCTTCTCCGGTTTTGCCGTACATCAAGGCAGCTCCAGAATCATTCAGTTAGCTAGCTAATTAAATAGCTGCCCCCGAGAAAGACTTTTACGAACATTCGCCAAAACGAGCGTCCCAGAAACGCAAAAGCGCAGCTCGAAGGCTGCGCTCTTGAGAGACGAATCGTTCGGGTTAGAACGGAATATCGTCGTCGAAGCTGTCGTAGTCCGGAGCCGGTTGCGGCGCGGGCTGGGACTGCTGCTGCGGCGCAGGGCGCTGGGCCTGCTGCGGACGCTGCTGTTGCGGCTCGCGGGGAGCGCGCGGAGCGTCGTCACCACCGGCGCCCGGACGGCCGCCGAGCAGCTGCATGTTGCCGTTGATGTCGACCACGATTTCGGTGGTGTACTTGTCCTGACCGTCCTGGCCCTGCCACTTGCGAGTGCGCAGGCTGCCTTCGACGTAGATCTGCGAACCCTTGCGCACGTACTCGGCGACGATCTCCGCCAGGCGACCGAAGAACACCACGCGGTGCCACTCGGTACGCTCCTGCTGCTGGCCGGTCTGCTTGTCCTTCCAGCTCTCGCTGGTGGCCAGGGTGACGTTGGTCACCGCGTTGCCGTTGGGCATGTAACGGGTTTCCGGATCGCCACCGACGTTACCCACCAGAATGACTTTGTTAACCCCACGGGCCATGACGCTCTCCTAAAGGCTTCAGCACGTCGCCTGCTCGGCACCGGCGAGGCGCTCGAGGGACGTGCGATCAACTTGTTGGGAATCCACTTTGACATAAGCGGCCGCTTCTTCAACGACCACCATCACATCGCTCACACCGGGCAATGCCTTGAAACGCTCAGCCAACGAAGCATCGCGCAGGGCCTCATCGGAAAGAGGCAGGCGAATACTCGTTACATAAGGCGGTTCGCGCATGGTAACAGCAATCGCCAGCCAGATGGCAGCCAGCACCGCGCAGCCGATGAACACCCCGTCGAGCCCGCCGTGCTGGTACATCCAGCCACCGAGGATGCCACCTACCGCGGCGCCGAGGAACTGGCTGGTGGAGTACACGCCCATCGCCGTGCCCTTGCCGCCGGCCGGCGACACCTTGCTCACCAGCGAAGGCAGCGAAGCCTCCAGAAGATTGAATGCGGTGAAGTAGACGACGATGCCGAACACCAGTTCCTTGAGGCTGTTGCCGAACTCCCAGAAGAACAGTTCACAGAGCATCAGGGTCGCCACCGCGCCGGCCAGCACGCGTTTCATCTGGCGTTTCTTCTCGGCATAGATGATGAACGGGACCATGGCGAAGAAGCCGATCAGCAGCGCCGTCAGGTAGACCCACCAGTGCTGCTCCTTGGGCAGCCCGGCGCGCTCCACCAGTGCCAGCGGCAGCGCGACGAAGCTCGCCATGAGAATCGCGTGCAGGACCAGGATGCCGACATCCAGGCGCAGCAGGTCGCCGTTCTTCAGGGTCGGGATCAGCGACTGCTTGGCAACGCTGGACTCACGGTGCTGCATGCGGTGATCGGGCACCGGCACCATGAAGAGAATGATCAGGATGCCCACCAGGGCCATGCCGGAGGTGAACCAGAACAGCCCGTGCAGGCCGAACCAGTGGGTCAACACGGGGCCGGCGACCATCGAGGCGGCGAAGGAAACACCGATGCTCATGCCGATGATGGCCATGGCCTTGGTCCGGTGCTGTTCGCGGGTCAGGTCGGAGAGCAGTGCCATGACCACGGCGGAAATCGCCCCGGCGCCCTGGATCACCCGGCCGGCGATGACGCCCCAGATGGTGTCGGAGCTGGCCGCAACGGCAGCGCCAACGGCGAACACCAGCAGGCCGACAACGATGATCGCGCGGCGGCCGATGCGGTCGGACAGCGTGCCCAGCGGAATCTGCAGCACCGCCTGGGTCAGGCCATAGGCGCCCATGGCGAAGCCGATCAGCGCCGGCGTCGCGTCCGCCAGTTCCATACCGTAGGTCATCATGACCGGCAGCAGCATGAACATGCCAAGCATACGGAAGGCATAGAGCAGGGCCAGGCCGGAGGTCGCCCGGAGTTCTGTGCCACTCATGCGCTCAGTGTGGGAATCGTGCATAAGCCCCTCGTGGGAAGACGGATGTCGGGAATGCGCTGAATGGCTCCCGTGACGGCGCGGCCTTCCAAGCCGCAAAGGGCCGGCTGTCGCCAACGCCGAAAAATAGCCGCGCATTCTACCAGCCCAAAGGTCCAAGGGCACACACGCGCTACTTTGCCGCGTACCTGTCACGCCCCGTATAATCGATAGTTTTCGCCCGCCATGCGAGGCCGCTGTGGACAAGATCCTCATCCGTGGGGCACGTACCCACAACCTGAAGAACATCGACCTGACCCTCCCGCGCGACAAGCTGATCGTGATCACCGGCCTGTCCGGTTCCGGCAAGTCTTCCCTGGCCTTCGACACGCTCTACGCCGAGGGCCAACGCCGCTACGTGGAATCCCTGTCGGCCTACGCCCGGCAGTTCCTCTCGATGATGGAAAAGCCCGACGTCGACACCATCGAAGGCCTGTCGCCGGCGATCTCCATCGAGCAGAAATCCACCTCCCACAACCCGCGTTCCACCGTGGGCACCATCACCGAGATCTACGACTACCTGCGCCTGCTCTATGCCCGCGTGGGTATTCCGCGCTGCCCGGACCACGACATCCCGCTGGAGGCGCAGACCGTCAGCCAGATGGTCGACCAGGTGCTGGCCCTGCCCGAGGGCCGCCGCTTGATGCTGCTCGCCCCGGTGATCCGTGAGCGTAAGGGCGAGCACCTGGCAGTGTTCGACGAGATGCGCGCCCAGGGCTTCGTCCGTGCCCGCGTCAACGGCAAGCTCTACGAGCTGGACGAAGTGCCGAAGCTGGACAAGAAGCTCAAGCACTCCATCGACGTGGTGGTGGACCGCTTCAAGGTGCGCGGCGACCTGCAGCAGCGCCTGGCGGAATCCTTCGAGACCGCGATCAACCTGGCGGACGGCATCGCTCTCGTCGCCCCCATGGATGACGAAGAAGGAGAGGAAATCATCTTCTCTGCGCGCTTCGCCTGCCCGATCTGCGGTCATTCGATCAGCGAGCTGGAACCCAAGCTGTTCTCCTTCAACAACCCGGCCGGCGCCTGTCCGACCTGCGACGGCCTGGGCGTGAAGCAATTCTTCGACGCGCGCCGGGTGGTCAACGGCGAGTTGACCCTGGCCGAAGGCGCGATCCGCGGCTGGGACAGGCGCAACGTCTACTACTTCCAGATGCTCGGCTCGCTGGCCGGGCACTTCGGCTTCAGCCTGGAAGAGCCCTTCCAGGAGCTCGACCCGGAGCACCAGAAGTTCATCCTCAACGGCTCGGGCCGCGAGAACGTTGAGTTCCGCTACCTCAATGACCGTGGCGACATCGTCAAGCGCGCGCACCCGTTCGAGGGCATCCTGCCGAACCTGGAGCGCCGTTACCGCGAAACCGAATCGGCCACCGTGCGCGAGGAACTGGCCAAGTTCCTCAGCACCCAGCCCTGCCCGGACTGCCACGGCACTCGTCTGCGCCGCGAAGCGCGCCATGTATGGGTCGGCGACAAGACCCTGCCGGCGATCACCTCGATGCCGGTAGGCACCGCCTGCGAGTACGCCGAGAGCCTGACCCTCACCGGTCGCCGCGGCGAGATCGCCTCGAAGATCCTCAAGGAAATCCGCGAGCGCCTGCAGTTCCTGGTCAACGTCGGTCTCGATTACCTGACCCTCGACCGCAGCGCCGACACGCTGTCCGGCGGCGAGGCCCAGCGCATCCGCCTCGCCAGCCAGATCGGCGCGGGTCTGGTGGGCGTCATGTACATCCTCGACGAACCCTCCATCGGCCTGCACCAACGCGACAACGAGCGCCTGCTGGGTACCCTCACCCACCTGCGCAACCTGGGCAACACGGTGATCGTGGTCGAGCACGACGAGGACGCCATCCGCCTCGCCGACTACGTCGTGGACATCGGTCCAGGCGCCGGCGTACACGGCGGGCAGATCGTCGCCGAGGGCACCCCGCAACAGGTCATGGACCACCCCGATTCGGTTACTGGTGCCTACCTCTCCGGCCGCACCAAGATCGTCGTGCCCGCCGAACGCACCCCGCGCAACAAGAAGCAATTGCTCAAGCTCAAGGGCGCGCGCGGCAACAACCTGCAGAACGTCAACCTGGAAATCCCAGTTGGCCTGTTCACCTGCATCACCGGCGTTTCGGGTTCGGGCAAGTCGACGCTGATCAACAACACCCTGTTCCCGATCACCGCTACCGCACTCAATGGCGCCACCACGCTGGAAGTCGCGCCCTACGACTCGTTCGATGGCCTGCAGCACCTGGACAAGGTGGTGGACATCGACCAAAGCCCGATCGGCCGCACCCCGCGCTCCAACCCGGCGACCTACACCGGGCTGTTCACGCCGATCCGCGAGCTGTTCGCCGGCGTGCCGGAAGCCCGTTCGCGCGGCTACGGTCCGGGGCGCTTCTCGTTCAACGTTAAGGGTGGCCGCTGCGAGGCCTGCCAGGGCGATGGCGTGATCAAGGTGGAGATGCACTTCCTGCCGGACATCTACGTCCCCTGCGACGTCTGCAAGGGCAAGCGCTACAACCGCGAAACCCTGGAAGTCCGCTACAAGGGCAAGAGCATCACCGAGGTGCTGGACATGACCATCGAGGACGCCCGCGCGTTCTTCGACGCCGTGCCGGCCATCGCCCGCAAGCTGCAGACGCTGATGGACGTCGGCCTGTCGTACATCAAGCTCGGCCAGAGCGCGACCACGCTGTCCGGCGGCGAGGCGCAACGGGTGAAGCTGTCCCGCGAGCTGTCCAAGCGCGATACCGGCAAGACGCTGTACATCCTCGACGAGCCGACCACCGGCCTGCACTTCGCGGATATCCAGCAACTGCTGGACGTGCTGCACCGCCTGCGCGACCACGGCAACACCGTGGTGGTGATCGAACACAACCTGGACGTGATCAAGACCGCCGACTGGCTGGTCGACCTTGGCCCCGAGGGCGGCTCCAAGGGCGGCCAGATCATCGCCACCGGCACGCCGGAGCAGGTCGCGGAACTGGCGGTGTCGCACACCGGGCACTTCCTCAAGCCGCTGCTGGAGCGTGATCGGGCCTGATCTGTGCTGGCATGAAAAAGCCCCTGTCGCCAATCGGCGCAGGGGCTTTTTCTTTACGGCTGGCGAATCAGAGCTGCGACTGCAGGTAATTCTCCAGGCCCATCTTGGCGATCAGGCCGAGTTGCTGCTCCAGCCAGTAGGCGTGGTCTTCCTCGGTATCGGTCAGTTGCACGCGCAGGATATCGCGGGTGACGAAGTCCTTGTGTTTCTCGCACAGGGCGATGCCCTTCGCCAGTGCGGCGCGCACATGGCGCTCGAGCTTGAGGTCGGCTTCGAGCATCTCCGGCACCGTCTTGCCCGGGTGGATGTCGTCCGGGCGCATGCGCGGGGTCCCTTCGAGCAACAGGATGCGGCGCAGCAGGGCATCGGCGTGCTGGGTTTCCTCTTCCATCTCGTGGTTGAGACGCTCGTAGAGCTTGGTGAAGCCCCAGTCCTCGTACATGCGCGAATGGATGAAGTACTGGTCGCGAGCGGCCAACTCACCGGTCAGCAGCGTATTGAGATAATCGATAACCTCGGCGTGGCCTTGCATCAGCCTTCTCCCTGGGACGTGACAGCGAATTAAACGGCGCTATGGTCGCGAGTGGCCATGACCGGGGTCAAGTCCACAATGCTCCCCAAACGCAACCGCCCTCCGAAGAGGGCGGCTGGTGGAACAGTTTGAGCTTAGTCGAGCTTCAGTCCCAGGGCCTTGGCGACGCCTTCGCCGTAGGCCGGGTCGATCTTGAAGAACAGTGCGAGCTGGCGACGCTGGATGGCTTCCGGCACGCCTGCCATGTCACCGGCAATGTTCGCGTACAGACGCTGCCGCTGCGCCTCATCGAACAGACGGAACAGCGCGGCCGGCTGGCTGTAGTAGTCATCGTCGACACGGTGGTTCCAGTGATCCGCGCTGCCTTCCAGAGTCAGCGGCGGCTCGGAGTAATCCGGCTGCTCCTGCCACTGGTTGAAGCTGTTCGGCTCGTAGGTGACCGTCATGTCGCCGTTGTTGCCGTCCACCCGCATGGCGCCATCGCGGTGGTAGATGCGCGGATTGTTGCGCGCGGCGTTCACCGGGATCTGGTGATGGTTCACGCCCAGGCGGTAGCGGTGCGCATCGCCGTAGGAGAATAGGCGGCCCTGGAGCATCTTGTCGGGCGAGAATCCAATGCCGGGGACGATGTTTGCCGGGCTGAACGCGGACTGCTCGACCTCGGCGAAGTAATTCGCCGGGTTGCGGTTCAGCTCGAAGTAACCCACCTCGATGAGCGGGTAGTCGCCGTGCGGCCAGACCTTGGTCAGATCGAACGGGTTGTAACGGTAAGTGGCGGCTTCCTTCTCCGGCATAATCTGCACGTACATCGTCCAACGCGGGAAATCACCGCGTTCGATGGCGTCGTACAGGTCGCGCTGGGAGCTCTCCCGGTCGGCGCCAACCAGCTTCGCGGCTTCATCGTTGCTCAGGTTCTCAATGCCTTGCTGGGTCTTGAAGTGGAACTTGACCCAGAACCGCTCGTTGCTGGCATTGATAAAGCTGAAGGTGTGGCTGCCGAAACCGTGGACGTGGCGGTAGCTGCGCGGCAGGCCACGGTCGCTGAAGTCGATGGTCAGTTGGTGCAGAGCTTCAGGCAGGTGCGAGAAGAAGTCCCACTTCAGCGTGGCGTTGCGCAGGTTGGTGCGCGGGTCACGCTTCACCACGTGGTTCAGGTCGGGGAATTTCAGCGGGTCGCGGAAATAGAAGACCGGGGTATTGTTGCCGACCAGGTCCCAGTTGCCTTCATCGGTGTAGAACTTCAGGGCGAAGCCGCGGATATCACGCTCGGCATCCGCCGCACCGCGCTCGCCAGCGACGGTGGAAAAGCGCAGGAACAGCGGGGTCTGCTTGCCGACCTGAGAGAACAGCTTGGCGCGCGTGTAGCGAGTGATGTCGTGGGTGACAGTGAAAGTGCCGTAGGCTGCAGAGCCCTTGGCATGCATACGGCGCTCAGGAATGACTTCGCGATCGAAGTGCGCCAGCTTCTCCAGGAACCAGACGTCCTGCAGCAGCATCGGGCCCCGCGGGCCGGCGGTCTGGACGTTCTGGTTATCGGCGACCGGCGCTCCGGCAGCGGTCGTCAGGCGGGTGTTGTCACTCATCGTTACTCTCCTCAACGGCGGGGTGTTCATTGGCCGGCGAATCACGAAGGCTGTGAGCGCGGCCCGACATCCCAATCGGACAATTAAGCGCCTCCACCGGCGTTGCGGCTGTTGACCCAGCTCAGCAAGCAGTAGAAGTCGGCGTCGTTAAGGATCGGTGACAAGGGTATGGATCAGCCAATTTATTGATTCGAGCCGATCGATAGAGAAAACTTTTCAATAGGCGATAAAAAACCGGGCACAAGGCCCGGTTTTTTATTAAGGCGTAAGCCTTACTCTGCAGCTTCTACTGCTTGGCCGCCAACAGCGCGGTCAATCAGTTCGACGTATGCCATGGGGGCATTGTCGCCGGCGCGGAAGCCGCACTTCAGGATGCGCAGGTAGCCGCCCGGACGGTTGGCGTAGCGCTTGCCCAGTTCGTTGAACAGCTTGCCTACGGCTTCTTTCGAACGGGTACGGTCGAAAGCGAGACGACGGTTGGCAACGCTATCCACTTTAGCCAGGGTGATCAGCGGCTCGGCAACGCGACGCAGTTCTTTGGCTTTGGGCAGGGTGGTTTTGATCAGCTCGTGCTCGAACAGCGACACAGCCATGTTTTGGAACATGGCCTTGCGGTGCGAGCTGGTACGGCTCAGGTGACGACCACTTTTACGATGGCGCATGGTTCAATTCCTTTCCAAACTTTACGTTCGGTAGCTACGACGATCAGGCAGTAGCCTTGTCGTCTTTCTTAAGACTTGCCGGCGGCCAGTTATCGAGGCGCATACCGAGGGACAGACCGCGAGAGGCCAGAACGTCCTTGATTTCGGTCAGGGACTTCTTGCCCAGGTTCGGAGTTTTCAACAGCTCTACTTCGGTGCGCTGAATCAAGTCACCGATGTAGTAGATGTTCTCCGCCTTCAGGCAGTTGGCCGAACGAACGGTCAGCTCCAGGTCATCGACCGGACGCAGCAGGATCGGATCGATCTCGTCTTCCTGCTCTTCAACGACGGGCTCGCTGTCGCCTTTGAGGTCCACGAACGCTGCCAGCTGCTGTTGCAGGATGGTAGCGGCGCGACGGATAGCCTCTTCAGGGTCCAGGGTGCCGTTGGTTTCCAGATCGAGGACCAGCTTGTCCAGGTTGGTACGCTGTTCGACACGGGCGTTCTCGACCACGTAGGCAACACGACGTACGGGGCTGAACGAGGCATCGAGCTGAAGACGGCCAATGCTGCGGCTTTCGTCTTCATCGCTCGAGCGGGCATCAGCCGGCTCGTAGCCACGGCCACGAGCGACTTTCAGCTTCATGTTCAGCGCGCCGTTATCGGCCAGGTGGGCGATAACATGGTCACCGTTGACGATCTCGACATCATGATCCAGCTGAATATCGGCAGCGGTCACCACACCCGAGCCCTTTTTCGCCAGGGTCAGCGTCACTTCGTCACGGCCGTGCAGCTTGATGGCCAGGCCTTTCAGGTTGAGCAGGATCTCGATGACATCTTCCTGCACACCTTCGATGGCGGAGTACTCGTGGAGTACGCCGTCGATCTCGGCCTCGACTACTGCACAGCCGGGCATGGAGGACAACAGGATGCGACGCAGCGCGTTGCCCAAAGTATGGCCGAAACCACGCTCGAGAGGCTCGAGAGTGATCTTGGCGCGGGTTTGGCTGACCACCTGCACATCGATGTGGCGGGGGGTCAGGAACTCATTTACCGAACTCTGCATGGATGCACCTATTTTCTAGCCCTTACTTGGAGTAGAGCTCGACAATCAGGTTTTCGTTGATGTCGGCGGACAGATCGGCACGAGCCGGGACACTTTTGAAGGTGCCAGCTTTCTTGTCGGTGTCCACGTCGACCCACTCAACGCGACCGCGCTGGGCGCACAGGTCCAGAGCTTGAGCGATACGCAGCTGGTTCTTCGATTTCTCGCGAACAGCAACGACGTCGCCAACTTTGACCTGGTAGGACGGTACGTTTACGGTCTGGCCGTTGACGCTGATGGTCTTGTGGGACACCAGCTGACGGGATTCGGAACGAGTGGAACCGAAGCCCATACGGTAGACGACGTTGTCCAGACGGCACTCAAGCAGCTGCAGCAGGTTTTCACCCGTGGAGCCCTTGCGGCGGGACGCTTCCTGATAGTAGCCACGGAATTGACGCTCGAGGACGCCGTAGATGCGGCGAACTTTTTGCTTCTCGCGCAGCTGCAGACCGTAGTCGGAAAGACGACCACGACGCTGACCATGCTGACCGGGAACTTGTTCTGCCTTGCATTTCGAGTCGAGGGCACGAACGCCGCTCTTCAGGAAAAGATCAGTGCCTTCGCGGCGGGACAGTTTGCACTTGGGACCAATGTAACGAGCCATTTCTCACTGTCTCCTATTACACGCGACGCTTTTTCGGCGGACGGCAGCCGTTGTGCGGGATCGGGGTTACGTCGGTGATGCTGGCGATCTTGTAACCGCAGGCATTCAGCGCACGAACAGCCGATTCGCGACCCGGGCCCGGGCCTTTGACGTTGACGTCAAGGTTCTTCAGACCGTATTCCAGAGCAGCCTGGCCGGCACGCTCGGCCGCTACCTGGGCAGCGAACGGGGTGCTCTTACGCGAGCCGCGGAAGCCCGAACCACCGGAAGTGGCCCAGGACAGAGCGTTGCCCTGACGATCAGTAATGGTAACGATGGTGTTGTTGAAGGACGCGTGGATATGCGCGATCCCGTCAACCACCGTCTTTTTGACTTTCTTACGAGGACGAGCAGCAGGTTTTGCCATGACTAGATTCCTAAGCGATTACTTGCGGATCGGCTTACGCGGGCCCTTACGGGTGCGCGCGTTGGTCTTGGTACGCTGACCGCGAACCGGCAGACCACGACGATGACGCAGACCGCGGTAGCAACCGAGGTCCATCAGACGCTTGATGTTCATGTTGATTTCGCGACGCAGGTCACCTTCGGTGGTCAGCTTGGCCACCTCGGTACGCAGCGAATCAATCTGCTCTTCGCTCAGTTCTTTGATCTTTACAGCCGGGCTGATGCCGGTGGCTGCACAGATGCTCTGTGCGGTAGTGCGACCAACACCATAGATGTAGGTCAGCGAGATAACAGTGTGCTTGTTATCCGGAATGTTTACGCCTGCAATACGGGCCATTCAGAAAAACTCCAATTGACAGCTACCCTGCGCCCGGGAAGCCAAGAAAGGGCGCGGATATTAGCGCTGTAAAAACAAATAATCAACCCGGCAGCACACTAGCTGCCGGGCTATCACGCGTGAATCACACTCAGCCTTGGCGCTGCTTGTGACGCGGCTCCGAGCTGCAGATCACACGAACGACGCCTTCGCGACGGACGATCTTGCAGTTACGGCACAGCTTCTTAACCGATGCACGAACTTTCATCAGTGACTCCTCGAACCTTACGGGTCAGCGCAGCAGGCCGCTGCCATAGCCCTTCAGGTTGGCTTTCTTCATGAGGGATTCGTACTGGTGAGAAACGAGGTGCGATTGTACTTGGGCCATAAAGTCCATCACAACCACGACCACGATCAGCAACGAGGTCCCGCCAAGGTAGAACGGTACGTGGGCAGCTACGACCAGGAACTGGGGCAGCAGGCACACAGCCGTCATGTACAGGGCACCGAACATGGTCAAACGGGTCAGTACGCCATCAATGTAGCGAGCCGACTGTTCGCCCGGACGAATACCCGGAATAAATGCACCGGACTTCTTGAGGTTTTCCGCCACGTCTTTCGGGTTGAACATCAGCGCTGTGTAGAAGAAGCAGAAGAAAACGATCCCTGCACTAAACAGCAGAATGTTCAGCGGCTGACCAGGAGCAATCGCTTGCGCGACGTCCTGCAGCCAACCCAGGCCTTCCGACTGACCGAACCAGGCACCCAGGGATGCCGGGAACAGCAGGATGCTGCTGGCGAAGATCGCGGGAATCACACCCGCCATATTCACTTTCAGCGGCAGATGGCTCGTTTGGGCGGCAAACACCTTGCGACCTTGCTGGCGCTTGGCGTAATGCACGGCGATACGGCGCTGACCACGCTCGATGAACACAACGAACGCGATGATGGCCACGGCCAGCAGGCCGATGGCGATCAGGGCGAAGATATTGATATCACCTTGACGCGCGGACTCGAAGGACTGACCGATTGCTCGGGGCAGACCTGCGACGATACCGGAGAAGATCAACATGGAGATGCCGTTGCCGACACCCCGCTCGGTGATCTGCTCACCCAGCCACATCATGAACAGTGCACCCGCCACGAAGGTGGTGACCGACACGAAGTAGAAGCCGAAGTCGTTGGAGAAGGCCACGCCCTGGCTACCCAGACCAATGGACATGCCAATGGCCTGGACAAGTGCCAGGACGAGAGTTGCGTAGCGGGTGTACTGGCTGATCTTGCGACGCCCAGACTCACCCTCTTTCTTCAACTGCTCCAGCTGCGGGCTGATAGCGGTCATGAGCTGCATGATGATCGATGCCGAGATGTACGGCATGATCCCCAGTGCAAAAATACTCATGCGCTCCAGCGCGCCGCCGGAAAACATGTTGAAGAGGCTAAGAATGGTCCCCTCGTTCTGCCGGAACAGTGCCGCCAAGCGATCAGGGTTGATGCCCGGAACTGGGATGTGCGCGCCGATCCGATAGACGATGATCGCCAGGAACAGGAAACGCAGACGTGCCCAGAGCTCGGACAAACCACCACCGTTGCTCAGCGCAGAGAGAGCACCTTGCTTAGCCATTTAGTCCTCGATTTTGCCGCCAGCTGCTTCGATAGCCGCACGAGCGCCTTTGGTGGCGCCGATGCCTTTCAGGGTTACCGCGCGAGTAACTTCGCCCGACAGCATGACTTTTACACGCTGTACGTTCTGGTTAATCACGTTGGCATCCTTCAGGGCCTGCACGGTTACGACATCACCCTCGACCTTGGCCAGCTCGGAGGTACGCACTTCTGCGCGATCCAGGGCCTTCAGCGAGTTGAAGCCGAACTTCGGCAGACGACGGTGCAGCGGTTGCTGACCACCCTCGAAGCCCGGAGCGATGGAGCCACCGGAGCGGGAGGTTTGACCTTTGTGACCACGGCCACCGGTCTTGCCCAGACCGCTACCGATGCCACGGCCCGGACGGTGCTTTTCGCGACGGGCACCCGGCGCGGAACGCAGATCGTTCAGTTGCATGGATTAACCCTCCACACGCAGCAGGTAGTAGGCCTTGTTGATCATGCCGCGATTTTCAGGAGTGTCCTGAACTTCTACGGTGTGACCAATGCGACGCAGGCCCAGGCCTTTGACGCAAGCCTTGTGATTGGCCAGACGGCCGTTCACGCTCTTGATCAAGGTAACTTTGACGGTTGCCATGGTTAGAGAATCTCCTCGACGCTCTTGCCACGCTTGGCCGCTACCGACTCAGGGGACTGCATGTTCTTCAGGCCCTTGAAGGTTGCGTAGACCACGTTCACCGGATTGGTGGAGCCGTAGCACTTAGCCAGAACGTTCTGCACACCGGCCACTTCCAGGACAGCGCGCATGGCGCCGCCGGCGATGATGCCGGTACCTTCCGAAGCCGGCTGCATGTACACCTTGGAGGCGCCATGGGCGGACTTGGTCGGGTACTGCAGGGTGGTGCCGTTCAGATCAACCTGGATCATGTTGCGGCGAGCAGCTTCCATTGCCTTCTGGATGGCGGCTGGCACTTCACGCGCCTTGCCACGACCGAAGCCAACACGGCCCTTGCCATCGCCAACCACGGTCAGCGCGGTGAAGGCGAAGATACGGCCACCCTTTACGGTTTTGGCGACGCGGTTCACTTGAACCAGCTTCTCGATGTAGCCTTCGTCGCGCTTTTGATCGTTGTTTGCCATAACTTAGAACTCCAGACCGCCTTCACGAGCGGCATCAGCCAGGGCCTTGATACGACCGTGGTACTTGAAGCCAGAACGGTCGAACGCCACCTGAGTGACGCCGGCAGCCTTGGCGCGTTCCGCGACCAGTTGACCAACTTTCTTGGCTGCGTCGACGTTGCCGGTGGCAGCTTCGCGCAGTTCTTTGTCCAGGGTCGAGGCGCTGGCCAGGACCTTGCCGCCGTCGGCTGCAATAACCTGGGCGTAGATGTGCTGGGAGGAGCGGTAAACGCAGAGGCGTACAGCTTCCAGTTCGCGCATCTTCAGGCGAGCCTTGCGAGCGCGGCGCAGACGGGTTTCTTTCTTGACGCTCATTTGCTATGCCCTACTTCTTCTTGGCTTCTTTACGAAGGACGACTTCGTCGGCGTAACGCACGCCCTTGCCTTTGTACGGCTCCGGCGGACGGAAGTCGCGGATTTCCGCGGCAACCTGGCCAACCAGCTGCTTGTCGATACCCTTGATCAGGATGTCGGTCTGGCTGGGGGTTTCCGCGACGATGCCGGCAGGCAGTTCGTAATCAACCGGGTGGGAGAAGCCGAGAGCCAGGGACAGCACTTGGCCTTTGGCCTGCGCTTTGTAACCAACACCAACCAGCTGGAGCTTGCGCTCGAAGCCTTGGCTGACGCCGATCACCATGTTGTTGACCAGAGCGCGGGTGGTACCGGCCATGGCACGGGTCTGCTGGTCGCCGTTACGCGCAGCGAAACGCAGCTCACCGTTGTCCTGAATGACTTCTACGGACGGATGTACTTTCAGCTCCAGAGCGCCTTTGGCACCCTTGATCGAAAGTTCCTGACCAGCCAGCTTGATTTCAACGCCGGCGGGCAGAATGACGGGGTTCTTAGCAACGCGAGACATGCTGATTCCCCTTAGAACACAGTGCAGAGCACTTCGCCACCGACGCCAGCGGCACGGGCAGCACGGTCAGTCATCACACCTTTGTTGGTGGAGACGATCGATACGCCCAGGCCGCCGCGAACTTTCGGCAGCTGGTCTACGGATTTGTACTGGCGCAGGCCAGGACGGCTGATTCGCTTCACTTCTTCGATGACAGGCTTGCCTTCGAAGTACTTCAGCTCGATCGACAGCAGAGGCTTGGCCTCGGCGGTGACTTGGAAATCCGCAATGTAACCTTCGTCCTTGAGGACTTTGGCGACTGCCGCTTTCAGCTTGGAAGACGGCATGCTCACGACGGTCTTCTCAGCCATCTGGGCATTACGGATGCGAGTTAGCATGTCTGCTAACGGGTCCTGCATACTCATGGGCTTAATGCTCCTGATACAAAAGATAAGCCTTCAACTTCACAACTCGCCCTCATAACGCCAGGCGAACTAAACCCGGGCTCGGGGGAGCCGGGTATTCTAGAGATCGCTCAAAAACGAATCAAGCCCCACAAGGGGGCTTGCTTCGCAAAGCGATCAACGGAGCTGTTTCCAGCTCCGTCTAGTACTTACCAGCTGGCTTTCACCAGGCCCGGTACGTCACCGCGCATTGCCGCTTCACGCAGTTTGTTACGGCTCAGGCCGAACTTGCGGTAGTAGCCGTGCGGACGACCGGTCAGACGGCAACGGTTACGCAGGCGGCTGGCGCTCGCGTCACGCGGTTGCTTCTGCAGGGCGACCTGGGCATTCCAGCGATCTTCCGCAGTGGTGCTCGGATTAACGATGATCGCTTTCAGCTCGGCACGCTTTTTGGCGTACTTAGCTACCGTGCGCTGACGCTTCAGCTCACGGTTCTTCATGCTCTCTTTAGCCATGGTCCTACTCCAATCAGTTGCGGAACGGGAATTTGAAGGCGCGCAGCAGAGCACGACCCTCATCATCCGAACGCGCGGTAGTGGTCAGAGTGATATCCATACCGCGGAGGGCATCGATCTTGTCGTAATCGATTTCCGGGAAGATGATCTGCTCTTTGACGCCCATGCTGTAGTTGCCACGGCCGTCGAAGGACTTGGCATTCAGACCGCGGAAGTCACGTACGCGCGGCAGGGAGATCGAAAGCAGACGGTCCAGGAACTCGTACATGCGATCGCCACGCAGGGTGACTTTCACGCCGATCGGCCAGCCTTCACGAATCTTGAAGCCGGCGATGGACTTACGAGCGTAAGTCACGATCGGCTTCTGACCCGCGATCTTTTCCAGATCAGCTACGGCGCTCTCGATGACTTTTTTGTCGCCGACAGCTTCGCCAAGACCCATGTTCAGGGTGATTTTGGTAACGCGCGGAACTTCCATCACGTTCGCCAGCTGAAGCTCTTGCTTCAGCTTGGGAGCGATTTCCTTCCGATAAATTTCTTTCAATCGTGCCATGGTGATCTACCTAGCTCCCTCAAGCCTGAACCGGTTTCTGGGTCGACTTGAAGACACGAATCTTCTTACCGTCTTCGACCTTGAAGCCAACGCGGTCAGCCTTGTTGGTTTCAGCGTTGAAGATGGCGACGTTGGAGACGTGCAGAGGCGCCTCCTTCTCGACGATCCCGCCTTGCTGATTGAGCATGGGGTTGGGCTTGGTGTGGCGCTTGACGAGGTTCACGCCACCAACGACCAGACGGTCATCGGCGAGAACTTTCAGCACCTTGCCACGCTTGCCCTTGTCCTTGCCGGCAATGACGATGATTTCGTCGTCACGACGAATTTTTTGCATGACGGCTACTCCTTACAGCACTTCTGGGGCAAGGGAGACGATCTTCATGAACTTCTCGGTACGAAGTTCACGAGTCACGGGCCCAAAGATACGGGTGCCGATCGGCTCCTGCTTGTTGTTCAGCAGGACGGCGGCGTTGCCGTCGAAGCGAATGATGGAACCGTCGGTACGACGTACGCCGTGCTTGGTGCGAACGACCACGGCAGTCATTACCTGGCCCTTCTTCACCTTGCCACGAGGAATTGCTTCCTTGACGGTGACCTTGATGATGTCGCCAATGCCGGCGTAGCGGCGGTGGGAACCGCCGAGCACCTTGATGCACATTACGCGACGCGCGCCGCTGTTATCAGCGACTTCGAGCATGGATTGAGTCTGAATCATCTTCTATCTCCGACCCTTAGACTTCAACCGCGCGCTCGACGATATCAACCAGAGTCCAGGCCTTGGTTTTGGCCAGGGGACGAGTCTCGCGAATGGTGACCAGGTCACCAATGCGGCACTGGTTGGTTTCGTCGTGGGCGTGCAGTTTGGTCGAACGCTTCACGTATTTGCCGTAGATCGGGTGCTTAACACGGCGCTCGATCAGAACGGTGACGGTCTTGTCCATTTTGTCGCTGACGACACGGCCAGTCAGCGTACGGACGGTTTTCTGGGCTTCAGCCATGATTACTTACCTGCTTGCTGGTTGAGCACAGTTTTCACGCGAGCGATGTCGCGCTTAACCTGCGAGAGCAGGTGAGACTGCCCCAACTGGCCAGTTGCTTTCTGCATACGCAGATTGAACTGGTCGCGCAGCAGGCCGAGCAGTTGCTCGTTCAGCTGCTCAACGGATTTTTCACGAAGTTCATTCGCTTTCATCACATCACCGTCCGCTTAACAAAGGAGGTGGCGAGCGGCAGCTTTGCAGCAGCCAGGGCGAATGCCTCACGCGCCAGCTCTTCGGATACACCCTCGATCTCGTACAGGACCTTGCCCGGTTGAATCTGAGCTACCCAGTACTCGACGCCGCCTTTACCTTTACCCATACGTACTTCCAGGGGCTTTTTGGTAACAGGCTTGTCGGGGAATACACGGATCCAGATCTTGCCACCACGTTTTACGTGACGGGTCAGCGCACGACGCGCGGACTCGATCTGACGTGCGGTGAGACGGCCGCGGCTGGTTGCCTTGAGGGCGAACTCGCCGAAGCTGACTTTAGAACCGCGATGTGCCAGGCCACGGTTGTGACCGGTCATTTGCTTGCGGAACTTCGTACGCTTAGGTTGCAGCATTTGCGTACTCCTTACTTAGCAGCTTTTTTACGAGGAGCGGGCGCTTGGGGCTTCAGCTCTTCCTGGCGGCCACCAATGACCTCGCCTTTGAAGATCCAAACCTTCACACCAATCACACCGTAGGTGGTGTGCGCTTCGTAGGTTGCATAGTCGATGTCGGCGCGCAGGGTATGCAGGGGCACACGACCTTCGCGATACCACTCGGTACGAGCGATTTCAGCGCCGCCCAGACGACCGCTTACCTGGATCTTGATGCCTTTGGCACCAATGCGCATGGCGTTCTGTACAGCGCGCTTCATGGCGCGACGGAACATAACGCGACGCTCCAGCTGCTGAGCTACGCTTTGCGCAACCAGCATACCGTCGAGCTCCGGCTTGCGGATCTCTTCGATGTTGATGTGCACCGGCACACCCATTTGCTTGGTCAGGTCCTGACGCAGCTTCTCAACATCTTCACCTTTCTTGCCGATCACGATGCCGGGACGAGCGGTGTGGATGGTGATGCGTGCGGTTTGAGCCGGACGATGGATATCGATACGGCTTACGGACGCGCTTTTTAGTTTGTCTTGGAGATACTCACGTACCTTCAGGTCGGCGAACAGATAATCGGCGTAAGTGCGTTTATCTGCGTACCAAACGGAGGTGTGCTCCTTGACGATACCCAGGCGGATGCCATTGGGATGTACTTTCTGACCCATCTGATCGACTCCGTTACTTGTCCGCAACCTTGACAGTGATATGGCAAGACCGCTTGACGATGCGATCAGCACGGCCTTTGGCACGCGGCATGATGCGCTTGAGCGAACGACCTTCGTTGACGAAGACGGTGGAGACTTTGAGATCGTCTACATCGGCGCCTTCGTTGTGCTCGGCGTTGGCAACGGCCGACTCCAGCACTTTCTTCATGATCTCGGCGGCTTTCTTGTTGCTGAAAGCCAGGAGGTTGAGCGCGTCGCCCACCTTCTTCCCGCGGATCTGGTCGGCGACCAAGCGGGCTTTCTGGGCGGAGATACGAGCGCCCGAGAGCTTAGCGGCTACTTCCATCTTCCTTACCCCTTAACGCTTGGCTTTCTTGTCCGCAGCGTGCCCACGATAAGTGCGGGTAGCAGCGAACTCGCCGAGTTTGTGACCGACCATGTCTTCGTTAACCAGAACCGGCACGTGTTGACGGCCGTTGTGGACAGCGATGGTCAGACCAACCATGTGCGGCATGATCATAGAACGGCGCGACCAGGTCTTGATCGGCTTGCGGTCGTTCTTTTCTACCGCCACTTCGATCTTCTTCAGCAGGTGAAGATCGATAAAAGGACCTTTTTTCAGAGAACGTGGCACTGTCGTATCCCTCTATTTACTTGCGGCGACGGACGATCATGTTGTCGGTACGCTTGTTCGCGCGAGTCTTCTTACCCTTGGTCTGAAGACCCCACGGCGATACCGGATGACGACCAGCAGAGGTACGACCTTCACCACCACCATGCGGGTGGTCGACCGGGTTCATGGCAACACCACGAACGGTCGGGCGAACGCCACGCCAGCGTTTGGCACCGGCTTTACCCAGCGAACGCAGGCTGTGCTCGGAGTTCGAGACTTCGCCCAGGGTCGCACGGCAGTCAGCCAGGACTTTGCGCATTTCGCCGGAACGCAGACGCACGGTAACGTAGGCACCTTCACGGGCAACCAGCTGAGCCGAAGCGCCAGCGGAGCGAGCGATCTGAGCGCCTTTGCCAGGCTTCAGTTCGATACCGTGGATGGTGCTACCCACCGGGATGTTGCGCAGCGGCATGTTGTTGCCGGCCTTGATCGGAGCGCCGATACCGGAGATCAGTTGATCGCCAGCCACCACGCCTTTGGGGGCGATGATGTAACGACGCTCGCCGTCCGCGTATTTCAGCAGAGCGATGTGAGCAGTACGGTTCGGATCGTATTCGACGCGCTCAACGATGGCAGGAATGCCATCCTTGTTGCGGCGGAAGTCGACCAGACGATAGTGTTGCTTGTGGCCACCACCGATATGACGGGTGGTGATGCGACCGTTGTTGTTACGGCCGCCCGACTTGGACTTCTTCTCGAGCAGGGGGGCGAACGGAGCACCTTTGTGCAGGTCCTGGTTCACTACCTTGACGACGAAACGACGACCAGCGGAAGTCGGTTTGCATTTAACGATTGCCATGATGCACCCCTTTACTCAGCGCCAGCTGCGAAATCGAGATCCTGGCCCGGCTGGAGAGCGATGTACGCTTTTTTCCAGTCGTTACGCTTGCCCAGGCCGCGAACGGTACGTTTGGTCTTGCCCTGAACGTTCAGGGTGGTGACGCGACGTACTTTCACGCCGAACAGGCTTTCTACGGCCTTCTTGATTTCCAGCTTGGTTGCATCAGTGGCAACCTTGAAAACGAATTGGCTGTTGCCGTCCGCCAGGCCAGTGGCCTTCTCGGAGATATGCGGGCCCAGCAGCACTTTGAATACGCGTTCCTGGTTCATGCCAGCAGCTCCTCGAACTTCTTCACGGCAGACACGGTGACCAGCACCTTGTCGTAGGCGATGAGGCTGACCGGATCGGAAGCCTGGACGTCACGCACATCGACGTGGGCCAGGTTGCGAGCTGCCAGGTACAGGTTCTCATCGACGCCTTCGGTGACGATCAGTACATCTTTCAGGCCCAGGCCTTCCAGCTTGCTGACCAGACCCTTGGTCTTCGGTGCGTCGACAGCGAAGTCGGCAACGACAACCAGACGATCCAGACGAACCAGCTCAGAGAGGATGGAGCGCAGAGCAGCGCGGTACATCTTCTTGTTGAGCTTCTGGGAGTGATCCTGGGGCTTGGCCGCGAAGGTCGCGCCGCCGCCACGCCAGATGGGGCTACGAATGGTGCCAGCACGAGCACGACCAGTGCCCTTCTGACGCCACGGCTTCTTGCCACCACCGGAGACTTCGGAACGAGTTTTCTGAGCCTTGGTGCCCTGACGACCGCCAGCCATGTAGGCGACGACTGCCTGGTGAACCAGGGTCTCGTTGAATTCGCTACCAAAGGTACGCTCGGAAACCTCGATCGCCTGAGCGCCATTTACATTCAGTTGCATCTCAGCTTCCTCTCTTAACCGCGAGCCTTGGCTGCCGGACGCACCAGCACATCACCACCGGTAGCGCCGGGAACGGCACCTTTGACCAGCAGCAGATTGCGCTCTGCATCGACACGCACGACCTCAAGGGATTGAACGGTTACGCGCTCAGCACCCATGTGGCCCGACATTTTTTTGCCCTTGAACACTCGACCAGGAGTCTGGCACTGGCCGATGGAACCCGGGACGCGGTGGGAAACGGAGTTACCGTGGGTGTTATCTTGACCACGGAAGTTCCAGCGCTTGATGGTACCGGCGAAGCCTTTACCTTTGGACTCACCGGTAACGTCTACCAGCTGGCCCGCCTGGAACAGATCGACAGAAATGGAATCGCCTGCCTTGAACTCCTCTTCGCCCAGACGGAATTCCCACACGCCGCGACCGGCGGCGACATTCGCCTTGGCAAAGTGACCGGCTTGAGCCTTGGTCACGCGAGAAGCACGACGCTCGCCAGCAGTTACCTGCACAGCGCGATAGCCATCGCTTTCTTCGTTTTTGAACTGGGTGACGCGATTCGGCTCGACCTCAATGACCGTGACCGGAATGGAGACACCATCTTCGGTGAAGATGCGGGTCATGCCGCACTTACGACCGACAACACCAATTGTCATCTTTAGAACCTCTTTAGTGTACGGGGCTTTCACCCGCTATGGCCGCCCATTTCAGAGCGTTACACGACCAATGCCGAAGGCATTAGCCGAGGCTGATCTGTACTTCGACGCCAGCAGCAAGGTCGAGCTTCATCAGCGCGTCGACGGTTTTGTCGGTCGGCTGAACGATGTCGAGAACACGCTTGTGGGTACGAATTTCGTACTGGTCACGAGCGTCCTTGTTGACGTGCGGGGAAATCAGCACGGTGTAACGTTCCTTGCGGGTCGGCAGAGGAATCGGACCACGCACCTGAGCGCCAGTACGTTTCGCGGTTTCCACGATTTCCTGGGTAGATTGGTCGATCAGGCGGTGATCAAAAGCCTTCAACCGAATACGGATTTGTTGATTTTGCATTTGACCTCAGACTCCAAGTTGCCATTCCCAACGGACGGACTCCGCCCGTTAAAAGGAGGCGCAATTGTACGGATGCGCCTAGGGGGTGTCAATATTTAACCAACTCAACGAAAAAGGGACCCCGAAGGGTCCCTTTTTCTGGAGCAGATCAGCGATTACTCGATGATCTTGGCAACCACGCCGGCACCAACGGTACGGCCGCCTTCGCGAATCGCGAAGCGCAGGCCATCTTCCATGGCGATCGGAGCGATCAGGGTGACAACCATTTTCACGTTGTCGCCCGGCATTACCATTTCAACGCCTTCCGGCAGCTCGCAGTTGCCGGTTACGTCGGTGGTACGGAAGTAGAACTGCGGACGGTAGCCTTTGAAGAACGGAGTGTGACGACCACCTTCTTCTTTGGACAGCACGTACACTTCGCACTCGAACTTGGTGTGCGGCTTGATGGTGCCCGGCTTGGCCAGAACCTGGCCACGCTCTACGTCTTCACGCTTGGTACCACGCAGCAGAACGCCAACGTTCTCACCAGCACGACCTTCGTCGAGCAGCTTGCGGAACATTTCAACGCCGGTGCAGGTAGTTTTGGTGGTCGCCTTGATACCGACGATTTCCACTTCTTCCTGGATCTTGACGATGCCACGCTCAACACGGCCAGTTACCACGGTGCCGCGGCCGGAGATCGAGAACACGTCTTCGATCGGCATCAGGAACGGCTTGTCGATGGCGCGCTCGGGCTCAGGAATGTACGAGTCCAGGGTTTCTACCAGCTTGCGCACGGCGGAAACGCCCATCTCGTTATCGTCCTGGCCGTTCAGGGCCATCAGAGCGGAACCGATCACGATCGGAGTGTCGTCGCCCGGGAAGTCGTAGGTGTTCAGCAGATCGCGAACTTCCATTTCGACCAGTTCCAGCAGCTCGGCGTCGTCAACCATGTCGGCCTTGTTCAGGAACACGACAATGTAGGGAACGCCTACCTGACGGGACAGCAGGATGTGCTCGCGAGTCTGCGGCATGGGGCCGTCAGCAGCCGAGCAAACCAGGATCGCGCCGTCCATCTGGGCAGCACCGGTGATCATGTTCTTCACGTAGTCGGCGTGACCCGGGCAGTCTACGTGAGCGTAGTGGCGTACCGGCGAGTCGTATTCAACGTGAGAGGTGTTGATGGTGATACCACGAGCCTTCTCTTCCGGCGCGTTGTCGATCTGGTCGAAAGCGCGAGCGGAACCGCCCCAGGTCTCGGAGCAGACCTTGGTCAGAGCAGCGGTCAGAGTGGTTTTGCCGTGGTCAACGTGACCGATGGTGCCGACGTTGACGTGCGGTTTGTTACGTTCAAATTTTTCTTTAGCCACGAGAGTAACCTCTACTAAAAGAGCTGAATCAAGCTTGTTTTTTAGCCAGAGCTTCGACGACGTTCGCCGGAGCTTCAGCGTACTTGGAGAATTCCATGGAGTAGCTAGCGCGACCCTGGGACATGGAACGCACGTCGGTTGCGTAACCGAACATCTCGCCCAGCGGAACCTCGGCACGGATAACCTTACCGGAAACCGAGTCTTCCATCCCCTGAATCAGACCACGACGACGGTTCAGGTCACCCATCACGTCACCCATGTAGTCCTCAGGAGTCACCACTTCCACCTTCATGATCGGCTCAAGCACCTTGCCGCCGCCCTTCTGGGCCAGCTGCTTGGTCGCCATGGAAGCAGCGATCTTGAACGCCATCTCGTTGGAGTCGACGTCGTGGTAGGAACCATCGAAGACGGTAGCCTTCAGGCCGATCAGCGGATAGCCGGCAACAACGCCGTTCTTCATCTGCTCTTCGATGCCCTTCTGGATGGCCGGGATGTATTCCTTCGGAACCACACCGCCCACGACTTCGTTGGTGAAGACCAGGCCTTCAGTGATGTTGCCCTTGTCGTCCACGTCCGGAGTCGAGAAGCGAATCCAGCAGTGACCGAACTGACCACGACCACCAGACTGACGAACGAACTTGCCTTCGATCTCGATGTTGTCCTTCGAGATGGTTTCGCGGTACGAAACCTGCGGCTTGCCGATGTTCGCCTCAACGCCGAATTCACGCTTCATGCGGTCGACGAGGATGTCCAGGTGCAGCTCACCCATACCGGAGATGATGGTCTGGCCGGTTTCTTCGTCGGTCTTGACGCGGAACGACGGGTCTTCCTGAGCCAGCTTGCCGAGGGCAATGCCCATCTTCTCCTGGTCAGCCTTGGTCTTCGGCTCAACAGCTACCGAGATCACAGGCTCCGGGAAGTCCATACGCTCGAGGATGATCGGCTTCTCGATGTCGCACAGGGTGTCACCGGTGGTGACGTCCTTCATGCCGATCAGAGCAGCGATGTCGCCAGCGCGTACTTCTTTGATCTCGTCACGCTGGTTGGCGTGCATCTGCACCATACGACCAACGCGCTCTTTCTTGCCTTTCACGGAGTTGATAACCGAGTTACCGGACTCCAGAACGCCCGAGTAGACGCGAACGAAGGTCAGAGTACCTACGAACGGGTCAGTGGCGATCTTGAATGCCAGAGCCGAGAACGGTGCATTGTCGTCAGCCGGACGCTCGTCTTTCGGAGCGTCGTCGCCGTCGTCAATGTGATCCGGGTGGATACCCTGGATCGCAGGGATCTCGGTCGGAGCAGGCAGGAAGTCGATGACGGCATCGAGAACCAGGGGCACGCCCTTGTTCTTGAACGAGGAGCCACAGACAGCCGGTACGATTTCGCAAGCGATGGTACGCAGACGCAGGCCAGCCTTGATCTCTTCGATCGACAGCTCGCCCTCTTCCAGGTACTTGTTCATCAGCTCTTCGTTGGCTTCGGCAGCAGCCTCGACCATGTTGTTGCGCCACTCGGTGGCCAGCTCAACCATATCGGCAGGAATTTCTTCCTCGCGATAGGAGGTGCCTTTGTCGTCTTCGTTCCAGTAGATGGCCTTCATTTTCAGCAGGTCAACCTGACCCTGGAAGTCATCTTCTGCACCGATGGCCAGCTGAACCGGAACCGGGGTGTGACCCAGGCGGTTCTTGATCTGACCGACGACGCGCAGGAAGTTGGCGCCGGCGCGGTCCATCTTGTTCACGTAAACGATACGCGGAACGCCGTACTTGTTGGCTTGACGCCATACGGTCTCGGACTGCGGCTCAACGCCGGAGGTGCCGCAGAACACAACGACGGCGCCGTCCAGTACGCGCAGGGAGCGCTCAACTTCAATGGTGAAGTCTACGTGGCCGGGGGTGTCGATGACGTTTACGCGGTACTTGTCGTACTGGCCGCGCGAACCTTCCCAGAAGGTCGTGATCGCAGCGGAGGTGATGGTGATACCACGCTCCTGCTCCTGCACCATCCAGTCGGTGGTAGCAGCGCCGTCGTGCACCTCACCCATCTTGTGGCTGAGACCTGTGTAGAACAGGATCCGCTCGGTAGTGGTGGTCTTGCCCGCGTCAACGTGGGCACAGATACCAATGTTCCGGTAGCGGTTGATTGCTGTGTTACGAGCCATAAAGCCCTCGCAGAAGTGTTGATGCCGTAATTAGAAGCGGTAGTGCGAGAACGCTTTGTTGGCCTCGGCCATACGGTGCACGTCTTCACGCTTCTTGACGGCAGCGCCTTTGCCTTCAGCGGCATCCAGCAGCTCGCCAGCCAGGCGCAGAGCCATGGACTTCTCGCCACGCTTGCGGGCGAAGTCCACCAGCCAACGCATGGCCAGAGCATTACGACGGGACGGACGTACTTCGACCGGAACCTGGTAGGTAGCACCGCCGACACGGCGGGACTTCACTTCGACCAGCGGAGCGATGGCGTCGAGTGCTTTTTCGAAGATTTCCAGGGGGTCGCCTTTACCGCGCTCTTTGACCTTGTCCAGAGCACCGTAAACGATACGCTCGGCAACGGCTTTTTTGCCGCTTTCCATCACGTGGTTCATGAACTTGGCCAGAATCTGGCTTCCGTATTTCGGATCGGCCAGGATCTCACGTTTGGCCGCTACACGACGTCTTGGCATTGATAAGCCCTCAAACGGTCTTCAGGTAGCCCGGGACTCGATGCCCGACCTTACTCTTATCGACTCAGCAAATAGGAAAACAAAATTACTTCGGACGCTTCGCGCCGTACTTCGAACGACCCTGCTTACGGTCTTTGACACCGGAGGTGTCCAGCGAACCGCGCACGGTGTGGTAGCGAACACCCGGAAGGTCTTTTACACGACCGCCGCGGATCAGCACTACGCTGTGCTCTTGCAGGTTGTGGCCTTCACCGCCGATGTACGAGGAAACCTCGAAACCGTTGGTCAGACGAACACGGCACACTTTACGCAGTGCGGAGTTCGGCTTCTTCGGGGTGGTGGTGTATACGCGGGTGCATACGCCGCGACGCTGAGGGCAGTTCTGCAGGGCAGGAACGCCGCTCTTGTCGACCAGGCGCTTGCGCGGTTTGCGCACCAGCTGGTTGATAGTTGCCATCTATAGCTCCACTGATTGTCTTACGACACTTAAAAACGAAAATGGGCAGAGCATGCGCCCTGCCAATTTTCGGGGTACAAGATACTAAAGAGCTTCCGGAATCCAGTCAAGACGAAGCCCCGGTTGTCAAGACAACCGGGGCTTCGTTTGAGGCTTAGTTACCGCTCAGGTTGAGCGCTTCGGCCAGTGCTGCTTCGGCCTCGCTCGCGCTCACGCGCTGCGGTTTGCCGAGTTCGCGCTGACGCTTGCGCTCGCTGTGGTAAGCCAGGCCGGTACCCGCCGGGATCAGACGACCCACGACCACGTTCTCCTTCAGGCCGCGCAGGAAGTCGCGCTTGCCGGTAACCGCCGCCTCGGTGAGGACGCGGGTGGTCTCCTGGAAGGATGCCGCCGAGATGAACGACTCGGTGGACAGCGAGGCCTTGGTGATACCAAGCAGCACGCGCTCGTACTTGGCCGGGAACTTGTCCTGGGTACCCAGTACTTCGTTCTCTTCCAGCACGTGGACCAGTTCGACCTGGTCGCCCTTGATGAAGGACGAATCGCCCGACTCGGCCACTTCGACCTTGCGCAGCATCTGACGCAGGATGGTCTCGATGTGCTTGTCGTTGATCTTCACGCCCTGCAGACGGTAAACGTCCTGGATCTCGTTGACGATGTACTTGGCCAGCGAGCTAACACCCAGCAGACGCAGAATGTCGTGCGGGTTGCTCGGGCCGTCGGAGATCACTTCACCACGGCTTACCTGTTCACCTTCGAACACGTTCAGGTGACGCCACTTCGGAATCAGCTCCTCGTACGGATCGCTACCGTCGGTGGGAGTGATGACCAGGCGGCGCTTGCCCTTGGTTTCCTTGCCGAAGGAGATGGTGCCGCTGATTTCCGCCAGGATCGAAGGCTCTTTCGGACGACGAGCTTCGAACAGGTCGGCAACGCGCGGCAGACCACCGGTGATGTCACGGGTCTTCGAGGTTTCCTGCGGGATACGCGCGATAACGTCACCGATACGCACTTTCGCGCCATCGCTGAGGTTCACCAGGGCGTTCGCCGGCAGGAAGTACTGAGCCGGTACGTCGGTACCCGGCAGCAGCAGATCCTTGCCTGCGGCGTCGATCAGCTTCACAGCCGGACGGATGTCCTTGCCGGCAGCCGGACGATCCTTCGGATCCATCACTTCGATGTTGGTCAGACCGGTCAGTTCGTCGGTCTGGCGCTTGATGGTGATGCCCTCTTCCATGCCCACGAAGGCCACGGTGCCGTCCATCTCGGTGACGATCGGGTGGGTGTGCGGGTCCCACTTGGCGACGATTGCGCCCGGGTCGACCTTGTCACCTTCCTTCACGGAAATCACCGCACCGTACGGCAGCTTGTAGCGCTCGCGCTCACGACCGAAGTCGTCGGCCACCGCCAGCTCACCGGAGCGGGAAACCGCTACCAGGGCGCCGTCGGCACGCTCTACGTGCTTCAGGTTGTGCAGGCGGATGGTGCCGCCGTTCTTGACCTGTACGTTGTCCACGGCGGAAGTACGGCTGGCCGCACCACCGATGTGGAAGGTACGCATGGTCAGCTGGGTACCCGGCTCACCGATCGACTGGGCAGCGATAACGCCCACAGCTTCACCGATGTTCACGCGGTGACCACGGGCCAGATCGCGGCCGTAGCACATGGCGCAGATACCATGACGGGTTTCGCAGGTGATCGGCGAACGAACGACAACTTCGTCGACGCTCATTTGCTCGAGGAAATCGACCCATTTCTCGTCGATCAGGGTGCCGGCCGGCACGATGACGTCATCGCCACCCGGCTTGAACACGTCGCGAGCGATCACGCGGCCGAGCACGCGCTCGCCCAGCGGTTCGACCACGTCGCCGCCTTCGATGTGCGGAGACATCACCAGGCCATGCTCGGTGCCGCAATCGATCTCGGTCACTACCAGATCCTGGGCCACATCGACGAGACGACGGGTCAGGTAACCGGAGTTCGCTGTCTTCAGTGCGGTATCCGCCAGACCTTTACGAGCACCGTGAGTGGAGATGAAGTACTGGAGTACGTTCAGGCCTTCACGGAAGTTCGCGGTGATCGGAGTTTCGATGATGGAGCCGTCCGGCTTGGCCATCAGGCCACGCATACCGGCCAGCTGACGGATCTGGGCCGCGGAGCCCCGCGCACCGGAGTCCGCCATCATGTACATGGAGTTGAAGGACTCCTGATCGACTTGCTTGCCTTCGCGATCGGTCACCTTCTCTTTCGAGAGGTTGGCCATCATCGCCTTGGACACTTCGTCGTTCGCCTTCGACCAGAGGTCGATCACCTTGTTGTACTTCTCGCCCTGGGTTACCAGGCCGGAGGCGTACTGGCTCTCGATCTCCTTCACTTCCTCGGTGGCGGCATCGATGATGCGAGCCTTCTCGTCCGGGATGACGAAGTCGTTCACGCCGATCGACACACCGGAGATGGTCGAGTAGGCGAAGCCGGTGTACATCAGCTGGTCAGCGAAGATGACGGTGTCCTTCAGACCTACCACGCGGTAGCAGTGGTTGATCAGCTTGGAGATCGCCTTCTTCTTCATCGACTGGTTGACCACGTCGAAAGGCAGGCCGGCCGGGACAACCTGGAACAGCAGCGCACGGCCGACAGTGGAGTCGACAATACGGGTGTTCGCGGTCAGGGTGCCGTCTTCGTTCTTGACCTTCTCGTTGATACGCACTTTCACGCGGGCGTGCAGGGACACCTGGCCGCTACGGTAGGCACGGTCAACTTCCTGCAGGTCAGCGAAAGCCATGCCCTCGCCCTTCGCGTTGATCGCTTCACGGGTCATGTAGTACAGACCCATTACCACGTCCTGCGACGGAACGATGATCGGCTCGCCGTTGGCAGGCGACAGAATGTTGTTGGTCGACATCATCAGCGCGCGCGCTTCCAGCTGAGCCTCGAGGGTCAGCGGGACGTGTACGGCCATCTGGTCACCGTCGAAGTCGGCGTTGTACGCGGCGCAGACCAGCGGGTGCAGCTGGATGGCTTTACCTTCGATCAGTACCGGTTCGAACGCCTGGATGCCCAGACGGTGCAGGGTTGGCGCACGGTTCAGCAGTACGGGGTGTTCGCGGATGACTTCAGCGAGAACGTCCCACACTTCCGGCAGCTCGCGCTCGACCATCTTCTTGGCGGCCTTGATGGTGGTGGCCATGCCACGACCTTCCAGCTTGCCGAAGATGAACGGCTTGAACAGCTCCAGGGCCATTTTCTTCGGCAGACCGCACTGGTGCAGACGCAGGGTCGGACCTACGGTAATTACCGAACGGCCCGAGTAGTCCACGCGCTTGCCGAGCAGGTTCTGACGGAAGCGACCTTGCTTGCCCTTGATCATGTCGGCCAGGGACTTCAGCGGGCGCTTGTTCGAGCCGGTGATGGCACGACCGCGACGGCCGTTGTCCAGCAGGGCGTCGACGGCTTCCTGCAGCATGCGCTTTTCGTTGCGCACGATGATGTCCGGAGCAGCCAGGTCGAGAAGGCGCTTCAGACGGTTGTTACGGTTGATCACGCGGCGATACAGATCGTTCAGATCCGAAGTCGCGAAGCGGCCGCCATCCAGCGGAACCAGCGGACGCAGGTCCGGCGGCAGCACCGGCAGGACGGTCAGCACCATCCACTCGGGATGGTTGCCGGAGCCCTGGAAGGCTTCCATCAGCTTCAGGCGCTTGGACAGCTTCTTGATCTTGGTTTCCGAGTTGGTCTGCGGAATCTCTTCACGCAGGCGGCCAATCTCGTGCTCCAGGTCGATAGCATTGAGCAGCTCGCGAACGGCTTCCGCACCCATGCGGGCGTCGAAGTCATCGCCGAACTCTTCGAGGGCTTCGAAGTACTGCTCGTCATTCAACAGCTGACCCTTCTCGAGGGTGGTCATGCCCGGATCGATCACTACGTAGCTCTCGAAATAGAGCACGCGCTCGATGTCACGCAGGGTCATGTCCAGCAGCAGGCCGATACGGGACGGCAGGGACTTCAGGAACCAGATGTGGGCGACCGGCGAGGCCAGTTCGATGTGGCCCATGCGCTCACGGCGCACCTTGGCCAGCGCGACTTCCACGCCGCACTTCTCGCAGATCACACCACGGTGTTTCAGGCGCTTGTACTTACCGCACAGGCACTCGTAGTCCTTCACCGGGCCGAAGATCTTGGCGCAGAACAGGCCATCGCGCTCCGGCTTGAAGGTACGGTAGTTGATGGTCTCCGGCTTCTTGACTTCACCGAAGGACCAGGAACGGATCATCTCGGGCGAGGCCAGACCAATACGGATGGCATCGAACTCTTCGATCTGACCCTGGTTTTTCAACAGATTAAGCAAGTCTTTCAAGGCCTTTCCTCCTCACGGACTCGGTGCGACCGGCCTTGACCAGCCGCACCGTTTGACGTCACGTGTTATTCGGTTTCCAGTTCGATATCGATGCCGAGCGAGCGGATCTCTTTGATCAACACGTTGAAGGACTCGGGCATGCCGGCCTCCATGCGGTGATCCCCGTCCACGATGTTTTTGTACATCTTGGTACGGCCGTTCACGTCGTCCGACTTCACGGTCAGCATTTCCTGCAGGGTGTAGGCGGCACCGTAGGCTTCCAGCGCCCAGACCTCCATCTCCCCGAAACGCTGGCCACCGAACTGCGCCTTACCACCCAGCGGCTGCTGGGTAACCAGGCTGTAGGAGCCGGTGGAACGTGCGTGCATCTTGTCATCGACCAGGTGGTTCAGCTTGAGCATGTACATGTAACCAACAGTGGTCGTACGCTCGAACTGGTTACCGGTGCGGCCGTCATACAGACGCATCTGACCGCTCTCAGGCAGATCGGCCAGCTTCAGCATGGCCTTGATCTCGCGCTCCTTGGCACCGTCGAACACCGGGGTCGCCATGGGCACGCCGCCCTTGAGGTTGTTGGCCAGAGCGATGATCTCGTTATCGTTCAGCTCGTCCAGGCTCTCCTGGCGACCACCGATCTCGTTGTAGATCTCGTTCAGGAAGCCACGCAGCTCGGCGATCTTGCGCTGCTCTTCGAGCATGCGGTTGATCTTCTCGCCCAAGCCCTTGGCCGCGAGGCCCAGGTGGGTTTCGAGGATCTGACCGACGTTCATGCGCGACGGTACGCCCAGCGGGTTCAGGACGATGTCAACCGGAGTACCGTTGGCATCGTGCGGCATGTCTTCGACCGGCATGATCACGGAGACCACACCCTTGTTACCGTGGCGGCCGGCCATCTTGTCGCCCGGCTGGATGCGACGCTTGATGGCCAGGTAGACCTTGACGATCTTCAGCACGCCCGGAGCCAGGTCGTCGCCCTGCTGCAGCTTGCGCTTCTTGTCTTCGAACTTGTCGTCCAGCATCTGACGACGGTCGCTGATGTAGGCCTGGGCCTTCTCCAGCTGCTCGTTCAGAGCATCTTCCGCCATGCGCAGCTTGAACCACTGGCCGCGCTCGAGGCCGTCCAGGTACTCGTCGGTAATCTCTGCGCCTTTCTTCAGGGCAGGACCGCCGTCGGCCTTGGAGCCAACCAGAGCGGAACGCAGACGCTCGAAGGTGGCGCCTTCGACGATGCGGAACTCTTCGTTCAGGTCCTTGCGGATCTCGTCCAGCTGCATCTTCTCGATGGACAGGGCGCGGCTGTCGCGCTCCACGCCGTCGCGGGTGAAGACCTGTACGTCGATGACGGTGCCCTTGGTACCGGTCGGCACACGCAGGGAGGTGTCCTTCACGTCGGACGCCTTCTCACCGAAGATCGCGCGCAGCAGCTTCTCTTCCGGAGTCAGCTGGGTCTCGCCTTTCGGGGTGACCTTGCCGACCAGGATGTCGCCGGCCTGTACTTCGGCGCCGACGTAGACGATGCCTGCTTCGTCCAGCTTGTTCAGCGCAGCCTCACCCACGTTCGGGATGTCCGCGGTGATTTCTTCTGGGCCGAGCTTGGTGTCACGAGCAACGCAGGTCAGTTCCTGGATGTGGATCGTGGTGAAACGATCTTCCTGGACCACGCGCTCGGACAGGCAGATGGAGTCTTCGAAGTTGAAGCCGTTCCAGGGCATGAACGCTACGCGCATGTTCTGACCCAGAGCCAGCTCACCCATGTCGGTGGACGGACCGTCGGCCAGGATGTCGCTGCGCGAGACCTTGTCACCCTTCTGCACCAGCGGACGCTGGTTGATGCAGGTGTTCTGGTTGGAACGGGTGTACTTGGTCAGGTTGTAGATGTCGACGCCGGCTTCGCCAGTCTCGACTTCGTCGTCATTCACACGCACCACGATACGGCTGGCGTCGACGGAGTCGATCACACCGCCACGGCGAGCAACCACGCAGACACCGGAGTCACGGGCGACGTTGCGCTCCATGCCGGTACCTACCAGCGGCTTGTCGGCGCGCAGGGTCGGTACAGCCTGACGCTGCATGTTCGAACCCATGAGTGCACGGTTGGCGTCGTCGTGCTCGAGGAACGGAATCAGCGAGGCAGCGACGGAAACGACCTGCTTCGGCGAAACGTCCATGAGGGTGACGTCTTCCGGCGCCTTCACGGTGAATTCGTTCAGGTGACGGACGGCTACCAGTTCGTCGATCAGCTGGCCCTTTTCGTTCAGGGTCGCGGACGCCTGAGCGATGACATGGTCAGCTTCTTCGATCGCGGACAGGAAGACGATATCGTCGCTAACCAGACCTTCCTTCACCACGCGGTACGGGCTTTCCAGGAAGCCGTACTTGTTGGTGCGGGCGTAGGTGGCCAGGGAGTTGATCAGACCGATGTTCGGACCTTCAGGCGTTTCGATCGGGCACACGCGGCCGTAGTGGGTCGGGTGTACGTCACGAACCTCGAAGCCCGCGCGCTCACGGGTCAGACCACCTGGGCCGAGTGCGGAGACACGGCGCTTGTGGGTGATCTCGGAGAGCGGGTTGTTCTGGTCCATGAACTGCGACAGCTGGCTGGAACCGAAGAACTCCTTGATCGCGGCAGCCACCGGCTTGGCGTTGATCAGGTCCTGCGGCATCAGGCCTTCGCTTTCAGCCATCGACAGGCGTTCCTTGACCGCGCGCTCTACACGCACAAGGCCAACACGGAACTGGTTCTCAGCCATCTCGCCGACACAACGGACGCGACGGTTACCCAGGTGGTCGATGTCGTCGACGATGCCTTTACCGTTACGGATGGCAACCAGGGTCTTGAGGACCTCGACGATGTCTTCCTTGCTCAGTACGCCCGGACCTTCGATCTCGCTGCGACCGATACGGCGGTTGAACTTCATGCGACCAACGGCCGACAGGTCGTAACGCTCGGCGCTGAAGAACAGGTTACCGAACAGTGTCTCGGCGGCTTCCTTGGTCGGCGGCTCGCCGGGACGCATCATGCGGTAGATCTCGACCAGCGCTTCCAGTTGGTTGCTGGTGGAGTCAATCTTCAGCGTGTCGGAGATGAACGGACCGCAGTCGATGTCGTTGGTGTACAGAGTCTCCAGGCGAACTACCTGGGCCTTGGCGATCTTCGCCAGGGCGTCAACGGTCAGCTCGGTGTTGCACTCGGCGATGATCTCGCCAGTAGCCGGATGCACGACGGCCTTGGCCACGGTACGGCCAATCAGGTAGTCGAACGGCACTTCCAGCTGGCTGATGCCGGCTTTCTCGAGCTGATTGATGTGGCGAGCAGTGATACGACGGCCCGCTTCGACGATGACCTTGCCGCTGGCATCCTTGATGTCGAAGCTGGCGATCTCGCCACGCAGACGCGACGGCACCAGCTCCAGGTTCAGGTTCTCGCCCTTGATCTGGTAAACGTTGGTGTCATAGAACGCGTTGAGGATTTCCTCGGTGCTGTAGTTCAGCGCGCGCAGCAGAACGGACGCCGGCAGTTTGCGGCGACGGTCGATACGGACGAATACGCAGTCCTTCGGATCGAACTCGAAGTCGAGCCAGGAACCGCGGTAAGGAATGATACGAGCGGAGTACAGCAGCTTGCCGGAGCTGTGGGTCTTGCCACGGTCGTGGTCGAAGAACACGCCCGGGGAACGGTGCAGCTGGGAAACGATGACGCGCTCGGTACCGTTGATGATGAAGGTACCGTTCTCGGTCATCAGGGGGATTTCCCCCATGTAGACTTCCTGTTCCTTGATGTCCTTGATCGCTTTGTTCGACGATTCTTTGTCGAAAATGATCAGGCGCACTTTCACACGCAGCGGGACCGCGAAGGTCACACCGCGCAGCACGCATTCCTTGACGTCAAATGCCGGCTCACCCAGACGGTAGCCGACGTATTCCAGGGCAGCATTGCCGGAATAGCTGATAATCGGGAAAACGGACTTGAAGGCCGCATGCAGGCCGATGTCTCGAACCTGGTCCTTGCTCGCGCCGGCCTGCAGGAATTCGCGATAGGAATCCAGCTGGATGGCCAGCAAATACGGCACATCCATGACGTCCGGCAACTTGCTAAAGTCCTTGCGGATACGTTTTTTCTCAGTGTATGAGTAAGCCATCAGCGTTCCCCAGCTTGGTCACCTGCTTGATTGGCCTCTCCCGCGCGGGAGCAGCCCAAAAATCGTGCAAACCCTAGGTTTGCGCCGCCAGTCTTGGCGGGATTTTCACGTCATGGAGGGGCACCTACGGCACCCCACCCATAACGGAAAAAGGCCGGTGGCAATTGCCACCAGCCATCAGCCTGTCGCTTAACGCTCGGGCTGTAGACGCAAGGTCCGAACTTACTTGAGCTCGACCTTGGCGCCTGCTTCTTCCAGGGCTTTCTTGGCAGCTTCGGCTTCTTCTTTCGAAGCGCCTTCCTTGACCACGCCCGGGGCGCCGTCAACGACAGCCTTGGCTTCTTTCAGGCCCAGACCGGTCAGTTCACGAACGACCTTGATCACGTTCACTTTCTTGTCGCCAGCTTCGGCCAGGACGATGGTGAACTCGGTTTGCTCTTCAGCAGCGGCAGCAGCCGGGCCGGCAGCAGCAACGGTAGCGGCAGCAGCGGTAACGCCGAACTTCTCTTCCATCGCCTTGATCAGTTCAACGATCTGCATGACGGACATTTCGGATACGGCGGAGATGATGTCTTCGTTGGTCAGAGCCATGACTCTAATTCCTGTATTGGGTGACGGCCTAGGGCCATCGAATTAAACAAAAAAGGTTGAAAGGAGTTGCCGAGCCTTAGGCTGCAGCTGCTTCTTTCTGATCGCGAATTGCCGCCAGAGTACGAGCCAGCTTGCTGGTAGCGCCTTGGATCACGCTCATCAGCTGTGCAACAGCTTCGTTGTAGGTCGGCAGGGTCGCCAGCACGTCGATCTGATTGGCTGCGAGGAACTGACCCTCGAACGCGGCCGCCTTGATCTCGAACTTGTCCTGACCCTTGGCAAACTCCTTGAAGATACGAGCGGCAGCGCCCGGATGTTCGTTGGAGAAAGCAATCAGGGTCGGGCCCTTGAACGTGTCGTTGAGCACTTCAAACTGAGTGCCTTCAACGGCGCGCTTGAGCAGGGTGTTACGTACGACTTTCACGTACACACCAGCTGCGCGGGCCTCTTTACGGAGTCCGGTCATTGCGCCGACAGTCACGCCGCGTGCATCAACCACGACAGCGGACAGACCGGCTTTGGCAGCCTCGTTGACTTCAGCGACGATGGCCTTCTTGTCTTCGAGTTTAATTGCCACGGGTTTACTCCTGGATGTTACCGATTCGTCCAGCCGGGGCCGGACGGCGTTTTGGTGTCTGATTCGGTAAACGAATCGGGAGCACCATCTGCGTAGGCTTGGGGTTTAAGGCTTGCGCCGCCTACGGTCTTGGATAGCCCCCGCCAGGCAGGGACCCCAATACCTGCGAACAGTGGGCGAACCCACTGTTCGACTTAGTTCATCAGCCTTCCAGCGAAGCCTGATCGATCTGCAGACCCGGACCCATGGTGGTGCTCAGGGTAACGCGCTGAACGTACACGCCCTTCGAGGAGGACGGTTTCAGACGCTTCAGATCGCTCAGCAGCGCTTCCACGTTCTGCTTCAGCTTGACCGGCTCGAAGTCGATCTTGCCAACGGAAGCGTGGATGATGCCGTTCTTGTCGGTACGGAAACGTACCTGACCGGCTTTGGCGTTCTTGACAGCGGTGGCGACGTCCGGGGTCACGGTGCCGACTTTCGGGTTCGGCATCAGACCGCGCGGGCCGAGAACCTGGCCCAGCTGGCCAACAACACGCATCGCGTCCGGGGAGGCGATGACGACGTCGTAGTTCAGGTCGCCAGCTTTCATTTCGGCAGCCAGTTCGTCCATGCCAACCTTGTCTGCACCAGCAGCCAGGGCAGCTTCAACACCAGGACCCTGGGTGAAGACGGCAACGCGCACGGATTTGCCGGTGCCGTTCGGCAGAACGGTGGCGCCACGTACGACCTGGTCGGATTTACGCGGATCAACGCCCAGATTGATGGCGATGTCCACGGACTCCTTGAACTTGATGGTCGACAGCTCGGCGAGCAGCTTGGCCGCGTCTTCAAAGCCGTATTGCTTGCCAGCTTCGATCTTCTCGGCGATCGCCTTTTGACGTTTGGTCAGCTTAGCCATTACACACCCTCCACGTTCAGGCCCATGCTGCGCGCGGAGCCAGCAATGGTGCGTACGGCAGCGTCCAGGTCAGCAGCGGTCAGGTCAGCCTGCTTGGCCTTGGCGATCTCTTCCAGCTGGGCACGGGTAACGGTGCCGACTTTCTGAGAGTTCGGACGAGCGGAACCGCTGGTGATGCCAGCTGCTTTTTTCAGCAGGACGGCAGCCGGGGTGCTCTTGGTTTCGAAGGTGAAGCTACGGTCGCTGTAAACGGTGATGATCACGGGAGTCGGCAGACCCGGCTCTTGGCCTTGGGTCTTGGCGTTGAACGCCTTGCAGAATTCCATGATGTTCACGCCGTGCTGACCCAGAGCGGGGCCTACCGGCGGCGACGGGTTGGCCTGGCCGGCCTTAACTTGCAGCTTGATGTAAGCCGTGATTTTCTTAGCCATTTGCTACTCCAAATGCGGGTCAAGCGCCCTGACGGGCTCCCCGGTTGCTATCGCGTTTATCCCAATGACGACAAAACCCCGCAGCCTAGGGCTGCGGGGTGTGGGATTCATTGTGCCAGTTAGACTTTCTCTACCTGGCTGAACTCCAGCTCTACCGGAGTAGAGCGACCGAAAATGAGCACGGCGACCTGGATGCGGCTCTTTTCGTAGTTAACTTCTTCGACGACACCATTGAAGTCGGCGAACGGACCATCGATGACGCGGACAGTCTCGCCCGGCTCGAACAGAGTCTTCGGCTTGGGCTTGTCGCCGCTATCGGCAACGCGACGCAGGATGGCATCAGCTTCCTTGTCAGTGATCGGTGCCGGCTTGTCGGCAGTGCCACCAATGAAGCCCATGACACGAGGAGTATCCTTGACCAGGTGCCAAGTACCCTCGTTCATTTCCATCTGCACCAGGACATAGCCCGGGAAGAATTTGCGCTCACTCTTGCGCTTCTGGCCGTTCCGCATCTCCACCACTTCTTCAGTGGGGACCAGAATCTCACCAAACCCGTCTTCCATGCCGGCCAGTTTGACCCGCTCGATCAGCGAGCGCATGACATGCTTCTCGTAACCCGAGTAGGCATGCACAACGTACCAACGCTTAGCCACGGAACACCCTTAACCTACGATCATGGAAACCAGCCAACCCAGCAGGGAGTCGAGCCCCCAAAGCACCAGCGCCATTACCAGCACTACTGCCACTACGATCAGCGTGGTCTGAGTTGTCTCTTGACGAGACGGCCATACAACCTTGCGAATCTCGGCGCGAGCTTCTTTAGCCAAAGTAAAGAATGCACGACCCTTGACGGTTTGCAGCGCAATGAAACCTGCAACAGCCGCCATCACGAGAATACCGAGAACGCGATAGAAGATCGGTTGCGCGGAGTAATACTGGTTGGCAACCACAGCCACCACCACCAGCACTGCAACCACAAGCCACTTCAAGAGATCAAGACGCGACTCTTTGGCTTCTACCTTCGCATTCATCTGCTAGGAATCCCGTTTAAAGAAGTGCCAGATCTAGAAAATCTGGCAGGCCAGGAGGGAATCGAACCCCCAACCTGCGGTTTTGGAGACCGCCGCTCTGCCAATTGAGCTACTGGCCTAGAACAAAGTCAGGCCGACCATTATGCCGGCCTGATAGGGAAAGATCAATCGATTATTCGATGATCTTGGCAACCACGCCGGCGCCAACGGTACGGCCGCCTTCGCGAATCGCGAAGCGCAGGCCATCTTCCATGGCGATCGGAGCGATCAGGGTGACAACCATTTTCACGTTGTCGCCCGGCATTACCATTTCAACGCCTTCCGGCAGCTCGCAGTTGCCGGTTACGTCGGTGGTACGGAAGTAGAACTGCGGACGGTAGCCTTTGAAGAACGGGGTGTGACGACCACCTTCTTCTTTGGACAGCACGTACACTTCGCACTCGAACTTGGTGTGCGGCTTGATGGTGCCCGGCTTGGCCAGAACCTGGCCACGCTCTACGTCTTCACGCTTGGTACCACGCAGCAGGACGCCAACGTTCTCACCAGCACGACCTTCGTCGAGCAGCTTGCGGAACATTTCAACGCCGGTGCAGGTAGTTTTGGTGGTCGCCTTGATACCGACGATTTCCACTTCTTCCTGGATCTTGACGATGCCACGCTCAACACGACCAGTTACAACGGTGCCGCGGCCGGAGATCGAGAACACGTCTTCGATCGGCATCAGGAACGGCTTGTCGATGGCGCGCTCGGGCTCAGGAATGTACGAGTCCAGGGTTTCTACCAGCTTGCGCACGGCGGAAACGCCCATCTCGTTGTCGTCCTGGCCGTTCAGGGCCATCAGAGCGGAACCGATCACGATCGGAGTATCGTCGCCCGGGAAGTCGTAGGTGTTCAGCAGATCGCGAACTTCCATTTCGACCAGTTCCAGCAGCTCGGCGTCGTCAACCATGTCGGCCTTGTTCAGGAACACGACAATGTAAGGAACGCCTACCTGACGGGACAGCAGGATGTGCTCGCGGGTCTGCGGCATGGGGCCGTCAGCAGCCGAGCAAACCAGGATCGCGCCGTCCATCTGGGCAGCACCGGTGATCATGTTCTTCACGTAGTCGGCGTGGCCCGGGCAGTCTACGTGAGCGTAGTGGCGCACCGGCGAGTCGTATTCAACGTGAGAGGTGTTGATGGTGATACCACGAGCCTTCTCTTCCGGCGCGTTGTCGATCTGGTCGAAAGCGCGAGCGGAGCCGCCCCAGGTCTCGGAGCAGACCTTGGTCAGAGCAGCGGTCAGAGTGGTTTTGCCGTGGTCAACGTGACCGATGGTGCCGACGTTTACGTGCGGCTTGTTACGCTCAAACTTTTCTTTAGCCATCTTGACCGCCTCCCGTAAGGAATTGAGAAAGTCACGTCACCATTAAAACAAAGGCAGATATTTTCATATCTGCCTTTGCGAGATGGAGCTCATGAGCGGATTTGAACCGCTGACCTCACCCTTACCAAGGGTGTGCTCTACCAGCTGAGCTACATGAGCAAGACATAAGCAACAAACTTGGAGCGGGTAGCGGGAATCGAACCCGCATCATCAGCTTGGAAGGCTGAGGTTCTACCACTGAACTATACCCGCGGAGCTTGCAGCTCACGCTTGAAACTGGTGGAGGGGGAAGGATTCGAACCTTCGAAGTCTGAGACGTCAGATTTACAGTCTGATCCCTTTGGCCGCTCGGGAACCCCTCCGAGTGAGGCGGCATTCTACAGCTTGCCACCACGCTGTCAACAGTTTTTTCTTTAAAAACTTGAGCTTAGCTCTTCGACAGCGACTTCTTGCAGCAACCCGTTCAGGTCACCCCTTCGAAGCGGGCGCCATTCTATTCAAACTATTGAGGGCTTGCAACGTTTTTACACGGCATTATTTGTTTTTGCAGCTCCGCGAAGTCTGGGGCCAGCTGGCGCACGAGAGAGTCGTCCACGAGACGACCAGCCTCCGGGGTTATCTGCGCCCAATAGTCGTGCTGCGAGCGAGCGAGTTCACGCACCAGAGCATCGTATCCTGCCGCTTTCAGGCGCTCGACGACGCTGTCAGCGGAGTCTTTGCGCTGAAAAATCCCCAAGGAAATACCATCCGCAAGATCGCCCTCAGTAATGATGTAACTATCGATCTTCCGCGCCTGTAGCTCGCGCAACTGCCAGAGGGAGGCCTGTCGTGAGGCCAGCGGCGGTAGATACACCCAATAATCGACCCCTGCCGAAGCATCCATAGTCTGCACCGAGGCCTGAACATCCAGGCTCAGGAGACGCTGAACCAACTGCCGCGCACGCTCCTCCTGGGAGAAACTACCCAGGAAAACACAGGCAGAAGTCGAAGCCACAGGCTTCTCCTCCTGCTGGCGGCGCTGTGGCGCTTCCGCGGACTCGCTCAGCAGACGAATATTCTTCTGTTCGCTATGGAATAGGGCGAGCGGGGCAATCTCCTTCGGCCGAAGAGGCGCCTGCTGCTGATGCCAGACGTAGTAGAAGACGTTCAGTGCGAGCAGGAATAGGAAGAACCAACGCATTGATCAGACTCACTCAATCGGGCAGGCGAGCGCCAAGCCGAGAAACACCAGATCCGGAAGCACCACGGCACGAGGCAGCTCGTCTTTGACCAGCTCAGCATCACCACCAGTCAGATAGACCGCACAATCCTCTCCGAGCAACCCGACGGCCAACTTATATTGCTCGTGCACGAAACCGCGCAGCATCAATACGCAACCACGCTCCACTGCTTCAGAGGTTTCCCGGCCTGGAAGGAGGTTCTGCAGCGCCTCATGGGCCGCCTCGTCGCCGTATCGAATTCGCCGCGTATGGGTGCGCAGCTGACTGCGCATCAGAGGCATCCCCGGAGCAATGTACCCCCCCAGGTGCTTGCCCGCTGCATCGACGAGATCAGAAGTGACCGCCGTACCCAGGTCGATGACCAGGCAACCGCGCCCCGACAGGCAGTGGCCAGCGACCAAGGCAAGCCAGCGATCCATACCGAGGCGCTGGTACTCCCGATATCCATTGGCGACTCCGCCAAGATCCTGTGCCGGCGAAGCGATCTGCACTACCAAGCGATATGCGTTCTCCAGGCTCGCGCGCAGTGCATCGGTCTCTTGCTCACTACGCACACTGACCATGCGGCAATAGCGAACATCGAGCGCTTTGTTAGCTTGGAGCTGCGCACGCAAGGCGTGATCGGAGTCCGCCACGCCACCAGCAACGGTAACCAGGTCATGCTTCCTGACTACGCGCCATTTGATCAGGCTATTTCCGCAATCCAACTCAAGAATCATCAGACAACCTCAGGCTCAGCTCGCCTCCGCTGTAGCTTTGCTCCTTTCCATCCACCAGGAGACGCAACGCACCTCGCTCATCGATGCCGAGCGCACGCCCAACGATATTATTGGAGGCGGTGGACAGTGCCACCTGCCGCCCCTGCCATAAATGAAGGGACTCCCACTCGGCGCGACTCGCGGCGAAGCCGTGTTCGCGATGACGAGACAACACAAATGCAAGCTCGAACTCCAGCGCATCCAGCAGCTTGTTCCTGCTGACCAGGGCCCCTAGAGCCTCGCGCAGCGATGTCCAGGGCTGATCAATGGAGTCTGCCTTGCGCATATTCACATTGATGCCGACCCCAATCGCGACACTGCAGATATCCGCCGGATCACCCGTGAGTTCCAGCAAAATGCCAGCGATCTTCTTGCCATCGACGAGAATGTCGTTCGGCCACTTGAGCCCAACGCCATTCACGCCAAGGGAGCGAATGGCGCGAGCCACTGCCAGGCCGACCACCAGACTCAAACCCTCGAGCTCCTGCGCACCACCCCGCACGGTAATACCCAGCGTGTAATACAGATTCGCGCCGAATGGGCTCTCCCACTGACGACCACGCCGTCCCCGGCCAGCGGTTTGCCGCTCACCCAGCACGGCGAAGGGTGCTACAGCCCCAGAAGAGAATCGTCGCAATACCTCGGCATTGGTGGAGTCGATAGAGAACAGGACATCCAGCGGCCACGGGCCGGAATCCACCCTGGGCGCGATAATGCTCAGCGGCTCCTCAAGGCGATAACCACGGCCACGCACTCGCTGCACGGCGATACCGTATTCGCGCTCGAAGCCTTCAAGGCGCTTCCACACAGCACTGCGGCTTACTCCGAGTAAAGCACCAAGCTCTTCTCCGGAATGAAAGCGGCCATCGCTCAACAAATTCAGCAAGGTCTGCATATCACCCCCGCATTAGTCAGGCACGCATCATATAGAGGCATGCTGGAATTGCCTATGCAGCAGTTCGTCCGCTTTTCCCGCGCGCAAAAGCAAAGCCCCCGGCCAGCTTTCGCTAACCAGGGGCTTTGGGATAGGAGCTTGACGATGACCTACTCTCACATGGGGAGACCCCACACTACCATCGGCGATGCGTCGTTTCACTACTGAGTTCGGGATGGGATCAGGTGGTTCCAACGCTCTATGGTCGTCAAGCAATTCTTTCGGACGCTCGTGGCTTGCGCACACGCTCATCCAGATTCGGGTATGTGACAGGTATTTGCGGTTCACACGAACTTTCGGTTCGTTACGTCTTCACCGTCTAACACACAAATTGTTTGGGTGTTATATGGTCAAGCCTCACGGGCAATTAGTATCGGTTAGCTCAACGCCTCACAGCGCTTACACACCCGACCTATCAACGTCGTAGTCTTCGACGGCCCTTTAGGGGAATCAAGTTCCCAGTGAGATCTCATCTTGAGGCTAGTTTCCCGCTTAGATGCTTTCAGCGGTTATCTATTCCGAACATAGCTACCCGGCAATGCCACTGGCGTGACAACCGGAACACCAGAGGTTCGTCCACTCCGGTCCTCTCGTACTAGGAGCAGCCCCTCTCAAATCTCAAACGTCCACGGCAGATAGGGACCGAACTGTCTCACGACGTTCTAAACCCAGCTCGCGTACCACTTTAAATGGCGAACAGCCATACCCTTGGGACCGGCTTCAGCCCCAGGATGTGATGAGCCGACATCGAGGTGCCAAACACCGCCGTCGATATGAACTCTTGGGCGGTATCAGCCTGTTATCCCCGGAGTACCTTTTATCCGTTGAGCGATGGCCCTTCCATACAGAACCACCGGATCACTAAGACCTACTTTCGTACCTGCTCGACGTGTCTGTCTCGCAGTCAAGCGCGCTTTTGCCTTTATACTCTACGACCGATTTCCGACCGGTCTGAGCGCACCTTCGTACTCCTCCGTTACTCTTTAGGAGGAGACCGCCCCAGTCAAACTGCCCACCATACACTGTCCTCGATCCGGATAACGGACCAGAGTTAGAACCTCAAGCATGCCAGGGTGGTATTTCAAGGATGGCTCCACGCAGACTGGCGTCCACGCTTCAAAGCCTCCCACCTATCCTACACAAGCAGGCTCAAAGTCCAGTGCAAAGCTACAGTAAAGGTTCACGGGGTCTTTCCGTCTAGCCGCGGATACACTGCATCTTCACAGCGATTTCAATTTCACTGAGTCTCGGGTGGAGACAGCGCCGCCATCGTTACGCCATTCGTGCAGGTCGGAACTTACCCGACAAGGAATTTCGCTACCTTAGGACCGTTATAGTTACGGCCGCCGTTTACCGGGGCTTCGATCAAGAGCTTCGCTTTCGCTAACCCCATCAATTAACCTTCCGGCACCGGGCAGGCGTCACACCCTATACGTCCACTTTCGTGTTTGCAGAGTGCTGTGTTTTTAATAAACAGTCGCAGCGGCCTGGTATCTTCGACCGGCATGGGCTTACGGAGTAAATCCTTAACCCTCGCCGGCGCACCTTCTCCCGAAGTTACGGTGCCATTTTGCCTAGTTCCTTCACCCGAGTTCTCTCAAGCGCCTTGGTATTCTCTACCCAACCACCTGTGTCGGTTTGGGGTACGGTTCCTAGTTACCTGAAGCTTAGAAGCTTTTCCTGGAAGCATGGCATCAACCACTTCATCATCTAAAAGATGACTCGTCATCAGCTCTCGGCATTAAGACCCCGGATTTACCTAAGATCTCTGCCTACCACCTTAAACTTGGACAACCAACGCCAAGCTGGCCTAGCCTTCTCCGTCCCTCCATCGCAGTAACTAGAAGTACAGGAATATTAACCTGTTTCCCATCGACTACGCTCTTCAGCCTCGCCTTAGGGACCGACTAACCCTGCGTCGATTAACGTTGCGCAGGAACCCTTGGTCTTTCGGCGTGGGAGTTTTTCACTCCCATTGTCGTTACTCATGTCAGCATTCGCACTTCTGATACCTCCAGCAAGCTTCTCAACTCACCTTCACAGGCTTACAGAACGCTCCTCTACCGCGCATCTTGCGATGCACCCGTAGCTTCGGTGTATGGTTTGAGCCCCGTTACATCTTCCGCGCAGGCCGACTCGACTAGTGAGCTATTACGCTTTCTTTAAAGGGTGGCTGCTTCTAAGCCAACCTCCTAGCTGTCTAAGCCTTCCCACATCGTTTACCACTTAACCATAACTTTGGGACCTTAGCTGACGGTCTGGGTTGTTTCCCTTTTCACGACGGACGTTAGCACCCGCCGTGTGTCTCCCACGCTGACACTTCCAGGTATTCGGAGTTTGCATCGGTTTGGTAAGTCGGGATGACCCCCTAGCCGAAACAGTGCTCTACCCCCTGGAGTGATACGTGAGGCGCTACCTAAATAGCTTTCGAGGAGAACCAGCTATCTCCGAGCTTGATTAGCCTTTCACTCCGATCCACAAGTCATCCCCTACCTTTTCAACGGGAGTGGGTTCGGTCCTCCAGTCAGTGTTACCTAACCTTCAACCTGCTCATGGATAGATCGCCCGGTTTCGGGTCTATACCCAGCGACTAAAACGCCC